>JAFWWK010000108.1 GCA_017523615.1 Clostridia bacterium
AGAATGGGTATTTCACGGCTCACGCATGAATGACTTCATCACTTTTTCGAGGTAGTCGTCATCAGTTTTGTCGATCAGGACAAACCGGCTGCTGCAGATCACTATCAACACTGTTTGGCTGCTGATTAACAGAAATAGTTACAATATGAGCCGTATCAACAAAAAAGCGGACCATCGCCGCTGTGCGGTGACGGTCCGCTTGATGGTTTTGCTGTGCAGCGACCGGATCCGGAGGAACAACCAGGCTTCCGTTCCGGATTCGGCCGCGCGGTATCAAGACAAAATAATAGGGGAAAAACTCTGATTAGTTCAGGGACTCGAGCTCATAAACGAGCGTAATAATCGTGGGGTAGCCGGTATATTCAGCGTAACCAACGATCTGCCAGAATTCGTCATATTCGCCGGTGATGGGATCCTGAACCTGAATTTTTTCCAGCGGATAGATTTCCACAGCGTCGGGATAATTGGAAGCCATTGCCGCACGAGGCCTCTCCCAAGGAGCGGTCGTGTGCGGAGGATGATTCAGCTTATTGTTGTCGGAATCCGCGAGCACAATATAAGCGAGACCGTCCTCATCGTACACGATACCGGTGACTGTCACATCATGGAAGATGCCGTCATCGGGAATCATATCGGTGACGGGATCGATTGAACGGACAGCAATGCCATAGGTATAGTCATTAAACCCGAGGAACGCCAAGTCCAGGCCGTTCGCCCAACCAAGCAATTCATATCTGGTAACTGATGCAGGATCGAAACCGTAGAGAGCCAAGAAGGTCGCGACGGCGTTATCACCCCAGCCGCCTTCGTCATCATTGACCTGCCTGAAAAAGTCAAATACTTCATCAGGAGACTCAAAAGGCCGGCCAGTGAAGGGGCTGTTGCATTTCTGAGGATATCCCGCTACCCACAGCATATTCGCAGCGGTGGCCATCCAGCACAGCAGGTCGTCATAACCTTCCATAGCATACTTTTCAGCGTCCACGAGATCCATATAGATCTTATCGCCGAAGTCGGTATTGTAAAGGGCATCGAGCAGATCATCCTTCTCGTACGTCGCCACTCCGTTGATAAGGAACTCAAAGATGCCGACGAACTCATCAATATTCTCGCGGTCGACGAAATCAGGCCTGATGTAGCGCTTGTGGGTCATCCTGATGCGGCCAGTATCTTCGTCGTAGAATCCGGGCGCTGTATCGGCGAAGGCAAAGCCTACGGACAGCAGCATAAGAACTGCAAGGATCAACGCAACGATCTTTTTCATAATCTTCCCTCTTTCCAATGCTTTTTTATTTGGCACTTTTCCGGTCGTTTATTTTGCTGCCGCTTTCAGTGGGACAGCAATGATTGCCGTAACGGACATAGCCGCCTGTATCCATACGGATGCGGGGACTATGCGCACCCCAAGATGAACCCCCCCTTCCCGCAGGTCGAAAATCATCGAAACAACCAGACTCTGGGAAAAATGCCGCTTCTATATAGTACTATATCAAAAATGTACGCAGGCGTCAATAGAAAAACCGAAAGCGGAACGCAAATGTAAAAATACTGTAAAAATTTAAACCCCAAAAACGGTGAACGGAGGGAATGCCGCAGGATCACGCGGAGCTTTAGCAGGGGCACGGGCGCGTCGGGACCGTCCTTCGCGGCGCCGGCCGGGGCGCCATCGCCTTAATCCGCCTCCAAAAGCGCCATCAGCTCCTCCCGGGTCATGCTGCTGAAGGTCGCGCCTTCGCCGCTGAGGATCTCCTCGGCCAGGTCCCGCTTTTTTTCCTGCAGGCGCAGGATCTTTTCCTCGATGGTGTCCCGGCAGATCAGCTTGAACACGGTCACGGTCTTTTCCTGGCCGATGCGGTGGGCGCGGTCGGTAGCCTGGCTGGTGGCGGCGGCGTTCCACCAGGGGTCGTAATGGACCACGATGTCGGCGCCGGTCAGGTTCAGCCCGGTGCCGCCGGCCTTGAGGCTGATCAGGAACACCGGCACGCCGTTATGGTTGAATTCGCCGGCCATGCGTGTCCTTTCCTCCTTGGGGGTGGCGCCGGTGAGCATATAAAAGGGGGTGCCGCTCTTTTTAAGGTCTTCGGCGATCAGGTCCAGCATGGAGGTGAACTGGGAGAACACCAATGTCTTGTGCCCGCCCGCGGCGGCCTCGGCCAACAGGTCCTGAAGGGCCTCCCTTTTGCAGCTTTCCCCGTCGTACCCCTGCGCGAACAGGGAGGGGTCGCAGCAGATCTGCCGAAGCCTGGTGATCTCCGCCAGCACCCGGAAGCGCTTGCGCGCAAAGGGCTCCCCGTCGTCGTTTTCCAGCATTTCCTTCAGGTGGTGGACCTGGGCGGAATAGAGTTCTCCCTGGCGGCGGGACATCACCACCGTACGGGTCTCCTCCATCTTGTCCGGCAGCTCCCGCAGCACGTCCTTTTTGAGCCGGCGCAGGATGAATGGAGAGGTCATCTTCTTCAGCCTTTCCATCGCGCCGGATCCAGGGTCCCGGACGGCCGGGGTCTCGATCTGGGCGCGGAAAGCGGGGTAATCGTACAGGAAGCCCGGCATCAGGAAATCGAAGATGCTCCACAATTCGCTCAGGCTGTTTTCGATCGGCGTGCCGGTCAGGGCGAAGCGGTGGGCGGAAGGGACGGCCTTCACGGACCGGGCGGCGACGGAAGAGGCGGTCTTGATGTACTGCGCCTCGTCCAGGACATGAAAATCGAACCTGAGGCCGGCGTACAGGTCCGCGTCCCGCTTCAGGAGGTCGTAGGAGGTGACCAGCACGTCGTTTTCGGCGGCGAGGGCGATCAGGTCCCTGCGCTGGGCGGCGGTGCCCGTCACAGGCTTTACGCGCATGTCAGGCGCGAAGCGCCCGAATTCCGCCTGCCAGTTGTATACCAGCGACGCGGGACAGACGATCAGGCTGGGGAGGCGCTCCCCGGGGGGCGTATGGTCCCGGCGGTACTTCAGGCAGCTGATCATCTGGATCGTTTTGCCCAGGCCCATGTTGTCGGCCAGGATGCCGCCGAAACCCGCCGAGGCGAGGGTCATCAGCCACCTGAAGCCCGTGGCCTGGTAGGGGCGGAGCACGCCGGCAAGGGATCCGGGCACGTCGAAATCGCTTTCCGATACGGTGCGGAAGGATCGGATCAGCTGCCGGAAGGCCGCGTCCCGGGTGGCCTGGATGCCCTCGTGCTCGCGCATCATCGCGTCCAGGAACAGCGCCCGGTAGGCGGGGATGTGCATTTTGCCGCCGACAAAGCTGCGGATGTCGGTGTGGGCGGCTTCCATCAGCCGGCGCAGTTCCTCAACGCTTTCGCTTTCCAGGTCCACGTATTCGCCTGTGCGCAGCCGGTGCCAGCGCTGTTTTGTCACGCAGGCCTGCAGGATCTCCTTCAGGTCGCTCTCGCTCAGGTCGGGGCAGGTGACGCTCAGCGTCAGCAGGTCGTTTTCCAGCCGGACGCCGGCCTGCACGCTGAAGCGGCGGCGGATGCGGATGGCGGAGAAACGGTCCGACGCCATGACGCGGCCCCATTTTTCCAGGCCGTCGGCGCCGCCCGACATCAGGGAGAAGGTAAAGCCGTCGTCCCGTGGGTGATAAAGACAGCGGAGCTCCGGGTCCGCTTCGGGAAAGAGCGCCTGGGCGGAGCGCAGGGCGCCCTCCTCCAGGACGGTGTCCCGCCAGGGCTCCGCGGGCGTGTCATCAGGGTACAGCTTCCATTCCCTGTCCCCGTAAGCGGCCGATACGGTGCAGGTGATCCTGTCGTCGTCCGCGTCCAGGAAAAAGGTGATCTCGCCCGCGGGCGGCAGCCAGGAAACCACCCGTTCGGCGTCGTTTTCTTTAAGCTTTGCGTGCTCCCTGAGGTATGGGACCACGAAACGGTAAAAATCCGGAAGCGACTCCCGGCCGACGGTAAAGGAAAAAGAGCCGGTGAGCCCGGGAAAACGCTTTTTCCATTCCCGTACGGGCAGAAGGTCCGTGCGGGCCATTTCGGACCTGTTTTTGTCCATGATATAGGCGTACCTTGACCCGATGATGTACTCGGGCGCTTCGCCTTCGCCGCGCACGCCGATCAGCAGCCCGTCCTCAAGGACCGGGGTCAGGGTGACGCCGGGCAGGACGGACTTTTCCGCCAGGCGGATGGGGGCCTTTCCGGTGCCGCGCTGCGGGACGGGGGCGTCCCGGCAGAGGTCAAAAAAATCGTCAAGCCTTTCCCCGTACAGGGGCAGGAGCATGGCGTCGCTCTTTACGCTTCCCGCCGGGCGCATGGCGGACAGGGCGCGGTCGTTGTCGACCCACTTGACCAGGAAATCAAGGATCGGCCGGGACGCTTCATCGACGGGCTGGAGTGAAAAATCCAGGGCTTCCCTCATGGACAGGTCATATTTGCCGCCGGTGTGGAAGGCGTCGGCAAATGCGCACAGGTCCTTGCACTGCAGGAGCGTTCCGGAGCCCACCCGGAAGAGGACCGCGGGCAGGGCATAGGAGGAGGTGTCCAGCATCGGGCTTACGCGGATGGGTAGGGCTTTTCGAACCTGCCTCAGGGAAGCGGAGGGGGTGCCCTGGTAAAAATGCCGGATCAGGCTTTGGCCCGCGATGTCGGAATAGCCGGCGGACAGGCTGCCGCTGTCCAGCTCGCGCGCGATCAGCCTCAGCGCCGCGATGCAGTGCGGGCACAGTGCCCCCTTTTCGGGATCCTGGGACAGGCAGGGATACTTCCGCATCCTGGAATCGCATATGAGCTGGGGGACGCGGTGGCGGCGGGCCTGGAGGCTCACCGTAAAAGGGGAGCCGTTCTTTTCGGGCAGGTCAAAGGTGACCGTGGCTCGAAGGATACGGTCGGAATAATAGGTCTCCATCACCCAGATCTCGGGGGTCCGGACCTGGCCCCGGCGGATCATCTCGTCGGCCAGGGCGCTGTATTCCGCGGACACGGCGACGCCGTTCAATGTTTTGCGCAGGTCGAAGAAGGGGACGCTGACCATAAATGAATCTTTTTCGGGGGTGATCGCGGCGCTCTCTTCCCCAAACAGCGGCACTTTGGGCGCGCCGCGGACGGGGGCTGGAGGCTCCGGCGCCTTATCCGCGCATTCGATGGCGTACATGACGGCCGCCGCGTGCTTGCACGGGCGCAGGTCACGGGCGGAAACCGGGCAATTACAGTGCATGCTCGGGCGGCTGCCGGTCCGCACGGTGACATAGTAAGTCTCGGTCCCCCGCACCCGGGCGGTATAGCATCCCGGCGAGATCTCCTTCAATCTGGTGACCCGGCCCTGGCGGAAGTATTCCTCTCCCCGCCTGAGGGTCACCATGGAAAACAGTTTTGCCCAGCTTTGGATCATGGCGGATCCCTTTCTTCTTTTATTGCGTATGATCATTATATTCGCTCCGGCCGCCGGACGCAAGCGCGGGACTGTCCGGGGGGAACGGGCCTCAGGTGTTTGACATGCGGAAGGGGACAACGTATAATTTCCTGTGGCGGACGCTGAGAGGAGCGGATGCGTGGCGACACGCGGCGGCCCTGCCGTCATGGGAAGCGGATGAGATTTCCGAGCTATCCCAGTAACCGTGAAGCGGACGAAAGGACGACGCCGGGGAAGGAGGGATCAGCCCTTTTCCGGCAGCCACTGCCCTTTGGGTGGGAAGGTGTCCGATTAGGATGATGCCAAGCCGGGAGACCTGTCTTCCCCTTAAGGCGTCCGAACAATACAAAGGAGGTCATCAGGATGACCGGAAAAATCATTTCCCTGTTTCTGTGCGTCATGATGCTGGCTGGCTGCGGACCGGCCCTGGCGGAAGACACACAGGTGACCGTGACCGACATGGCTGGCCGCAGGATCACGCTGGACGCCCCCGCCGAGCGGGTGGTGGTGCTCCAGCCCGGCGACGCGGAGATCCTTTACGCCATCGGCGCGGGGAGCACCGTGGTGGGCCGCGGCGCGTACGTGGACTGGCCGGAGGAGGTGCTGGGGGTCCCGTCCGTGATGAGCGGCTACGAGACCAACCTGGAGGAGATCATCGCACTGTCACCTCAGGCGGTGATCATGACCGTGATGAGCCAGACCGAGGAGCAGGTAAAGGCGCTTGAGGACGCGGGCATCCGCGTGATCGTGACCGACGCCCAGAGCCTGGAGGACATCTACGCCTGCGTCGCGCTTCTCGGCGCGGTGGTGGGAAGGAATGACGAGGCCGAGGAGCTGATCGCGTCCATGCGGGCGGAGCTTGCCGGCATCGCCGCCGAAGCCAAGGCCCTCGGATCGGAAGGGAAGACCTTTTATTATGAAGAGAGCCCGCTCCAGTGGGGTCTGTGGGCCGGCGGCAGCGGCATCTTCTTTGACGACCTGTGCGCCATGATGGGCCTTAAGAACATCTTCGGCGATCTTTCCGGCCACAACAGCGTCAGCGAAGAGCAGGTGCTGGCCCTGGATCCGGACCTGATCTTCACCACCACGATGTATTACGGCGAAGGCCCGGCCCCGGACGAGGAGATCGCCTCCCGCGCCGGCTGGGAAAATGTGTCGGCCGTGAAGACCGGCGCGATCCTTTTTGACAACACCTCTTCCATCGCCCGCCCCGGTCCCCGCGTGGTGGACGCCGCCGAAATGATCCTGGAGCTTCTCAGGACACTGGCGGCCGAAAAGCCCGCGGCCTGAGGCCGATATTTCCGGGGCTGCCGCGTTGTGCGCGGCAGCCCCTTTCGGGAGGAGTTTGGACTTGAAGGTTCGCAGCGGAATCAAAAAACTGGCTGTTCCGGTCCCGGCGCTCGTCACCCTGGCGGTGCTCGTCCTGTGCGTGTGCGTCGGATCGGTGTATATCCCGGTGGGAAAGGTCCTTTCCACGGTGTGGAACGGCATCCTGGGCCGGCCGCAGAGCGGCGCGGCGGTCAGCATCATCCTGCGGGTGCGCCTGCCCCGGGCGCTGTGCGCCATGCTGTGCGGTTCCGCCCTGTCGCTGTCCGGCGCGGCCATGCAGGGACTTCTGCGCAACCCCTTGGCGGACGGCAGCACCCTGGGCGTGGCCAGCGGCGCGTCCCTGGGGGCGGCGTCGGCCATCCTTATGGGGATCCGTTTCCCGCTGATCCCCCTGGCCGGCACCATGGTCATGGCGATCCTCTTCGCCTTCCTCAGCCTCACCGTCATCCTGGCTCTGGCCTTCGCCATGGACCGGAGCCTGGCCACCCACACCATCATCCTTATCGGCATCATCTACACCATGTTCGTCTCCAGCGTGATGAGCCTGCTGGTCACCTTTTCGGGGGAAAAGCTGCGTTCCATCACCTTCTGGACCATGGGCTCCTTTTCGGGGACGGATTATCCCCAGGTGCTGATCCTGCTGGGTACGCTGCTGGTCTGCGGCGCGGGGCTCGTGACGCTTTCCCCGGAGCTGAACGCCTTTTCCGGCGGTGAAAAAAACGCGGCGCACCTGGGCGTCAACGTAAAGGCGGTGCGCCTTGTCGTGCTGGTGCTGGTGTCGGTGATGGTGGGCGTGTGCGTGTCGGTGGGAGGATCCGTGGCCTTTGTGGGGCTGGTGGTCCCCCATATTCTGCGCAGGCTGACCGGCCCGGACCACCGGGTGCTGCTGCCGGCCTGTGTATTCGGCGGCGCCGTTTTCCTGATGCTGTGCGACCTGTGCGCAAGGACGCTGCTCAGCCCCGTGGAACTGCCCGTGGGGGTGGTCACCAGCATGATCGGCGCGGCGGTTTTCGTGGTCATCTTCTACCGTACGCGGAAGGGGGTGCGCTGAAACGGGAACGATGCTGGAATGGAAGGGCGTCACTGTGTGCTATGACAAAAAGCCCGCCGCAGAGGACGTGTCCCTCGTCGTCCGGGAGGGCGAATGGCTGATGCTCTGCGGTCCCAACGGCTCCGGCAAGACCACGCTGCTGGAGGCCGCGGCCGGGGTGCTGCCCTACCGCGGGAGCATCCTGCTCTGCGGCGGGGAGGTGCGGGAGATGAAAAACGCCTTCCGGGCCCGCAAAATGGCGGTGCTCAGCCAGGGAAGCCGTGTGGATGAGGATTTTACCGTGGCCGAGACCGTGGCGCTGGGGCTGTACGCGTCCCGCCGGAGCCGTTTTTTCCCGGTGCCGGACGGGGAGGAAAGGGTGGCGCGGGCCCTGGAGATGACGAGGCTCACAGCGCTCCGGGACCGGCGGATGACGGAGCTTTCCGGCGGGGAAAGCCAAAGGGTGTTCCTGGCCCAGGTCTTCTGCCAGGATACCGACGTGCTGCTGCTGGACGAGGCCACCCGCTCCCTGGACATGCGCTACCAGAAGGAGATCTACGACCTGGTGAGGACGTGGCTTTCCCGGGGAGGGCGCTGCGCGGTGTCGGTGGAGCACGACCTGGACCTGTGCCGCCTCTACGGCACCCACTGCGCACTGCTGCGGGGGGGACGCCTGGTGGCTTCCGGGCGCGCCGGGGAGGTCATGACCGGTGAAAACCTCAGGAACACATTTGATATGGACGCGGAGGAATGGATCCGCGAAAAAAAGAACGTATGGAAAGGATGGACGGACCGATGATCAGGGAACTGGCCGAAAAAAGCAGGAGCTGCCGGGGATACGCCCCGACGGAGGTAAAAAAAGAAGCGCTGGAAGCGCTGGCGGACTGTGCGCGCCTGTGCCCGTCGGGGGGCAATTTGCAGGCGCTGCGGTATAAATTATGCTGCGATGAGGAAACCTGCGGCGAGGTGCTGAAGGCCACCCGCTGGGGCGCGGCCCTGCCCGAGAGGCACCTGCCGGACCCCGGGAAGGGCGCCCGGGCCTACATCGTCATCTGCCTGGATACCGCCGTCTGTGCGGAGGCGGCCCCCGCCCTGTACTGCGACGTGGGCATCGCCGCCCAGACCGTCTGCCTGGCCGCGGCGGAGAAGGGACTGTCCTCGCTGATGATCATGAATTTCAAAAGGGACGGCATCGAACAGGCCCTCTCCATCGACAAGAGGTACCGTCCGCTGCTGGTGATCGCCCTGGGCGTCAGCGCCGAAAAAACGGTGCTGGAGGTCCGCAAAGAGGGCATGCCGGCCTACTGGCGGGACGAAAACGACGTGCACCACGTGCCCAAATGGCCGCTGGAAGAGGTGATCATTTAATTAAGTGAAGGTCACCCCTTTGGTTTTTCATTGCCGGCGGACAGCCAGGCGTCCAGGTAAACGCGGCACAGCTCTTCCCGGGAGCGGCCGCGTTTTTCCGTGGCGGTCAAAAGGTCGATCACCCGGCAGGGAATGACGATGCTTCGGGACATGTTGGAAAGGCGGGCGGCGCGCCCCATCGCGCGGACGATCTCCTTAACGTCCGTATTCCCGAGGACCTGGCGGTACAATTCCGCCTCGTATTGCTGGCGTTTAGAGCAGGCGTGGTTGTGGGCCAGGCGGAGCAGCGTCGTGATGCCCCAGGTGAGCGGCGTGATCAGGATCGCCGGGATCCATACCGGCACCCGGGTCGTCACGCCGTAAAAAATCCCGCCAGCCGCCGTGCTTTTCCCCGATCACCACCACCATGACGAAGTAGAGGCCGGCATAGATCAATACGGGGATGACGGCGTATATGGTGTCCTTCCGGGACAGGGGCCGGTCGCTGATGGCCAGGCAGAAGGCGGCGGCGCACAATAGCGGGCACACGCCGTGCAGGAAAAAGCGCGAACCGGTAAAGATCAGTACGAAGCCCTTCACCGGCGATAGCAGGAAAAGCGAAACAAGGAACGTGAGCGCCACACAGGTGACGCCGGAAAACACAAAAACCACCAGCCACCGGGGCAGGCGCCAGTTTTTCATCCGCAGCCCGTCGATGGTGTACGGAAGCACCATGAACATCCCGGCCGAGGCGAGGATATTGGAATTCACGGTGAACATGCAGAAGGTGCGGATGCCCATGTGATCGAAGTTTTCGTCATAGATCGTGGTCAGGTTCATGATGACGCCCGCGGAGGTGCAGACGATCACGATCAGGCAGCCGATCATGGTGAACAGGCAGTGCGCCTGCTCCATTCTGTTGACGATATTCCGGGGATTCAGTGTCCGGGGGCTTTCAATGTGATCATCCTTTCCGTCTTGCCGGGCCATGGACCGGCCGCGCGGCCCGGCGGGCCGCTGTTTTTGTTTTCGATGATGATTATCCGGCGGTTTTTCTGCGTTTTTTTCCGCTTTTCTCCAGCGGGTTCCACCTGCCGGACAGGTACCAGGCGCCAAACAGGAAAAAAAGGAGCATGTTATGGCCGATCATGCAGCCCCAGGCGCTGACAAGGCCATACCCCCACACCCGGGTGAAGAGAAAGGTGCCCAGCACACGGACGCCCCACATCCCGATCAGGTTGAATACCAGCGGGATACGCGTTTCGCCGCAGCCCTGCATCATGCCCTCGGTGACGATGGGCACGCCGTAGAACGGCTCCGACACCGCCACCATCCTCAGCACCGTGGTCCCCAGGCGCACCACTTCCCCGTCCCGGGTAAAGATGCGCACCAGCGGCCCGGCAAGCAGGAACAGCAGGGCGCCGGATGCGACCATCAGGGCGATCTCCAGGGGCAGGAAGGTGTTCCCAAGCCGTTTCAGCTTCTTCCGGCTGCCTTCGCCCAGGGCGAAGCCGGCCAGGGTGGCTGCCGCGGCCTGCATGCCCCATCCAGGGATGTAAAAAGCGGATTCCACGGTGTTGGCGACGGTGTGGGCTGCGGTGGAGGTCTCGCCCAGGGCGTTAATCAGCGAGGCGAAGACCACATAGCCCATGGAGGTGGCAAAGCGCTGCAGCATATTGGGAAGCGTCACCCTGAACACCGGGCCCAGGATCCGCCGATCCGGCCGCAGGGAGCAGCCCCTGGGGGATACGGCTGGGTGGTTCCACATTTTCAGGAAGGTAACGATCCCGACGGCGCCGTAGGCCAGGGAGCTGGCCCAGGCGGCCCCGGCGATGCCGAGCCCTGCGCCGGGCAGCGTTATCCCATGGGAAAACACCGTGACCGTGCGGGCGGGATAGATCAAAAGGAAATTGAGTGCCACGTTGACGCCGTTGACCGCCAGGGCGATGCGCATCGGCGTCCGGGTGTCCCCGGCGGCCCGGAGCACGGTGGCCGGGATGATGGACAGGGCACGCAGCAATATGGTCGCGTGCAGGACGCGGAAATACATGGCCGCGTCCCCGCGGATCAGGGGATCGGCCTGCATCCATCCGGGAACGAAGTTCGCCAGGCCCTGGATCAGCGCCGTCAGCGCCAGGCCCGTGATCAGGGTCACCGACAGGCTCTGGGCGGCGGCGGCCCGGGCCTTTTCCGGCCTGCGGGCCCCGATGGACTGGCTGATCAGGGCCAGGAAGCCGACGCCCATGGCCGATACCAGCCCGCCGATGAGCCAGTTGACGGTGCCGGTGCAGCCCACGGCCGCGGTGGCGTGGGTGCCGAGGGAGCCCACCATCGCCGTGTCGATGTACTGCACGGCGGTCTGGAAAAACTGCTCCAGCATGGTGGGCCAGCCCAGGGCGACGATGGAGGCCAGCATGCTCCCCTCGCCTTTGATACGGGACTTACTCAACGTCCTTGCCCTCCGGGGCGCTTTCCAGGAAAGCGCGGATGGCTTCCTCGCCCTGCCGGACGGGGTCGGCGCCCATGTCCAGCCAGACCACGTCCTGATGCCGGCGGAACCAGGTCATCTGCCGCCGGGCGAAGCGCTTGATGGCCAGGGAAAGCTGTTCTTTCATATCATCAAAGTCCGGGATCTCGCCGGTCAGGTAACGGGTGATGAAACGGTATTCCAGCCCCAGGCCGTCCAGGAATTCCCGGGTCACGCCGCTGTCCAGGAGGCCCTTCACCTCATCCAGCATGCCCTCTTCAAAGCGGCGGTCCAGGCGTTCGTCGATGCGCTTTTTCAGCGTTTCCCTGTCCCAGGTGACGCCCAGGCGCAGGACACGGTAACGGGGCGCACGTCCGGTTTTTTCAAGGTCGCCGTCGTGGTGTTTTTCCAGTACGCGCATCACGCGGTTGCGGTTGTTTTTGTCCACCTCCCAGCCCGGCAGGGTCTTCTGCAGAAGGCCGTAGAGCTCCGGGGTGGTCAGCTTTTCCAGTTCGGCCCGGTACTTCAAGTCCGGAGCGCGGTCGCTCAAAAGGTACCCGTCCGCCACCGAGTCCACGTACAGCCCGGTGCCGCCCACCAGGAAGGGAAGCTTCCCCCGGTCCAGGATATCCTCCACGGCTGCGTAGGCCAGGCGCTGGTAATCCGCCATGGAAAAAAAACAGCCCGGTCCGCATACGTCCAATAAGTGGTGGGGAACGCCGCGCATCTCGTCCAAAGTGATCTTTCCGCTGCCCAGGTCCAGGCCGCGGAACACCTGGCGGGAATCCGCCGAGATTACCTCCCCGCCGAAAAGGGAGGCCAGGGCCACCCCCAGGCCGCTTTTGCCGGAGGCGTTCGTTCCTTCGATGACGATCAGGTTCCGCATAGTCCGCTCCTTTGCCGGGTCGAGTGTTTTGATTTATTCTAAAAGCGGGGCGGGCAAAAGTCAATAGACGGGGCCTGGACGAGGCGCTGGGAATGGGTGGGACGAGGCGCCGGGGGAGACCGCTCTTTGTGCCCAAAGAGCGTTTTCCCCCGGACCCCCATCCGAGAAAGGCATCCTGCGGGCGGCACCGCGGGATGCGCAGGCGCACCTGCCAGCGGGGAATGACCGGGTCTTGACCGGAAGGGCTGAAGCTCCTATAATAGCGGTGCGGGGAAAGGCATGCGCTGACGCGTCCTTAAAGCGCCTGTGACGGCGCCGGGGGAAAACGAAATGCGCAGGGAAAGGTAAACCGGCGGGAAACCGCTGATATAAAAAACTGAAGGAGTGAAAAACATGATTATCAGACTGATTGTTGCTTTGGCCATTGGTGGCCTGTCTGGCTTTGCGGCAAACAAGATCATGAAGGGGAACACCGGGAGCATCCTGTGGAACGTGGTCCTCGGCCTCGTCGGCGGTATTGTCGGCGGTTTCCTGGGCGGAAAGATCGGCATCGGCAACGGTTGGCTCGGCAGCATCCTGCTTGCGATCGCGGGTTCCTGCCTGGTGGTCTGGGTTGGCAGAAAGCTTATCAAATAAAGCATAAACCATGGCTGATCAACGGGGGCTGCCGCATATCCTGCGGCAGCCCCCGTTCGATTGAAAAGCGATATAAAAGATAATGATAATAAAGGCGCGGCAAAAAGCGTTCAGCGCCCCAGGTATTCCTCCCACAGGGCGAGGAACTCCTCATCTTCAAGATAGTACAGGTCCCTGATCCCGCGCTGTTCCAGGGAAACGCGGAAACTGGTCATGATCTGGCCGAACCGGTAGTCCGGATGGCGCTCCCAGTAGGGCTTGAGGAGGGAAGCGAACCTTTCCGTGAACGAGTCCATGCGGAAGGGATCGCGGAAGGGTTTACGGAAAGGGATCTCCTCAAATTCGATGCCCAGAACCCCCAGCTTTTTCTGCTCTTCGGGGGAATAGCCGGGATAGGCCTCCATGTCGCGCCAGGGTTCGCCGGGAACGTCGTCCGACGGATAGCCGCACTTGGACAGGGGCAGGGCCCTGTACAGCTCCTCGAAGCTTTGGAAGCGGTGCACTTGGGTCACCTTTACGTCCATGGACAGGCGCCCGTTGCCGGTGTAAACAAAACGCACGGTGTCCCCGGGCGCGATGTTTTTGCGTTTTTCGTCGCACATCCTGAGCTCGATGGTCTTCTGTCCCCGCCAGATCATTTCAAAGGGTTCCCTGTCCAGGTGAAATACGTATTCCATTCATCTTCTCCTTATGATCCGGATAGGAGGGTCAGACCAGCTTGATGACGTCCCTGATCAGCTTGTCGACCCGGTCGGTGAGCTTGCTGTCGCTCAGCTGTTCGATCCCCTTCGGCGTGATACGGATGTTTTTCAGCGTATCTTCCGTGCATTCGTATTCATCCTGGCCTTCCGCCTTTTTAAGCCCGCGGATCAGGCCTTCTTCCTGCATGCTGACGATGATGTATTTCCAGTATTCCTCGTTGATCCTGCAGGCCTTGCCCTCGTGACCGATGATCTCCTTATCCGGCGGCAGCCCTTCCTTCAGCTGCTTGTACAGGTGCTGCAGGACCCGGTATACGATCACGTGATAGTCGTCTTTTGCCATGGGTGTCATCCTTTCGTTGAAAGGGCGGGGACCGCCGTCTGTTTTTTTATCATATCATCCGTCTGGTTTTTTTTCAATTATGCATTCTCCCGAAACCACATAAAAAGGCTGCCGCGGATGCTTCCGTCCGCAGCAGCGCAGGGATGAGAGTATGCTTGTGAGCAGGCCCGCGGTGCCGCTTCCCGTGATGTCCGGGCGCGGCTGAAGTCAGGGAAACAAGCCGATCTGACACGCCGCGGGATCAGGACGAAGGATGTTCGTCCGCCTCATGGGCGCAGTGGATGTGTTCCCTGAACAGGGCCGGGTCATAGGCAATGCCGTGACGGTCGTAATAATCCTTGACCGCGGCCTTGATGGCTTCCTCGGCCAGGACGGAACAGTGCATTTTGTAAGCGGGAAGCCCGTCCAGGGCCTCGGCGACGGCCTTGTTGGTCAGATTCATCGCCTCGGAAACGGGCTTTCCCTTGATCAGCTCCGTCGCCATGGAGCTGGACGCGATGGCGCTGCCGCAGCCGAAAGTCTCGAATTTGACGTCGAAAACGGTGTCGTCCGCGATCTTAAGATAGATCTTCATGATATCGCCGCAGACCGGGTTCCCGGCTTCGCCGACGCCGTCAGCGTCCTCGATGATCCCCACGTTCCGGGGATTCCTGAAATGATCCATTACCTTGTCGCTGTAAAGAGCCATAGTCCGATCCTCCTGATGATCCCGTTTTTATTCCGCAAATACGTGCTTCCGCTTCCCGGTGTTCAGGTCCCGCCAGAAGGGGGACATGTTCCTTAGATAGGTCACCGTTTCCGTGACGGCCCGGATGATGGCGTCGGCCTCTTCCTGGGTGGTCTCCTCGCTGAGGGTCAGCCGGAGGGAACCGTGGGCCACCTCGTGGGGCCTGCCGATGGCCAGCAGAACGTGGCTGGGATCCAGCGAACCGGAGGTGCATGCGCTGCCGGAGGAAGCGCAGATGCCCTTGTCGTCCAGGAGCAGCAGCAGGGATTCGCCCTCGATCCCCTCAAAGCAGAAGCTGACGTTCCCGGGCAGCCGGCGGATCCTGTCCCCGTTCAACTCGCCGTAGGGGATGCGGTCCAGGCCTTCGATGATGCGGTCCCGCAGAGCGGCGACCTTCGGGGCGGCGGAGGCCATATTGGTGCAGGATTCCTCCAGCGCCGCCGCCATGCCTGCGATGGAGGCCAGGTTTTCCGTTCCGGCACGCTTGCCCTTTTCCTGGGCGCCGCCGAGGATCAGCCCTTCCAGCGGGATGCCGCGGCGGACATAAAGCGCCCCGACCCCCTTGGGGCCGTGGAACTTGTGGGCGGAAAGGGACAGCATGTCGATCCCCTGTTCATGGACGGAGATGGGAAGGTGCCCCGCCGCCTGCACCGCGTCGGTGTGGAATATGACGTTTTTTTCATGACATACGCGGGCGATCTCCTCTATGGGCTGGATCGTCCCGATCTCGTTGTTGGCGTACATCACCGTCACGAGACAGGTGTCCTCCCGGATCGCCTCCTCCACCTGCCGGGCGGAAACGATGCCGTTTTTGTTTACGTCCAGCAGGGTGACTTCGAACCCCTCCCGTTTGAGCCGGTCCAGGGTATGCAGGACGGCGTGGTGCTCAAAGGCGGTGGAGATGATGTGCTTTTTGTTTTTGCGCGCCCCCAGATGCGCCGCGGTCCGGATGGCCTGGTTGTCGGATTCGCTTCCCCCGGAAGTAAAGGTGATCTCGCCCTTATCGCAGCCGAGACATCGCGCGACGCGTTCCCGGGCGTCCTCGAGGGCTTCCTTTGCTTTCTGGCCGAAGGAATACAGGCTGGAAGGGTTCCCATACTGTTCCGTCATGTAGGGAAGCATGGCCTCCACTGCTTTTCGGCTCATTTTTGTGGTGGCGGCGTTGTCCGCGTAGATCATTTTTTTCCTCCATGAAATAACGCTGTTTGCAGGGGGGCCGTTGAGCCCCCCTGCCGGGTTGTCCGTTTTTGTCCGTATGGTCTTATCGCCGCGGGCGGTTATAGATCATTCCGTGAACAGGGCGGTGGAGTAGTAGCGGTCGCCGCTGTCGGGCAGCAGGGCCACGATGGTCTTTCCTTTATTCTCGGGCCGCTTTGCCAGGGCGATGGCCGCCGACAGGGCGGCGCCGGAGGAGATGCCCACGGATACGCCCTCTTTCCTGGCCAGGAGCTTGGCCGTATCGATGGCGTCCTGGTTGGAAACCGGGATGATTTCGTCATAGACGGCGGTGTTCAAAACGTCCGGGACGAATCCCGCCCCGATCCCCTGGATCTTGTGGGGGCCGGGCTTTCCGCCGGAGAGGACGGGGGAGCTTTCGGGCTCCACCGCGATAACGCGCACCCCGGGGTTCTGGGATTTCAGGTATTCGCCCACGCCGGTCACCGTGCCGCCGGTGCCGACGCCCGCGACGAAGAGATCCACTTTGCCGTCGGTGTCGCGCCAGATCTCGGGGCCGGTGGCGGCCCTGTGGATGGCCGGGTTGGCGGGGTTCACGAACTGTCCGGGAATGAAGCTCTGGGGGATCTCCTTCGCCAGCTCCTCCGCTTTGGCGATGGCGCCCTTCATGCCCTTCGCGCCTTCGGTGAGCACCAGTTCCGCGCCGTAGGCCTTCAGGATGTTCCGGCGCTCCACGCTCATGGTCTCGGGCATCGTCAGGATGATCCTGTAGCCCTTGGCCGCGGCGATGGAGGCCAGGCCGATCCCCGTATTGCCGGAGGTGGGCTCGATGATCACGGAGCCGGGCTTCAGCAGGCCCTTTTCCTCGGCGTCCTCGATCATGGCTTTGGCGATGCGGTCCTTCACGCTGCCGGCGGGATTGAAGTATTCCAGCTTGACCAGCACCGTGGCCTCGAGGCCCGATTCCTTTTCGATATTCGTTACTTCCACCAGGGGGGTGTTCCCGATCAGTCCCAGGGTGCCCTTATAAATGTTTGCCATGATCTTTCTCCTCCGTTTATTTATTGGATCCGTGTCCGCTTATTCGGCGGACCCTGCCGCTGCCCGGAAGCCTTCCTCCAGGTCCGCCAGGATGTCGTCGATGTGTTCCGTGCCGATGGAAAGCCGGATGGTGTTGGGCCGGATGCCCTGGTCCAGGAGCTCTTCCTCGGACAATTGCGAATGGGTGGTGCTGGCCGGATGGATGACCAGGCTTTTGACGTCCGCCACGTTGGCCAGCAGGGAGAAGATCTTCAGCCCGTCGATGAACCTCCAGGCTTCGTCCTTTCCGCCCTTGATGTCGAAGGTGAAGATGGACCCGCCGCCCTTCGGGAAGTACTTCTGGTACAGCGCGTGGTCCGGGTGGTCCTTCAGGGAGGGATGGTTGACCTTTTCCACCAGGGGATGACGGGAAAGGTATTCCACCACCTTTTTGGTGTTCTCCGCGTGCCTTTCCAGGCGGAGGGAGAGGGTCTCGACGCCCTGCAGCAGCAGGAAGGCGTTGAAGGGCGAGATGGCCGCGCCCGTATCCCTCAAAAGAATGGCCCGGATGTAGGTGACGAAGGCGGCCGGCCCCACGGCGGCATAGAAGGACACGCCGTGATAGCTGGGGTTCGGCTCGGCGATGCTGGGGTATTTCCCGCTTGCGCTCCAGTCGAACTTTCCGCTTTCCACGATGATGCCGCCCAGCGTGGTGCCGTGGCCGCCGATGAACTTGGTGGCCGAGTGGACCACGATGTCGGCGCCGTGCTCGATGGGCCGGATCAAAAAGGGCGTGCCGAAGGTGTTGTCGATCACCACGGGGATGCCATGCCTGTGGGCGATGGCGGCCACGGCGTCGATGTCCGGGATGTCGCTGTTGGGGTTGCCGAGGGTCTCCAGGAAAATGGCCCGCGTATTTTCGCCGATCGCGTTTTCTGTTTCGGTGAGGTCGTGGATATTCACAAAGGTCGTGCTGATGCCGTACTGCGGGAGGGTGTGGGCCAGCAGGTTGAAGGTGCCGCCGTAGATGGTCTTCTGGGCGACGATGTGCCCGCCGCGGGCGGCAAGCGCCTGGACGGTGTAGGCGATGGCGGCGGCGCCCGACGCGACCGCCAGGGCGGCGCTGCCGCCCTCCAGGGCCGCGATGCGCTTTTCCAGCACTTCCTGGGTGGAATTGGTCAGTCTTCCGTAAATATTGCCCGCGTCCGCCAGGCCGAAACGGTCCGCCGCGTGCTGGCTGTTATGGAATACATAGGATGTGGTCTGATAGATCGGGACCGCGCGGGAATCGGTCGCCGGGTCTGCCTGTTCCTGTCCCACATGAAGCTGAAGGGTCTCGAATTTATACTGGCTCATGATCCTGCCTCCTCGTTGTTGTCATATGGTGTTCCGGCCGCTAAAAAACCCGGGGATCCTGATGACTCCCGGGCAGACGGCCGACTGGTGTTCTGTGTTTCTTCAGATCCCTGTCCTGTGGGAGCGGACGGATGGGCAGCCGAACGCTCCGGCCATATGACATGCCCGGGAGAAAAGCATTCGACAACACATGAAGATATCGTATTGTTCGGTGAATGATCCGCGCATCTTCCGGGCCCCCTTTCGATGAGATGACTGGATTATAAACCCTATGACCTACTATGTCAATAGGGAAATAAAAAAATAAATCTTGTTTTGCCTATTTATCCTGGAGTATAATAGGCAAAACAAAACGGAATGGGGTGGCGCGCATGATCTCTACCAGGGGACGCTACGCGGTGCGTGTGATGATCGACCTGGCCGAACACGAGGACGGCAGCTTTATCCCGCTTCGGGACATCGCCCAAAGGCAGGAGCTGTCAAAGAAATACCTCGAGATCATCATGAAGGACCTGGTCTCCGGCGGCCTGCTGGCCGGGGCCAGCGGCAAGGGCGGCGGATACAGGCTGTGCAGGAAGCCGGAGGAATACACTGTTGGGGAGATCCTGGAGGTGACCGGGGAAAAGCTGTCCCCCGTCGCCTGCCTTGCAGGGGAGACCAACGTTTGTCCCAGGAAAGCGGAATGCCGGACGCTGTCCATGTGGGCGGAGTTCGATCAGATGGCGCATGATTATTTCTATGGAAAGAAGCTGAGCGACCTGGTGAAAACGGGAGGGACGGCATGATCACGCCGGATACGCCGATCCGTATCGGCCGAAGGATATGCAAAAACAGGATCACGATGGCCCCGACGGTGAAATTCTGCGCGGGTCCGGACGGCCTGGTCACGGATTTTTTTGTGGAGCATTACGCCCTGAGGGCAAAGCACGGATGCGGCCTTGTCTGCGTGGAGGCGACGGCAGTCGCGCCGGAAGGGCGGCTGGCGCCGACGCAGCTGGGGCTGTGGGACGACACCCAGACGGAAGGCCACCGCCGCATCGCCGAGGCATGCCACGCTTACGGTGCCCTGGCGATCCCGCAGATCCATTACGGCGGCCTGGGGACCCATCCCGAATGCGGCCCCCTGACTTCGCCGACGGCCGTCCCATGGAACTCCTGGGGAAAACAGGTCATGGCGCGGGAGCTGACGGCGCCGGAGATCCGCCGGATCGAAAGGCGCTTCATCGACGCGGCGGTGCGCGCCAAAGCGGCCGGTTACGACGGCGTGCAGCTTCACGGCTGCCACAGCTACCTGATCAATGATTTCGCGTCCGATGTGAATCGGCGTTCCGACGAATACGGCGGGAACACCGAAAACCGCGCGAGGCTCGGCTGCGAGATCATTTCCGGCATCCGGGACGCCTGCGGCCCGGACTTCATCATTTCCGTGCGGGTGTCGGGCTGCGACCCGACGGTGGAGGAAAGCATCCGGACGGCGGAATATTATGTGAAGTCGGGCTGCGATTACCTGCAGGTATCCAGCGGGATCCGGGACGTTTCCGGCCTGCCGCATGACGAGGGCCTGCCCTACAACCGGGTCGCGGAGCTGGGGGTCAGGTTCCATGAGCATTTCAGGGGGATCGTTCCGGTATCCGCCGTCAACGGGATACGCACGCCAGAGATCGCGCGCTTCCTTCTGGAAAAGGAGCTTGCGGATACGGTGGACCTGGCCTGCGGCCTGCTGGCCGACCCGGCGCTTGCGGAAGCCATCCTGCATGGGACGCCCTATGTCAGGTGCTTCGGCTGCAAACGCTGCGGCTGGGGCCCGGGGCACCCCCACATTTGTCCCGCGCTGAAAAAACGCGGGGACGAAACATGGGAGTGGGAAACGGCGGGGAAGAGCTGAGAGGAAGAAAAAGAGTGGAGAGTGAAGTTTGGAACGGTGATGAGCGGAGTCCGGAGGAGGGGACGCGGTGAATAAAGAGGACGGCGGCATACCGAAGGAGATCGAGGAAAAGGTGGATAAAAAGGTGGTCTCCATGATCGGTAAAGGGGAATACCTGGGTTATTGCCACGAGTTCTGGAGGGTCAAAAAACAGATCCTTCTGGAGGAATACGGCATCGACTGGAAAACCCCGGCCGAAAGGTATCCGGGTATGATGTTCGACTGATCCTGTTCATTGAGACGAGTATCAAAAGCGCCGCAGGCATCGTTCCGCGGCGCTCCTTTCATATGTAAAACGGGAATTACGAAACCTCCGGCGGAGCGGATAAAATGAAACCGTCGAAGGGCGAAACACAAAACTGAGAGCCCGGAAAGTGAAAGGAGAGATCACCATGAAAGAAGACCGTTCGCTCATCAAGTTCCTGCTGCTCAACATCATTACCGCCGGGATCTACGGCCTTATCTTCTGGAACCGGTACGCCGCGGACATGAACACGGTGTGCATGGGGGACGGGCGGAACACCCGCAAGGTCCTCGGGCGCATCCTGCTGACGATCATAACGTCGGGGATCTACGAACTGGTGTGGCTGTACAGGGCCGGCGACCGGATCGCTGCGAACTGCCGCGCAAAGGGGATCCCGGCGAAGGCAACCGGCGGCAGCGTGCTGCTGTGGTACACCGTGGGAGCGCTTCTCTTTGGCATCGGGCCGCTGGTGGCCGTAAACAAGCTGATCAGGGGCCTGAACGACCTGAGCGCGGCGTACAACCGCAGGGCTGGCCGGGGCGCCGGCGCCACGGTGAATGTGAACATCGTGACCAATGCGGCCTGATACCGTGCGTCGGGGCTGTGCCTGTTAAGGAAAATTTGAAAAAGACAGACGTTCATGACGATCGGCCGCCGGTGAAACCGGAAGATCCTTTGCCGGCTGCGCGATCGGTCCGTCGGGATCGATTTATGAATGGAGGTAAACGTATATGAAGAGGATCATTTCGATTTTGCTTGTTCTTTCGATGCTTCTGGGAAGTTCCGCGGCGATGGCGGAGATGGGCGTTCAGGTCATTGGCGGCCCGGTGACGGTGACGGAGCCGGTTTCCCTGGATGACTTTAAGCTCGGCGCAGAAGCGGAGATCGAAGGATACGGTATCCTGTATGCGACTGAATTTGCGTATAAAGACCGTCTGGGTTACTATCGTTCCGGCAGAAAGGACGTATATGCCACCGATGATTTTTATCTTTCCGGCAATGAAGCGGATTACGCATTGCTGAGGATCGACGTAACGAATACATCGCCAAAGTCCCACGACTTTCTTTCTGCGTGTGAGGTCAAGGTGGTGTATGATGACGTTTATGAATATGCCGGATGGTGCCATCAGTACAATTATAATAACGGGACCACTTCCAGCAGCTATTCCGGCGAGGACAGCAAGAAGCAGAACACGAACTGGGTGATCAACGCTTCGGATCATTTTGCGATCGATCCGATGTATCAGGGCCATTTCGCGTTTGGCTGCACACTGCCCAACGCCGTGATCAACAGCAGGAAGCCTCTTCGCATGGTGATCGTCATTGACGGGATCGAGATCACCTATCACATCCGCAAATGACTTTTTCACCGATCGTAAGCGTGATCCGTGCGAAGCGTGCATATAAGTATGGTGGGGCTGTTGCGCAAGCAACAGCCCCCACTTTCGGGAATGATGACCGCGCCTTCTGCCTGGCCGACGCCTATTACGGGGGGATCGCGCCGGATACCGAACGCGCCATACGGCTGTACGATCTTTGCGCCTTGACCGGCTCTTCCTCGTCCGGGGTGAGCCGGGCGGCGTTCCTGCGCTACGCGGACCCGGACAGGCTGGAGGGGGATGTCCTGCGGCGCTGGCAGGCATACCGCCGTGAGGAAACGCGCAAACAGGCGCGGGAACGGACGGACCCTGAAGGACCGCTAATCCTTCCCCACGTCCGCGGGCGCAGTCACGTATTCCATGGTGTTGAGGGGGACGATCAGGCCGTCGCGGACCTCAAAGACGTTCCACACCGAGCCGTATTTATTGGGCACCGGGAAGACGGCGACCAGGGTGTTGCCCCGGTAGACCGCCGCCAGGGCGCCCGAATTGGCCAGGTTGTTGCCGGAGGTGTCCTTCCGGTAGGTGTAGTTGTGGACGGAATAGCGGAAAACGCCGCTGGAGGGGGTGTAAAGGGTAATGGTCTCGGGGCCGTACGAGGTGGTGTCGTCGTGGTCCAGGGTGCAGACCGTGACGCCGCCGGAGCGGGCCGCGGTATTCTGGTAAAAGACGTGGAATGCCTTCCCGTTGGAAAGCACGCCGTTCAAGTGGGAATCCAGGTCAGCGGGGTCCGTGCCCCAGGTGAGGACGATGCGGAGCTGGTTTTCGCTTTGGCAGGGGCTGATGGCGCCGTTCAGGAGGGTATTTTCCCCGCTGAAGACGGAGGTGTTCAGGGATGAGGCGATATACCCGGAGCGGGAGATGACCGCGGTGTAATAGCCCGGCGAAAGGGATATGCTGTAATACCCGGACGCGTCGGTGACGCACTGCCCCGCGGCCGAGGCGGCTGATGAAGCGTTCCAGCCGGAAAGGAAAAGCACCAGGGCGCCGTTGACCGGCAGCCCCGTCAGGGCGTCGACGATGGTCCCGCTGACGGTGCCCGGATCAACGTCGCCGCTTTTGACCAGCGTGATGTCCTCAAGGTAGGTGACCTGTCCGGCCGTGACCGTGACCCCGGCAACGGTCAGGGTCCTTCGGCCCGTGAGGGAGATCGTCAGGTCGTATTTGCCTTCGGGAAGGAGCAGGGAAAACTGACCGTCAGCCATCAGGCCCACGGTGTCCGCAAGAGAGGATGTGCCGTGGATGAAGGCTGAGATGCGGACGCCGGTGTCCCTGGGGATGACCCGGCCCATCACGGTGCCGTAAAGGGTCCCGGTGTGCTCCGCCCCGGGCGTGGCGGCGGCCAGGAGCAGGGCGCGGTACGCGTCAACGAAGGGATAGGCGTACGTTTGGCCGCCCGCGGTATGGGATACGGAAACGGAGGCGCTGCGCAAAAGGATGTCCTTCACCTGTTCGCCGGTGAGGGAGGGATTCAGGGAAAAGCACAGCGCGGCAGCGGCTGACACATGGGGGGCGGCCATGGAGGTGCCGCCCAGCAGGCCGTATTCGTTTCCGGGCATGCAGGAAAGGATGTTTTCGCCCGGCGCGATCAGGTCCACCCGGGAGCCCCAGTTGCTGCCCGGCCGCACCGCGTAGGAAGGAGAGGAGTCCTCCAGGTCCGCCGCGGTCACCACGATGATGCGGTCCCGGTTTTCCGCGCAGTTGACGAATATGCCGTTGTTCACGGCGTCAAGGCCCTTGTTGCCGGCGGACTGGATGATCAGGAAATCCAGCCCTCTGTTCCTCATCCGTGTCAGGAAGGGATCGATCTCGCCCTGCCAGGCGCACCCGCCGGGGGTGGAGGAGCCCATGCTGACGTTGATGACCCGGCAGCCCGCCAGGATCATCTTCGCCAGGGCGTATTTATACTGGTATTCGTTGATGAAGGTCTTGTCCGGGTCGGCGACGTTCGGGTCGGTGGAGGCGCCCTGGATGGAATAGGCGCAGATCTCCGCGTCCGGGAGGATGCCGGCGATGCCCCTTTCGTTGTCCATCACAGCGCCGATGATGCCGCATACATGGGTGCCGTGTTCGCTGGTGAGGGCCGGGTCGTTGTTCCATACCGAAAAGAACCGTCCGGACAGGTCCTCGTGGGATGAGTCGAACATGGAGTCGATCACGCCCACACGTACCGGGACGCGGGCGCTGTTCAGGATCATGTTCCAGGCCCGCGGGGCGCGGATGGCCTCCACGTTCCAGTTGCTGCCGCCGGGATGCTCCTCGTCCCATTCGGAGTCCGGCTGCCAGAGGGCGTCGTTCGGGATGTGGACGGTGTCGAAGGCGGCCTGCGACGATACCTCCGGCGAGGCGGAGAGGATCAGGGGCGAACGGGATATTTCATCGCAGAGGGCGGTCAGCTGCATCCATGTCAGAGGGACGGGCAGCAGCCACTGGTAATCCCCCGTAAGGGCGATCATCCCGGCGACCGAAGCGCCGTATTCCTCCGCAAGGGATGCTACCTGGGCAGTTGAGGCCTCCGGGGACGCTGTCACGTCGATCAGGTTATCCGCAAAAAGATCCTCTCCCAGGGGATGGAGGTGTCCGGGACCGGGGTAGGCGATGGATATGTCCTCCGCCTTGGGCGCCTCGGGAGGCTGCGCGGAGGTATAAGAGATCACCGCGGCCACGTCGACGATCTCGCCGTCCAGGGTGACCGCGCGGGATATGCGAAGCGAATTTTCGGCGGCTTTTGCGGGACAGGCGGCGCAGAAAACGCACAGGGCCAATAAAAGAGACGCACTGCGGCGCCTCTTCCCGAGGAAAAGAAACAGGCCCATGGAAACGATGAAGACCGCGCTCAATGGAAAAAGGGGAAAGGCGTCGCCGGTCGCGGGGATGACGACGGCGCTTTCGGTGCGGAACATGCAGGTGTGGCTCACGCTGCCCATGGCGCCGACCGTCCCCGCGTCCAGGACCGCGGGGGATCCGTCCACGGCGCCGCAGCCATCCGGGAGCAGGAATTCGATCCGAACGCCGTAAAGGGGGGCGGCGGAGGGGTTTCGCAGGGTCACCGTGGCGGTGATGATATCACCCCGGGAATAACTGTCCCTGTCCGTCGTGAGCCGGGCTTCCGGGCCGGGCTCCGCCAGAGCCGCGGCCGCGGACAGGAAAAACAGCGCGGCTATGATCAGAAAAATGCGTTTCGGCATTGGATTCCTTTCCGCCGGACGCATCCGGCAGGCCAATGAGGGAAGGAACGATCGTAATTTCATTTATGATATCATGGAATCGGACGGATGTGAACCGTAAATTGCATGGACCGGCGGTCCGTTAACGGCATCGGATGCCGGAAGGGACCGGGGACAAGCGGCGCGGACTATTGACCGTCCGGCCGATCCTGATATAATCATCTTTGGAAAGGCGCATGAACAAACGGAAGACGATCCGTATCCGGGGCACCCTTATACGGCGCAGGAAGGGACACAGAAAAAATGCCGACGCAGCCGGAAAGCAAAAATAAAACATCCCGGGGGATCCGTATCGCGAGGCTCTGCGCTTTGGCGGCGGCGCTGGTCTGCGGTGCGGGGCTGGCATTCTACGGGATCGCTGCCCTCCGCGCCGGAAGGACGAATTCGGAGCTGGGGGATATATACCGTGCCGCTCCCGATGCGTCCGTGCCCGCGTCTGCGGCCCCCGTTTTCGCTGAAGGGACGCGGGAGGGATCAAGAACGCGGGATTACGATCCCGTCACGCCCGCGCCGGAAGGCGCGTCGGAGGTCAAGGAGGGAATGGGGGCGGTGTCCCCGGCCACGCAGGTCCCCCGCGTTACGGCGGAGCCCGCGGGGGAGCGTCTGCCGCCGGGAAATTATCCGGAAAATCCGAATATGGCAGTGTCCCCGCGCTTTGCGGCCCTCAGGGAAAAGAACGGGGATATTGTGGGCTGGCTCACTGTCGACGGGCTCATCGATACCGCCGTGGTCCAGCGGGACAACACCCATTACCTGACTCATGACGCCCTGGGGAAAAGGAATATCAACGGCGCTGTCTTCCTGGAAGAGACCGTCGATCTGAAGACCGCGCCGCGGACACTGATCCTGTACGGGCACAACATGAGATCCGGCGAGATGTTCGGCTGCCTCAGGAAATATGAGGAACCGGCTTTTTACCGCGCCCATCCTTTCATCCGCATGGACACCGTGTACGAGGACGGGCTTTACGTGGTCGCGGCGGCGGCGGTGATCTCCGGCAAAGAGGGAAGCGGCGCCTGGGTGGACCTGTCCCGCCTTTGTTCATCCACGACGGCCTGGCGCCGGGAGGAGATCTCGAAACTGATGTCCCTGTCCCTTTACACCCGGACAGTGGACGCGGAGCCTGGCGATAAGCTGCTGCTTTTGATCACCTGCGTCGGTGACGGGGACGAGCGGCGCGTTGTGCTGGCCAGACGCCTGAGGCCCGGGGAGACGGAGGCGGACATGGCAAAAATCGTGTCGCTGGCGGAGAAAAAATAAAAAAGAGCCGAGGATCGAGATGGAAGGGGTCATGCTTCGCCGCCTTTCCCGAAGGCTTTGAGGCGCTTTGCCTTCATGGATGCGTTTTGTGGCGGTTTGCCTTTCCGTAAGCATTCTGTGACTGTTTTGCTTTACTGTACGCGTTATTCAGCTTTGTAGGCGAAGCTTAAGCTTCGGGATCAGGCAGTATAGTATGCTCAAATTACGCTCGATCGGCAGGGAGGACCCCGTAAGCCTTCCCCTTCAGGGGAAGGCAATAAGGCTGCTGCCTCCCATTAGGGTATGAGCAGCGCAGGCTTCAGTATCAGTCATTGTGCTCCAGTTACGCTCGATCGGCAGGGAAGACCCCGTACGCCTTCCCCTTCAGGGGAAGGGGGACCGCCGCAAGGCGGTGGATGAGGTTCTCCTGCAGCGCGCGAAAACAAGCGACCTGGAAGGCAAAGGGGGAGTTTCCTTCGAATAAAGGGGGCCGGACACAGGTGGAGGGGGAACCTCATCCACCGCTCCGCGGTCCCCCTTCCTCTGCGGAGGTCATGGGTCATGGGACACCCCGCCCACCCATGGTGGGCACCCCATGACAATGGACACCCCGTCGGCTAATGCCGACACCCCATGACAAGCCCTGCGGGGGGAAGGCAATAAGGCTGCCGCCTCCCAATAGGGTATGAGCAGCGCAGGCTTCAGTATCGGTCATTGTGCTCCAAATACGCTCGATCGGCAGGGAAGACCCCGTACTGAAGGCAATAAGGCGGCCGCCTGCCTTTTGCCGGATCCTGCATGTGAAAAAAGGTTGGATCGCAGCCTGTGGCAAGATCAATTTCAATTGCTGCTCGGAATATCAGAAAAAGGCCCGCTTCGGCTTAATATTTTCGTAATGAGGAAACGGTGAGATCAATGGCTCGTATCTTTTTTTACATTATTATGTTGATTTTTTTTCTGCCCTTCGGCGCCGCTGAAGCGTGTGTGACGGAATTGGTCCCGTGCGCGATGCCTGTATATATCAACGGTGAGCCCGCGGCGGAGGACGGGGAGTGGATCTTTACCGATCCCGACGGGCGGTATTACGCCGATATCGGCTTTCTCTGCCGCCATATCGCGCCGGACTTCGTCACGCGCACGGAGGACGGTGCCTGGATGCTGCGCCGCGCGCCTCTTCCTGAGGACGCGGTGGTCCTCTTCGGCGAGAAGATCCTTCTTGATTTGGAAAAGGCGGATTTCTGCCTGCGGGCGGATCCATATTGGCTGGAAGAGGGGATATTTTCCCTGCTGGAGCGCTTCAGCCCCGTGCTGGAGGCGGACGGCAGGCGGTATGAACGGACCGGGGAGACCGCGCTGTGCCCGGAGGACATTTGGGATGCCGTCAGCCCCGAGGGACGCGCCATGTGGCAGAAGGACGGGGACTGGTGGCTGGAGGACGGGCAGGGGCTCGTCTGGCGCTACGCGCCGGCAGACGGATGTGAAGAAGAATGGGATATCATCCAATGACATGATATTCGGGACGGCGTTGATCCATTAATTTTATACGGCCGTATATCGGCCGCTTTTTTTGCAAAAAAATACCTTTTATAAATGGAAAATAGTAGAAATCACGCCGTGCTGCGGAAATACGGGAAATAACAAGATATAGGGAGATTTAACAATTTTGAAACAAAATGTAAAATATATTTAATTAATTTTCCGTCATATACTTGCGTATAAGCGTTTACAATTATAGAGAAATCATGTAAAATTGTTAAGACCATGTAAAGCTGTGAAAGGTGGATCTATTTACCTTTTCACCGATCACGTGGAAGGGGCGGACCCGGCGTCTGCCTGATGCGCGGAATAAAGGAGGCTGATGATATGACCGGAGAAATTTGGTTGTGTCTTGAGACGGTCCTGACGGTCCTTTGCCTGTGCGGGCTTCTGCTCCCGCGGGGGAGGAAGGGCCGGGCTTTTTCGCGCGCCCGCCGGCGAAGCCCGATATCACCGCAGATCGAATGTCTGCCGCCCGTTTGGCTCAGCCCGGGGCGATGGCGGCACAGGCGATGTCCATGCCGCGCAGCCTGCGGGTAGAAACGTCGAAAAGGACCATTTGCTCACGGGCGTCCGTGATATCAACGCCGGAAACGGTGGTTAAGGGGTAAAGTGTTATGAAAAACAGGATGAAAATATTCGTATTTCTGGTGACCATGCTGGCAGTGCTCCTGGCGGCTGTGGGCGCGCTGGCTTACACATTCGATCTCAAAGATTTGACCGGCGGTCCCGGACAAGCGATGAACGTGAGCGTCGCCCGGTCCGTCACCCGGACGGAGCAGGAGCGTGACGCCAGCTTTACGGTCAATTTCGCATACGAGATCCCGTCGACCGTTGTTCAACAGATGCGTTTCGACGCGATGATAGGACAGCCGGTCACGCTGACCTATGACCTGAGCACCTTCATCGCGGATACGCCCCTTGGCGATATTGCCGACTACAGCGGCCGCTGGATGGTCGGCCCCACCCAGGTCGGCACTTACACGATCCGGGACAACAAAGTCACATTTACCGTCACCAACACCGCCTGGCTCATGCGCCAGATGACGCTGCACGGGTCGTTCTCCTTTGAAGTCCATACGGACGCGTCGGAGCTCGGCCTCCTGGACGAATACACCTATGATTTTCCCGGCAGTCCGAAGCCCTTCACCGTTCCATATAAAAAGGTCACCTTCAACACATCCAAGACCGTCAACGGCATGTCCGTCAACGACGGCCGCGATGTGACGCTGACCGCCAACGCCGACGGCACCTACACCCTCAATTACAGCGCATC
>JAFWWK010000109.1 GCA_017523615.1 Clostridia bacterium
CAGGGGCCGCACCCGGGCGAAGCGCTCCGGCGCGAACACCGGGATCTTCGCGAAACGGAACCTGCGGCCCTCCGTGAGGGTGTCGCCCAGGTGATAGATGCCCGGATCGAAAAGCCCGATGATGTCCCCCGGCCAGGCGTTTTCCACACCCTCGCGCTCGTCCGCCATGAACTGCTGGGGCTGCTTGACCTGTATCTCCTTCCCGGTGCCGGAATGCCACACCGTCATCCCCTTGCGGAACACGCCGCTGA
The DNA here is from genome assembly GCA_017523615.1 of Clostridia bacterium. Classification (GTDB taxonomy): domain Bacteria; phylum Bacillota; class Clostridia; order Christensenellales; family Aristaeellaceae; genus RUG756. The sequence goes on from JAFWWK010000109.1 coordinate 252, forward strand.
CCACCCTCAGAAAAGCCAGGCGGTCCCGGTGGGCCGGGTTCATGTTGGCCTGGATCTTGAAGATGAAACCGGAAAAGCCCTCGTCCTCGGGCCTGATCAGCCCGGCGTCGCTCTCCCTGGGGGTCGGCGGCAGGGTATAGCGCAGGAAGCGGTACAAAAAGGGCTCCACACCGAAATTGGTCACGGCACTGCCGAAGAACATGGGGGTCAATTCGCCGGAGCGGACCTTTTCCAGGTCGAAGGCGTCTCCCGCCTCGTCAAGGAGTGCGATCTCGTCGGTGAGTCTGGAACGGTAATGCTCCTCCAAAGCCCCTTCGAGGGCCGGATCATCCAGCGGGATCACCGTCTTTTTGACCTTGGTCCGGCCGTGGTCACCGCCGACGTACAATTCCACGGTCTTTTCGTCCCGGTGGTAGACCCCCTGGAAATCCCCGTCAACGCCGATGGGCCAGTTGACCGGGCAGGCCCGGATCCCCAGCACCTTTTCGATCTCTTCCATCAGCTCGAAGGGATCCTTGGCGGCACGGTCCATCTTGTTGACAAAGGTGAAGATCGGGATGCCCCGCATGCGGCAGACCCGGAACAGCTTGATGGTCTGCTCCTCCACGCCCTTGGCGGCGTCGATGAGCATCACCGCGCTGTCGGCGGCCACCAGCACCCGGTAGGTGTCCTCGGAAAAATCCTGGTGGCCGGGGGTATCCAGGATATTGATATTGCAGCCGTCAAAAGAGAATTGCATGGCCGAGGATGTAACGGAAATGCCGCGCTGCTTTTCGATCTCCATCCAGTCGGAGGTGGCGTGCCTTTCGGCCCGGCGGGCCTTGACCGAACCCGCCTGGCGGATAGCGCCGCCATACAGCAGCAGCTTTTCCGTCAGCGTCGTCTTGCCCGCGTCGGGGTGGGATATAATGGCAAAAGTCCTTCTCCGGGCTACTTCCCGGGCCAGGTTCGCTGTTTCTGACATAATCGACCTCACTGGTTCGTATTTTATTTCCGTTCTTCCCTCGTCACGCTTTGCCGCGGTAGGCTTCAATGACGTCCGAACGTCTGCGCAGCTTGTTGATGGCCGCGTCCAATTGTTCGCGGCTGGTGACCCTGAGGGTCGAGGTGATGGTGACCGTGCTGTTTTTATTGATCCTGACGCTCATCGCCGTCAGCTGGATCTTCATTTCCTCAAAAAGGGTCCCAAGTTCCGCCAACAGGGCCGGGTGGTCGTAGCAGATCACCTGCAGGTTGACATTGAAGCTTTCGCTCTTGTCATCGGCCCAGGCCACGTTGATGGCCCTTTCCGGCTCGGAATGCAGGGCGTTGACACAGTCCGCCTTATGAACGGTCACGCCGCGCCCCCGGGTGATATAGCCCACGATCTCGTCGCCGGGCACCGGGTTGCAGCACCTGGCAAAACGCACCAGCATCCCGGGATCCCCCTCCACATATACGCCGTGGGTGGGCGTCCCCATGTGACGGGGCTCTTCCGCCTGTTCCACGGGGGGCGGGAGTGGCCTGGGGGCGTTCTTTTCGTCCTGGCGCTTTTTTTCGTCCATCAGGCGCTGGAGCACGTACTGCGAAGCGACCCCGCCGTAGCCCACGGCCCCGTACAGGTCGTCCAGTTCCTGAAACTGGTACTTGCGCATGATCGGCTCGTAAAACTCGCTCTTCATGTAGTCGCTCAGCTTCACGTTGCGCCTTCGGGCTTCACGCTCCAGGGATTCCTTGCCCTTCTGGACGTTTTCACCCCGGAGCTCTTTTTTGAAGAACTGGCGTATCTTGGCCTTGGCCTGCTGGGTCTTGACCACGTTGATCCAGTCCATGCTGGGTCCCCGGGAGGAAGAGGACGTCAGGATATCCACCCGGTCGCCGGTCTCCAATTCCGTATCCAGCGGCACCATTTTCCCGTTGACCTTGGCGCCCACGCAGGAATTGCCCACATGGGAATGGATGCGGTAGGCGAAATCCAGGGGCGTGGCCCCCCGCTGCATGTTGATGATGTCCCCCTTCGGGGTAAAGATGAAGACTTCCTCGCTGAAAAGGTCGGTCTTCAGCCCGTCGATGAATTCCCGGCTGTCCCTGGTCTCGCTCTGCCAGTCCATGATCTGCCTGAGCCAGTAAAGCTTCTTGTCCAGGCTGTCGTTGCCCCCGCCCTCCTTGTAGCGCCAGTGGGCCGCGATGCCGTATTCCGCCACCTGGTGCATCTCCCAGGTGCGGATCTGGATCTCAAAGGGGAAGGGGATCTGCCTGCCGCCCATTACCGTGGTATGCAGGCTGCGGTACATATTGGCCTTGGGCACCGAAATATAATCCTTGAACCGCCCGGGCACCTGGATCCACAGGGTGTGGACGATGCCCAGCACCCGGTAGCAGTCCGGGATCGTATCAACGATCACCCGAATGGCGATCAGGTCGTAGATCTGGTCGAAGGTCTTGTTCTGGATGACCATTTTGCGGTAGATGGAATACAGGTGCTTGGGCCGGCCGTCGATCTCATACCTGATCCCTTCCTCGTCCAGCTTGCTTTTCAGCTGGGAAATGATCAGCTTGATGTTCGCCTCACGGTCGGCGCGCTCCATGCCCACCTTCCGCTTCACAAGCTCGTAGCCCTCCGGGTCGATATAGGAAAGGGATAGGTCCTCCAGCTCCTGCTTGACGGCGTACACGCCCAGGCGGTGGGCCAGGGGCGCGTAGATGTCCAGGGTTTCCCGGGAGATGGCCACCTGCCTATCCTGGGGCTGGAATTCCAGGGTGCGCATGTTGTGCAGCCGGTCCGCCAGCTTGATCAGGATCACCCGGATATCCCTGGACATGGCGAAGATCATCTTCCTCAGGCTTTCCGCCTGCTGCTCCTCGCGGTCGGCGAAGTTCAGGCGGCCCAGCTTGGTGACGCCGTCCACCATCCGGGCGACCTCTTCGCCAAACTCCTTTTCCAGGAGTTCCAGGGTAACGTCCTCGCAGTCCTCCAGGGTGTCGTGCAGAAACGCGGCCGCGATGGATGGCGGGTCGATCATCAGCTCGGACACGATCGACGCCACGCACCTCGGGTGTTCAATGTAGGGCTCCCCGCTTTTCCGCTTCTGGTCGGCATGGGCTTTAGCCGCGAATTCGTAAGCCTTCCTGATCAGTTCGCCGCTGCCGGGAACGCTTTTTTCCGACTTTGCGCTCAATTCCTCCGGTGACAGATAAATTACTTTGGGATCAGCCATATTTCCTCCGGTCTGCCTTCACAGATCCCCACACGCCAGACTTGCCTTTTCTTCCGTCAAAAACCCGTCACTGCCTGCAAACCAGCTTCTCCCAGACGGTCCCATCCGGATCCGCTTTTTTGAAGGGCTTCATCTCCACCTGGAAAGGCGACCAGGCAAAGCTGATCAGCTCCGCCGCCGCAAGGCAGTGAAGGGCGCAGTACAGCCGCCGCTCCTCCAGGCCGGTCTCCTTTTCCATTTCCGTCCTGGTCATCCCCTTGAGTCCCAGGGTCCTGGAGCGGATCTTCAGCGCCAGATAAGCCTTGTTCAGCTTCGTCCTGTCCAGGAACACCCTGTCCATCAGGGGGCTTTCCCCGCTCCCGTCGGCGCACACCTGTCTTTCCCGGGCCGCGGACATGAGCAGTCCGCCTTCCCCGGGCAGGGGCCCGTCCGCCAGAATGATCCGGGAATAGTGGGGGCTGATCGACCTCAGCGGAACGTAAAGCGCCAGGGCGGTGAACGCCCGGGGATCGTCCGCCTTCCCCGTTGTCAGGGAAAGGCCGGGCCAGGCCCTGTGCCACTTCAGCGCGCTTTCCAGGGTGCGGCACAGGATCAGGGTGCCCCGCTTTTCCCGCAGCCATTCGCCCGCTTTTTCCGCCGCGGACGGCAGCGGGACGCAGCGGAGTTCCGGGCCTTCACTATTCGCTGCGATCTCGGTCAGATCCTGCAAAAGGATCTCATCCTCCCGCGACTCTTCCTTTTCAAGGTCCTCGGGCGTCTGGCGCGCCGACTGGATCCGCAGCTGGACGGTGGTGCGGTGGTTGAAGGTGTTTTCGCCGGGCACGGCCAGGACGCTTACCCTGCCCCGGGGAGCGTCCAGCCAGGACGCGCCCCGGAAATAGACGCATTTGCGCATCTCACCGTCCTTTTCCAGGGTGAACTGCAGGTGGGAAAAATCCTTTCCCACCGTCCGCCGTCCCTCCATGGCGGCGTCCCTGATGAGAAACACCGGGGACGGATTGCCCGCCCCGAAAGGCGCCAGGCCATTGATCCAGGCCACGTTTTCAAGCGTCACGTCGCTCAGCGGCATTTCGGCGTCGTACTCCTCGACAGGGATCAGGTCCCCGTCCCCCAGCATAAGCTTTACGGCCCGGTTGAGCCTATCCCTGAACTCCTCCACCCTGTCATACCGGATGGTGAGCCCCGCCGCCGCTTTGTGACCGCCGAAACGTTCAAACAGGTCCCGGCAGGTATACAGGGCCGCGTACAGGTCCACGCCGCAGGCGCTCCGTGCGCTGCCGACGCACATCTCCCCGGCGCGGGCCAGGCACACCGCGGGGCAGGCGTATTTTTCCGCCAGCCTCCCGGCCGCAAGACCCACCACGCCGCTGTCCCAGCCTTCGCCGACGCACACCAGCGCCCTGACATCCCTCAGGCACGTTTTTTCCGCCTGAGCCTCGGCCTCGGCGATCACCTTGTCCTGGCTGATGCGGCGGGCGGTGTTCAGCCGGTCCAGCGCCCGCGCGATCTCCTCCGCCTCGTTCTCGTCCCGTGTCAGCATCAGCCGGCAGGAAAGCATCGCACTCTCCAGGCGGCCGGCCGCGTTCAGCCGGGGGGCCAGCTGGAACGCCACCGCTTCGCTCGTCACCGGGCCGTGCCTTTCGTTCAGTCCGCTGACCTCCATCAGCGCCCGGATGCCGCATCTGGGAGAGCGTGCCATTTTTTTGAGTCCCTCGGCCACCAGCGTCCTGTTTTCGCCCTCCAGAGGGACTACGTCGGCCACCGTCGCCAGCGCGCACAGATCGCATCTTTCCCGGGCGAATTCCTTCCCACAGAGGGCCCAGGCGGCTTTCAGGGCCACACCGGCACCGCACAGGAAGTGAAAATGGGGAGCGCCTTCCAGCACCGGGCTGACCACCGCGTCGGCGCAGGGCAGCTCTTCCAGCCTGGTATGGTGGTCCGTCACAATGATCCTCAGGCCCAGTTCCTTTGCAAGGGCGACCTCCTCCAGGCTGGTGATGCCGCAGTCGACGGTAAGGATCATGTCGGCCGGCCAGGGATCGGGCCAGGCCGTGCCCTCCTTCAGGCGGCTTACAGCCTCGGCGTTCAGCCCGTAGCCTTCCTCATGACGGTCCGGGATATAGACGCGCACGTCGAATCCCATTCCGTCCAGCGCTTCCTTCATGATGGCGGACGCGCACACCCCGTCCACATCGTAATCGCCGTAGACCGCGATCCGCGCCCGGGGGTTCTCCTCCCGCAATTCTTCAATGACCGACGTCATCTCCACGATGCCCGGAAGGGTCTCCGGTCCGTCCAGGGAGTCGAAGGACAGGTCCATGTATTTCCTTACGCCCTCGGGCGTATCCGCGCCTCTGACGGCCAGCAATTGCGCCTGCCATTTTTTCAGTTTCATTTCCCGCGCCAGTTTTTCGGCGCGTTCGCTGTCTCCCCGATCTCCGCGTAGTATCCAGGATTGCATTATTCCCTCCGGGTCCTCTGGCTGTCTTCGGCCGCGCTGCTGCCTTTTTCCGGCCGGTTTATCCGTTTTTTCCCCTCCGGGCAGGCGCCCGGGGCATAAAAGAGGAGTGCCGGCTGGTTTCTTTATCAGCCGGCACCCCGAACGATTCTATTACTTTCCGGCCTTGGCGGAAACGCTGGACTTGGTGTCGCCAGCGACGCTGACCAGGCAGGGAACGAACCAGCGCATAAGGCCGACGACGCTGACCAGGCTGGCGATCATGCCGCAGCACAGGATGTTGCCGACAGGCCTCGTCACCTTCAGGATCATCAGAAGCAGGCTGACCGCGAGCCACACGCCGTGGACGATCAGGACATGCTTGAGGCTGGAAGAGAAGCCGGCGCGGACCGCGGGCCTGGCGTCACGGCCCTGGGCAATGGCTTCGTCCATGCCCTTGAGCTGGCACACGGCCGCGTACGCCGCAGCGCACAGGCACAGGATCACGGCGATCCAGCAGATCAGGTTCATCACGGGCAGGGCCACGGTGGCGATCAGGAAGAACATGAAGACCATGAACAGCCACAGCGCCCAGGCGCCGCCGATGCCGGCCATATGATTTTTGACGATCATGTACACAGCGGCCAGCAGGAACAGCACCCACATCACGATCAGGATCACATTCAGGGTGCCACCGGGGGCCGGAGTCTCGTACATGCCGACGCGGACATTACTCAAGGGCAGGGGGGAGCTGACGAACAGCGCGCCGAAATAATGGGCCTGGGATTCGGTGTTGGCGCCCATGTATACGCGGCCGTCCACATAAACGTTCTGCAGGTAGTTCACCAGCGTGCCGTCTACATAGATGGAGGCGTTGCCGGCGTTGTCGAACAGCTTGCGGGCTTCAGGGGTCAGGTTGATGGCCGCGTAATAGCTGCCGGTGCCGTAGCTGTTCTGCCGGTATTCGATCTTATAGGAGGTAAAGGCATCGTTGTCGGCAATGACCGTGTCGTTCGCGTCCTTCACCTGGACCTGGCCGCGGGCCATGGCCATCTGCATCAGCATGTTGCCGATGTCCTCGGAAGCGTTGATATTCACATAGTTGGGAACGGTCACGCGCACGTTGCCGTTCACCATGGCCACGTTCGCCTCGTATCCGGTCATGTTGATCCTGGAGCGGATCACGGCAGCCGCCTTTTCCACATCGGCGGGAGCGGCGGTGGGAACGGGCGTGGGTTCCGCGGTGGGTTCCGCTGTGGCAGCCTCTTCGGCGGCGGGAGCGGCTTCCTCAGCTGCGGGGGCAGCTTTCTCGGCAGCGGCTTCCCCGGCGGCGGGAGTGGCTTCCCCTGCGGCGGGGGCTTCCTCGACGGCCGCGTTGCCGCTTCCGGCTTCGGGGGCCGTGGTGGCTTCGGGGGCCGCTTCAGTCTCGGGAGCAGCTTCGGCCTCAGGCTCCGCGGTGGGTTCGGGCGTCGCCGTGGGGACCAGCGTGGGCTCCGGAGAATTTTCATAAGCATTATCGCTGTACTGACCGCCGCCCAAGCTGACGTCCAGCGTCAGCGCGGCGCTGCGGACGTTGTCGTTGTTGAAGCTTCCCGCCGTCAGCGGCAGCCACGCACGCAGGACGTTGACGCCCGCGCCGTCCTTCTTGAGGCCGGTGATGGCGATCCAGGAAACACAGACCGTCAGGGCCAGCAAAATGGCCAGTACGATCAGTCCCTTATTTCGGGAAGTCATCGGCTTGCGGTTCTTTTTCTTGTCGGCCATAAGATAATCTCTTCCTCTCATGGCAGGGGAAGACCCCCGCCTAGTAATTGCATACGCATCATTATACTATCCGTCTTTGTTTCCGTCAAGAATTTTTCCCTTCGCTTTTCGTATCATCCGGCCGGCTTAAGATTTTCCGGTCCCTCTCCCTGCAGCGGACAGGATCTTACCTGCGGAGCACGTCGCCCAGCAGGATGCGGACGAGGCGGACCAGCCCGTCAAGGACCATGATCAGCCCCAGGCTATAGACATAGACCCCCGCCTCGGCATGAGGGACCGTCAGGAAAGCCGCCCCGAAGTAAAAGAGGATCAGGGCCTCGGGCAGGCGGATCCAGCGGTAAAAACCACTTTTTTTCCTTCCGGTAAAAATGCCGAAGCAGTGGAAGCCCATCACCCACAGGCATGTGCTCACCCCGATGGAGCCCAGGAGAAAGGCGGCATGCTCCTTGAACAGCATGCACAGCACCAGGGCCGTCACAAATAGGCTCAGGGCCACGTACGGGCTCTGTTCCTTCAGCGCCGAACGCTTTTTGACCAGGCGGCGGGCCGTCAGGATATCCTGTCCCGCAGCCAGCACCGTCAGGAAGATGCCGGCGGACGTCTCCAGCAGCCGCTCATTCACCAGGGTGAACACCGCGCCAAGCATGATCAGCCCGAAGCACTGGAGGATGCTTTCCCTGAGGCGAAGGAGGCGCTTCAGTTTTTTCCCCAGGCGCTCCTCCGCCCGCTCCAGGCTCTCTTTCAGCGGAAAACGGCCCAGGGCGCTTCTTCCCTCCCGCTTGCGGAGCATGCCGATCACAATGCTTTCATATCCCAGGAGCCCCTCGGCCGTAACGTCGCGCAGCGTTTTTTTGCCGCCCTTTCCCAGCTGTTCAAACAGGGAGTCCACAAATTCTTCCCTGGCCTGCCGGTCCACCCGGTCAAGCCATTTTCCCGTCGCCTCGCTGATCATAAGGGATACCGGGTCCCGCTTTTCCGCCGTCATCAGGCTTCCGTGGTCCACGCCCCAGGACGCCATGTCATGCTGCATCAGTCCCCGATAGTCCGACCGGACGACGGTCTCCCGGGGGGCGCCGGGGGCGAAAAGGCTCCCGACCACGTCGTACTCCGGGATGATCCTCACCAGCCTGTCTCTGGCCGCGTCCGGGTCCACCCCGGTGCCTTCCAGCGCTTCCCGGCAAAGCCCGGGGCTGTCCAGCAGGTATACCCTTTCAACCAGCGCCCGCTGTTTCTCCCCGATGGCGCAGGCGGCGTACAGGGCCAGGTTTCCGCCCTTGGAATGTCCGCCCATATACCATTTTCCGCCGTCGATCCACTCCCGGGCATATTCCGAGGCCCTCACCTGGGAGGGCATCACGGTAAAGGACATGATGAAATCTTCCCGCCAGCCCACCAGGCTCTGGTCCGTTCCCCGGAAGGCAAGGAAGGACCAGAACGGGGACCGGAACACCGTCGCGCTGAACTGGATGCCCTTTTCGTCGTCCCTTTCGTCGACAAAATCGGTAATCACAAGGTCACCGAACCGATGCCCGGCGGCGATCATGCGCACCCGGTCGGAAAAAAGGGGATCATCCGAAGCGATCAGGCAGGGGATCTCCCTTTCCTCCATTGCCGCTACCGCGTCCCTCAGAGTGATCCCCCTCCCGGGCAGGGGAGCCAGGTCCGCGTAGGTCAGGTAACACATGATCATTGCGTCCAGGTCGCTGATCTCGCTGCCAAAGGGCACGTTTTCCATCCATCTCGCGTAATCTGTCAGGTGATCCATTTTTTTCTCCGCTTTTTTGTCGGCATTTACTTTTCGTCCGTACGCACATCCGTTATGAACATGCAGTCCCCTAAGTAAACAGGACGCAGGATGTGCATCAAATCACCTCCAATGGTACGGGGCTATTCTATCCCATTTTCAGGCGGCTTGCAAGTGAAAGTTGCGCAAACGAAAGCCGGAGCCTTTCGGCTCCGGTCTGGTCAGCA
>JAFWWK010000110.1 GCA_017523615.1 Clostridia bacterium
CCCTGGGGCTGCTGGAACTGTCCCTGGGACTGGTACGCTCCCTGGGGCTGCGCCTGGTAGGGAGCCTGCTGCTGTGCCTGGTAAGGGGCCTGCTGCTGATAGGGTCCCTGGGCGGGCGATGTGTAGGGGTTGGTGTTCTGGAAGGGACTGCTCTCGCTCACCTGCGGGGCACTCCACGCGTTCTCGGAACGGGGATCTTCCTCCTCAGCGTACTGCTCTTCGTTCCTTGAAAAGGCGCCGTTGTTCCGTTTGATCCGCCTGCCTTCCCTGGGCTTGCGCACGGTGCGTTCATCCCGGGGGTATTCGTCCCGGGGATAGAAAAAGTTTTGTACTGCGCCGGTCACCTTGTCCTTCATACGCAGGATAGAATCACTCAGGGCCATACAGGCAGCCTCCCAATCCAATTGATAATTTCGGGGCTTATCATGCCCACAGCGCGCTTCCCACCCGCACCATCGTTGCACCGGCGCGGGCCGCCAGGTCGTAATCCTGGCTCATGCCCATGGAAAGCTCCGTCATTTCCTGTCCCGGAAAAGTTTCCCCGCACCTCTCCAGAAGTTCGCGCATGTGTGTGAATCGTTCAAAAATAAAATCCCGTGGGGCATCCTTGGGCATCATGGTCATCAGGCCCTTCAGCCGGATACCATCCAGGGCGGACGCTTCCCTGATAAATCCGGGCAGCTCTTCCTCGGTGATGCCGCCCTTCTGTTCCTCTCCGGCAATGTTCATCTCCACCAGGACGTCCATCCTGAGGCCGTTCATCACCGCCTGTCGATGGATCTCCCGGCACAGGTCCATCCGGTCCGCCGAATGGATCATGCACACATCCTTCATTATATATTTAACTTTGTTTGTTTGCAACCTTCCGATCAGATGGACCGAAAATTTTCCGCTGATCACGGGCAGCTTTTCCCTGAGGACCTGCACCCGGTTTTCGCCGATGTCGGTGATCCCCAGGTCCTTCAGTTTCAGGATGGTTTCCGCCGGAACATACTTGGTCACGGCGATCAGTTTCGGGGGACGGCCGAAACGAAGGCTCTCCCTTTCCAGGACCTCTTTCACATGCCTTACATTTTCTTCAAGCTCCGCCATACCAGCGCCTCCGTCAGAATAAGAGTACGGGGATCCCTTCATAGAGCACCCCGGGGTTTTCGGGGATAAGGTGGGCCATGGTCCCATCGTTGGCCACCACGGTCACCGCGGTCCAGAATTCACCGGCTTCGGTGGCAATGACTACACCGGTCCTGCCCTGCCGGGTGTACAGCGCCCTGGAAGGTACCGTCAGGCTGTCCACCGATTCGCCGATCATCACCGTGCACGTCCTGACGTACAGGATGTTGCCCACATTGATGTCCCCGGCGACGCTCAGCCTGAGCAGCAGCTCCCCGCCGGAGCGGGTAAAGGATTCCAGCTTCGCGTCCACGACGGTGGAATCAAATCCCTCGATCAGCAGTTTGTAAGTGTTTTTCTCCACCGGCACCCAGTCCCTGTCCCGGCACAGCAGCAGCACCACCCAGGTCCCCTGGCGCACCAGGCGGTATACCGCCACGGTGTTCTTGGTGATGGCGGGATCCGGGGGAATGTTCCCGTTGAACATCCTGCGGACCTCCGTGGGTGAGTAGCCGGCGTAATTGTTCAGGTTCAGGATATTTTCGTACCCGTCGGTATAGAACGAAATGATCCCCTGGGCGTTGGCGGCGTACTGCTTGGTCCAGGATGATATGCGCTGGAGCTGGGTATTTTCGTCGTCGTACAGGCGGGCCAGCTTCTGGTCGTCCGGGTATTTCTGCTTCAGGTACAGCTGACGCGCCTGCATGGCGTCGGTAAGCAGCGTTTCCTGGGCCACAAGGCTCCCCCGGTCTTCCTGGATCATCATCTGGACCTCCATGCCCAGGGCAAGCACGTTGCCCTCCAGCCGGTCCAGCTGCACGTCCTTGGTGGTGGAATTGGAAAGAAGCGTCCGGTGGTATTCCTTGATCTTTTTCCGGTAGTTTTCCAGGGTGGTGAGTTCCTTGTCAGAAAAGCCGCTGTTGTAGACCACGCAGACATTTTCGGCCCGCTCCACCATGGCGCCTTCCTCAGCGATATACTCGATGCGGGATACGCCCTCCTGGGTGTAGACCGTCTCGTTCCGCACGATCAGCGCGTCCCCGGAATAACTGGTTGCCAGGGTGCTGCGCCGCACATAGGCGTACTGCTTGCCTCCCGGACGAAGCATCAGCCAGACCCCCCCGGCGCAGATCGCCAGGGCCAGGACGGCTACGATGACATACACGCCTTTGCGGGTGCCCCCGCGGCCGCGCACACCGGTGGACGGCACGGCCCGCGGCCCTTCCGGCGGGGCCGGGGGACGGTAACCCGAGCCTTCTTCCCCTTCCGGAGCATCGCCATCCTGCTTGTCCCCTCCGTTTTCCATCCCATCCGTTTTTCCCCAGTCCGGGGTATACGGCCCCTGAGGGGGCATGGAGCCGTTCTGCGGCGGATAGCCCGTACCGCCCTGCGGGGGATAGCCGGGCCCCTCCTGCGGAGGATAGCCGCCGCCTTGCGGCGGGTAAGCGCCGCCTTGTGGCGGATAACTGCCGCCTTGTGGCGGGTAAGCGCCGATTTGTGGCGGATAGCTGCCGCTTTGTGGCGGATAGCTGCCGCCTTGTGGCGGGTAAGCACCGCCTTGCGGCGGATAGCTGCCGTTTTGTGGCGGATAAACGCCGTTCTGTGGCGCGTAAGCGGCGCCTTGCGGTGGATAGGCGCCTCCCTGCGGCGGGTATCCGCTGCCCTGCTGCGCGTATGTGCCGTTTTGTGGAGAGTAAGCCCCGCCCTGCGGCGGATAACCGCCTGCCTGCTGCCGGCCTGTCCGGGAC
>JAFWWK010000111.1 GCA_017523615.1 Clostridia bacterium
CCGCGGTAACTGCCGATCTCCACCAGACGCTTGATGTTCAGGGACACCTCACGGCGAAGGTCGCCCTCCACCCTCAGGTGATGTTCGATATACTCACGCAGCTTGCTGATCTCATCTTCGTTGAGATCCTTCACGCGGGTGTCGGGATTGATTTCAGTCTCGGCGAGGATCTGCTTGGCCACAGCGGGGCCAATCCCGTAAATGTACCTCAAACCAGCCTCGACGCGCTTTTCTCTGAGCAGATCAACGCCTGCAATACGTGCCATGTGTTGGTTACACCTCCAGTAATTTCAGGAGCAGGGAACGGATGCGGTCCGCGCGGCGCAGAAACGCGCGGTCTTTCATCCTTGCCTGCCATCTCAAGCAAGGTGCGATACAACCCTGTACACACCTTGACCCGCCTTTTTGAGGCGGGTTCTTGGATACCATATATGAACTGTCCCTGCGGTCCCAAGGGGAGACTTGGGCAGCCGCCCGCAAAGGACGGTCATAACGAATGGAAGCGGCCCGATGTTGGGCCGCTATGCTTCAGCCCTGGCGCTGCTTATGCTTCGGGTTCTCGCAAATGACCATGACACGGCCTTTACGCTTGATGACCTTGCATTTTTCGCAGATGGGCTTCACGCTCGGACGGACCTTCATTTTGACATTCACTCCTTCAAAACCCGCTTGATACGGGGACATTATGCCCCCTTGGCGGGAGCGGATGGGCGGGGAAACGGGTCAATTTCCCCGGCTGTACCGGCGCTGACGCGCCGTAAGACAGGCCTAAAAAAGCCTTGATCTTCAGTTTTTGGACCGCCAGGTGATGCGGCCGCGGGTCAGGTCGTAGGGAGAAAGCTCGATCGTCACCTTGTCCCCGGGATAAATGCGGATAAAATTCATGCGCATTTTACCGGAAATATGGGCCATGATCCGGTGACCGTTGGGCAGTTCCACCTGAAACATGGCGTTGGGCAGTGCTTCGATGACTTTGCCTTCCATTTCAATTACATCATCCTTGGACAATCGGTTTTTCCCTCCCTGAATCTGTACGTTCGGCCTCGGCGATCTTCTCGCGGATGGGCCAAATCAAATTGCGCAGATCGCTGTCTTTCAATGTTCCGGCGCGGTATTTTTCCACCGTCTCCGGGAATCGGCAGGGCAGCGCCCGCACATGCCTGCGCCGTTTTTTCTTCATCCGGTCCAGCTTCCGGGTATCCCCGTCCGCCACCATCACAAAATCGGCGTCCACCGAATATAATACCACAAATACCCGGCCTTTGTCACGCCCTTTTTGTGAAATAACAGCGCTTCCTTCAAAAATTTCCGGCTTCATTTTGTGCACGGCCCCTTTTCCGCGCCCCGCTTCGGGGCCGCGAAGGCCGGGGCTCCCTTTCCGTCCGATTATGAGGGCCGCGCCTTTGAGCGGCGGCCTCCCATTTTGTCTGGGCGCCGGTAAATCGCGGACCGTCTTCAGTCTTTCATCCCCAGGGCCTTATGGACCTCGGCGTGGTTCTCCTCCAGGGTGTGATCGTCGCACAGGATATCCTTGACCAGCTCCCTTTCCCTGTAGTAGGCGATCAGGGGTTCGGTCTGCTCCACGTATACCCTCAGGCGGTTTTCCACCGTTTCGGGCGCGTCGTCCTTGCGCTGGATCAGCTTTTCGCCGCAGGCCGGGCAGAGGTCGGAGCCGTTGAGCAGGCTGACATGGGTGGTCAGGCCGCATTTCGGGCACACGCGGCGGCCGGAGAGCCGCTCGATGATGGCGTTGTCCGAAAGGACAAAGTTCAATACCGCGTCGATCCGGGCGAATCCGCCCAGCGCTTCGGCCTGGGGCACGGTACGGGGGAAGCCGTCCAGGATGTAGCCGCCCGCGCAGTCGGGGGCCTGCAGGCGCTCCTTGACGATGTCGATGACGACTTCGTCGGGCACCAGCTCGCCGCGCTCGATGCATGCCTTGGCCTTCAGGCCGGTGGGCGTACCCTCGCGAATGGCCGCGCGGAGGATCTCGCCGGTAGAGATCTGGGGAATGTTCATTTCCTGCGTCAGCTTTTGCGCGTGGGTCCCTTTGCCGGCACCCGGAGGTCCAAGAAAAATGATATTCATAGCAGCATCCTCCCGTCTTCCGTTCCGCTAAGATCACCGGTCGTTACAGCGTCCGAACATAAGACGCCATCTATCATTATAAAACAAATAAAAAACAATTTCAAGACTTGCAAAAAATATTTTTTCGTGTTTCCCATGAAGCCCGGGCCTTTCAGCCCGGCCTTAAGCAGATCATCTTTCCGGCGGATTGCAGTAGGGGCAGGGCTTCAGTTTGGCATACTTGCCTGTCGCAAGCTCAGCCCAGGTGATGGCGGTCATCGGCTCGTATTCGTCCCGGACGCCGTAGCAGGCAGCCCGGAGGTGGTAGTTCTTCCCGTTCTTGGGGTTATAGTACACCACCGTTTCCGGCCCCGTTTCGGGAATGGTCCTCCCCTCCACGTCCTCCCAGATGACGATCTTCGTGAATTTTTTGTAATTGTTCCATATCCAGGTCATGTTCACGCCCTCGGGAGTCCGTTTGCGCTGCACTCGGATGCACCCGTGGCTGGCCCTCTCGCCCAGCTTGGCCTCGCAAATGTCGTAATCCTTGTCCGATCCTATATAGGGCACCTGGTGCAGAAGGTCCCCGGAATTGAAACGGATGGCTTTTTCACAGGTCATGTTGTCGCTTTTGAAATCCCCCACCCGGCTGACAAGGAAAAATTCACCGCTCCTGGTCTCGTTGTAGGGCTGCTTTTCGTTGGGCAGGCCGGTGGAAACGCGGAGGGTGGAAAAAAGCTTCCCGTCCCGGAACACATACAGCCTCTGGGTCAGCTTATCGACCACCAGCCCCATTCCGCGGTCGGGGGTCTGCCGGACGATCCTGGAGGTGGGCACCCAGCCCTCCGTCAGCTCGTTCCATTTTTCTGTCACGGTGTCGTGGAATGAGGAGGAATAGCAGCGGATCCTGGTCCATCCGTCCTCGTCCCCGCTGAGCAGCTGGACACCCTGGCTGTAACAGGTCACCTCGCCTACCGCCTCGCTGCTTTCGCTCTTTTCGGCGCGGAGGACGACCTGCTCCTGCTGGTCGCCCTTCAGGACGAAGCTGTCCGCCATCAGCATGGCCCAAACGGCCTCCTCGTTCGTAATGTCCATGGGGGTCACCCAATAGCTGCGGTCGTTTTCATCCGCCGCCGATTCTCCGGACGGGGTGAAGACCCCTTCTCCCCGGGCAGGGAGCGGCCCTGAGAGGATCAGGAAAACAGCGCACAGGACCGCCGCGGCGGACCTTAAATAAACAGTCCCGGAAAAAGATGATCTCAGCATCAAAAAACTTCCTCCATCCAGCGAAAAAAAGGATCCTGCCCTTCCCGGCGGCCGCGCGTCGCCGCGGCGCTTTTGCGGGCCCTGCTTTCCCGAAAGGAAAGATACCCGAAGCATATCACATCCCCCGCTTTTGCGTCAATACGCCCAATTTGCAGGTTTCTCCCGCCTCCGCAGGCACTTTGTCGTCACGGGGGTACGCCCGGTCCGGAACCTGACTTTCTTTATTGGAAAAACCTTTTCCGCCGGACCCGAGCATGGTATGATACGGGGGATAACACACGCAAGGAGGGACCCCCCATCATCCGTTTTCTGCTCTTTGACCTGGACGATACCCTGTTCGATTTCCGTTTGTCCGAACGGACCTCCCTTTCACGGGTGCTCGCGAGGCGCGGCCATCCCCCCGCCGATGAGGACCTGGACGCTTACAGCCGCATCAACATAAAGTGGTGGCAGAAGCTGGAACGGGGCGAGATCTCCCGCCGCCGGGTGATCGTGGGACGCTTTGAGGAGTTCCTTTCCTCCTTCGCTCCGGAGCTGTGCGCCGAGGAGGTGGCGGTCGAATACGAAAACGGCCTGAAGGACTGCGGCTTCCTGCTGCCCGGCGCTTTGAAAAACCTGGAACGGCTGCGTAAGGAAGGATACCTGATGTACGCCGTCACCAACGGCGCCGGGGACATCCAGCGCTCCCGCATCCGCCTGAGCGGCGTCGGCCCCTTCATCAGGGATTTTTTTATCAGTGAGGAGATCGGGTACGAAAAACCGTCGCCCCTTTTTTTCGAGGAGGCTTTCCGGCATATCCCCGGCTTTCGGAAAAGCGAAGCAGCGCTGATCGGGGACAGCCTGACCAGCGACATCCGCGGCGCGCTGAACGCCGGCGTCCTTCCGGTGTGGTTCTCGCCCCGCGGCGAATTGCCGGTCCCTTTCCCGCACGTTACGGTCATCCGTTCCCTGGATGAGATCCGTCCCCGGGATTGGGAACAATAAAAGAACATTTCCGCCGCAGGATAACATATCACGAAACCGAATTTGGTGTCTGTTCCGTTTTTCGGATCACTCCGCCGCGCCATACGCGGCCATTGGAAAGGAACAGGATATGATCAGGATCGGTTTGATGGGGTATGGGAACCTGGCCCGCGGCGTGGAATCCGCCGTTCTCACAAGCGGCGACATGTCTTTGACGGCGGTATTCACGCGCCGCGATCCCTCCGCAGTCAGGACGCGGAGCGGCACGCCGGTTTTTTCGGCCTCCAGGGCGGGCGAGTTCAGGGACAAGATCGATGTGATGGTCCTTTGCGGCGGCAGCGCCACCGACCTGCCCGAACAGACGCCGCTTGCGGCCGCCATGTTCGACGTGGTGGACTCCTTTGACACCCATGCCCGCATCGAAGAGCATTTCCGGCGGGTGGACGAGGCCGCCCGCGGCGGCGGCCACGCCGCGCTGATCGCCTGCGGATGGGATCCGGGCCTTTTCAGCATGCAGCGCATGCTTTCCGCGGCGGTCCTTCCCCGGGGAAAGGACTATACCTTCTGGGGTCGGGGCGTCAGCCAGGGACATTCCGACGCCATCCGCCGCATCCCGGGCGTCCGGGACGCACGGCAGTATACCGTGCCGGTGCCGCAGTCCGTGAACGCGGTCCGCGCCGGGGACATGCCGGATCTGAGCGTCCGGCAGAAGCACACCCGGGAATGCTTCGTGGTCCTGGAGGAAGGCGCCGATCCCCACGCCGTCAGGGAAGCCATTGTCTCCATGCCCCACTATTTTTCCGATTATGACACCACCGTGCGGTTCATCTCCGCGGAGGAAATGGAACGGGACCACCTGGGGATGCCCCACGGCGGCTTCGTCATCCGCAGCGGCGTGACCGGCACGGACGGCGAACACCGGCAGCTGATCGAATATTCCCTGAAGCTGGATTCCAACCCCGAGTTCACCGGGTCAGTCCTTGCCGCCTGCGCCAGGGCGGTGTACCGCAAAAGGCGCGCCGGCGCTGTGGGATGCTTCACCGTGGCCGACGTCACCCTTTCCGAGCTGAGCGAAAAGACCGGGGAGGAGCTCCGCAGGCTCCTGTGAAAGGCATTTCCCCGGCACAGGATCCCGGCAGCCACGTCCTTTGCCTTTGAAAAACAGGAGCGGGCATGGCCCGCTCCTGTCCGTCTGTGTTGTTTCCGGCGTCTGCTTTATCGGGATGTCTCCCCCAGAGGTCCGGGCTCGATCCGCCCCGCGTTACCTCCGCCCGTCCTCGCGGCGGATGAATTCGGCGATCAGCCTGGCGCAGTTTTCCACGTCCCTCACGTCGCACATCTCCACCGGGGAATGCATGTACCTGAGGGGCACCGAGACCAATACGACCGGGATCCCCCCGCAGGACTTCAGCACCGTGTCCCCGTCGGTATAGGTGCGCCCGCCGGCCACCTCGTACTGCAGCGGGATATCCAGGGCCTTCGCGGCCTCCTCCATGCGCAGGTTCAGTTCACGGGACACCACGCCGCTCCTGCACAGCACCGGCCCTCCGCCGAGCCGCACGTCGCCGGTCCTGCCGGCGTCGCCGCCGGGGCAGTCCGATGCCCAGGTCACGTCCACGATGACCGCCAGGCGCGGCCTGACCGCCGACGCGGCAAAAAACGCGCCCCTGCCCGTGGTCTCCTCTCCGGTGGCGGTGCACACATCCACGCGGCCGCTCACATTCATCCCGGCCGCGAGACGGGCCGCCTCCAGCACCACGAAGGCGCCGGCCTTGTCGTCAAGCGCACGGGAGGACAGCCGGGAGGACATCATCTCCCTCGGCACGGTGTCGGCGCAAACCGGGTCGCCCACGGCCACCGCTTCCTCCGCCTCTTTTTTGTCCGCCGCGCCGATATCCAAAGTCAGGTCGCTGTCGGAAACGCTCTCCTTTTTAAGAAGCTCGTCCGTCACCGCGACGACGCCCCGGACCACCGTGGTCTTCAGGCCGTCGGAGGTATATTCCTCATGGATCACCTGCATCGGGCCTCCCAAATACATCCCCGGCCGGACGCCGCCGGCCGACTGCAGGCGAAGCATGCCGTCGTCGCGGATCTGGGTCACCCGGAAACCGATCTCATCCATATGGCCCACCAACAGGATGCCGTTTTCACCCTCCGGGTTCAGGGTGCTGACAGCATTCCCGGCAGCGTCTGTAAACTGGCGGTGGGCAAAAAGCTTTCCGTATTTCAATGCCAGGGCCTGGCCCGCCTCCTCACAGCCGGATACCGTCGGTGTCACAAGCAATTGATACAGAAGTTCAAAGTTCATGACCATCTTCCGCCTTTCTGATTTACTGGTAAAAGCATAGCATAAACCGTTTTCACATCTGCGATAAGGCGTTGAAGGTTGAATTAAAAGAGTATTACATTTCGGGAAACAAACCGACACCTTGCTGTAATCTGGTTCCATTTGTGAAACAAAGTGCCCGCCATCCCACAGGAATCATGTCCCATTTTCGCAAAAATTCCAAATTTTTCTATTTTCGGGGGCTTTTTCGGCTGTTTTTTCCCTTTTACACCCCAAACAAGGAGGCATAAATGGACAGGATCACCCTCTCCCACGGCTTCGGACCCTTCTGGCGCCCGGATTCCCGCCTGCTCATCCTGGGCAGCTTTCCCTCCGCGGCATCCCGGGAGGCCGGGTTTTATTACGGGCATCCCCGGAATCGGTTCTGGCAGGTGCTCTCCCTTTTGTCGGGCGAGGAAGCACCCGTGACCACGGAGGAAAAAAAAGCCTTTCTCGCCCGGCGGGGGATCGCCCTGTACGACGTGATCTTCTCCTGTTCCATCGTAGGCTCCTCCGATGCGAGCATCCGGGACGCGGTCCCTGCGGACCTGTGCCCCATCCTGGCCGGCAGCCGCGTGTGGAAGAGGATCTTTGCCAACGGGAAGGTCGCCCAACGCTGTTTCGAACGCTTCCAGGCCCCGCTCCTCGGCCTGAACTGCATCCCGCTTCCATCCACCAGCCCGGCAAACGCCTCGTACTCCCTGGAGAAGCTGTGCGCGGCCTGGCGGGAAGGGATCGGCCCCCTCTGAGCGGTCCATGGACGAAGGAAGCGCTTCATTTCTATTTACTGTTGTTTTTTGTCCGCCTTCACGATATAATAATCCCGACCCAGCCGACAATCCAGATACGTCAGGAGGTAAACTATGCTCACTCAGGAAACCGCGTCCGCGGTACTCTCGGCAGCGCTCCGGACCGGCGGCGATTTTGCCGAGATCTTTCTTGAAGACCGGCGGAACAACGCGCTTTCGATGCGTTCCGGCAAGATCGAGACCGTCAATTCCACCCGCCTGCACGGGGCGGGCGTCCGCATCTATTCCGGCCTTTCCTCCGTATATGTGTTCACCAACGACACCTCGGAAAAGGGCCTCCTTGACTGCGCAGCCCGGGCCGCGGCCGCCATTTCGGGGCCGGACACGATAAATGCGGCGGCCTTCGCGGCGTCCCAGTGCCCGAATATCCACATCATCAAGGAAATGCCCTCCCGGGTGGAAAGCCGCCGCAAGGCCGAGAAGCTCAAGGCTGCCGACGCGGTGCTGAAAATGTATCCCGAGGTGGTCCAGGGCATCATCAGTTATTCCGATTCCGAGCAGCGGGTATGGATCGCAAACTCCGAGGGCCTCTTCAAAAACGACCTGAGGGTCTACACCCGCTTTATGGTCAACGCGGTGGCCTCCAACGGCACCGAGAACCAGACCGGCTCCTCCTCCCCCGGCGCCATGCAGGGCTTTGAGCTTTTCGACCGCCAGGTGGACGCGGAGATGTGCGCCCACACGGCGGCCCGCACCGCGGTCAGGATGCTGCACGCGCCTTTGTGCCCCTCGGGAATGATGCCTGTTGTCATCGACAACGGCTTCGGCGGCGTCATCTTCCACGAAGCCTGCGGCCACAGCCTGGAGGCCACCTCTGTGGCGCCCGGCAACAGCGAGTTTTCCGGCAAGCTGGGGCAGAAGATCGCCTCCGACAAGGTGACCGCCATCGACGACGGCACCCTCCCCAACGAATGGGGCAGCGAGAACATCGATGACGAGGGCGTGCCTCCCACCAGACTGGTGCTCATTGAAAACGGCATCCTGAAAAACTATATGATCGACCGGCTGAACAGCCGCAAGATGAACATGCCCGTCACCGGCTCCGGCCGCCGCCAGGGGTATATGTACGCCCCCACCAGCCGGATGCGCAACACCTATATCGCCGCGGGCGAGGACAGCGACAGCGAAATGATCGCCACCATGGGCGACGGACTGTACTGCCGCAAGATGGGCGGCGGATCCGTGGATCCCTCCACCGGCAAGTTCAACTTTTCCGTCCAGGAAGGCTACCTGGTCAAGGACGGCCGCATCGTCCATCCGGTCCGCGGCGCCAGCCTCATCGGCCGCGGCAGCGAGATCCTGATGAAGATCGACCGGGTCGGCCGCAATATGCAGATGGCCCAGGGCATGTGCGGGTCCCTGTCAGGCTCGGTCCCGACCAACGTCGGCCAGCCGATGATCCGCGTATCCAGTCTCACCGTCGGCGGCGCCAAATAACATTTTCCCGGTCCCACCGGCGTCCGCACACACTCTCATCACAGGAGGAACACCATGGACGAATACATCAAAAAGCTCCTTCAGGCCGCAAAGGAGGCGGGCATCACCGCCGCGGAGGTCTATCTGGCCTCCCGCGACAGCTTCCGCGCCATGTGCCAGCAGGGCGTGATCAATAATTACACCGTCAGCAGCACCCGCGGGCTCAGCCTGCGGGGACTGTGGAACGGGAAAATGGGCTACGCCGCCACCGAAGCCTTTGACGGCGAATCCGTCGGCCAGCTGGTCTCCGGGGTCATCGAATCCGCCTCCCTGTCCGAGGACGACAGCGTGCAGGAGATCTATCCCGGCGACGAAAGCGTCCCTGAGGTGGACAATTACGCCCCGGACCTGGACAAAATAACCCCCGAGGAAAAACTTGACTACATCCGCCGCGCCGAAAAGGCCGTCCTCGCATGCGATAAGCGCATCGCAGCGGCCACCTACAACATGATCTCCACCGGTTCCGCTTCAGTCCGCATCGTCAATACCTACGGGCTGGACCTGAAGATGCGGGACAATTTCTTCGTCAGCTTCATCAACGTCCTGGCCCGGGAAGACAGCCGCTCCGCCAGCGAGGGCGCCATCAGCGTAGGCCGCGTCTTCGATCCGGCGGAAGCCGAAAGGACCGCCCGGGAAGCAGCCGAAAAGACCCTCTTCATGCTGAACGCCGCGCCTGTGGAAAGCGGCACCTACCGCGCCATCTTCGATCCCTACGCCATGAGCGACATGCTGGGCACCTTCTCCGGCATCTTCTCCTCCGAAAACGCCCAGCAGAACATGAGCCTGCTGGCCGGCCGGGAGGGCGAGACCATCGCCGCCCCCTGCGTCACACTGGTGGACGATCCCCTGCTGAAGGGCGGTTTTGAAAGCCGCGGCTTCGACGACGAGGGCGTCGCCTGCCGCACGCTGAACGTGGTGGAAAACGGTGTGCTCAACACACTCCTTTACAACCTCAAGACAGCCCGGAAGGCCGGACGCGCCTCCACCGGCAGCGCCAGGAAGGCTTCCTACGCAGCCCCGGTAAGGGTCGCGCCCAGCAACTTCTTCTTCAAGCCCGGTGAAAAAGACCTTCAGGGCCTGATGCAGGACATGGGCGAAGGACTGGTCATCACCGAGGTGGGCGGCCTGCACGCCGGCGCCAACCCCATGAGCGGCGACTTCAGCCTGATCGCCGAGGGCTATACCGTCAAGGACGGCAAAAAGGGCAAGCCGGTGGAGCAGATCACCGTGGCCGGCAATTTCTACGACCTGCTCAAGTCCATCCGCGCCGTGGGCAGCGACCTCACCTTCCCGGGCTCCGGCATCGGCAGCCCGTCGGTGGACGTGGGCGAGATCAGGGTGTCAGGCAAATAATTATCCATATATAGGGTTTTTGCGCAAGCAACAGCCTTGGAATGAAGAAACAATCGGGGGCTGCCGCAGCGACTCACTGCGGCAGCCCCCGGTTTTCGCTCGGGAGACCGTATGCTGCGCCTGCGGATCATTCGCCCTTCAGCACCCTTTTCCAGCCAAAGGCGTCCCCCAGGCCGATAATCTTCTGCCGGAACCCGTTTTTGAAAAAATCGCAGCGGGTGGGGTCCGGACCGTAAAAACTGCCGGTATACAATTTTGCCTGCAGGCGGCATCCCCCCAGGCACTGCCGGAACCAGGGACACGTACGGCATTCATCGTTATCCCCGTGCCTTGATGAAACCGGGATGCTGACAAGATCCAGATACTGGCTGTCCGTCAGATGGGGCTTGAGGCCGTCCCGGAAATAGTTTCCCATGGACATATGCATTTCCTCCATCTTGCCGGCGGCCTGCATGCAGGGCAGGATCTCCCCGCTCGCCGTAACGGCGATTCTGCGCCTTGCGATGCCGCAGCTCAGGGCCTCGGGCTGAAATGCATCATCCTCAAAAATAACGGGATGGATACCGTATTCATGCGTTTGGGGATATACCGAAGCGAATTCCCGGAACTGCACATCCATCCTATGCGGCGCGGACATATAATTTTTCATGCAGTCAAGCGAAAAATCATAGTATTTCTTCGGGGCCATGGTGTCGCTTCCGCCGTTCATCTCCCACCGCGGGGTCCCCACGGTGCGGATGAGCCGGACAGCGGGGACCCCCAGACTGTCCAGGATATCCAGGGAGCCCGCCACGCAGTCCCTGTTCTGGCGGTTCACGTTCATGTTGATCAAAAGATCGATCCCCAGCCGCACCACGCGCCGGATCACGTCCAGCACGATCTTTTCGGCGCCGGGATGCCGGCGCATGGTATCATGATATCCCGCGCCGTCAAATGAGATCATGATCCGCCCGCGAAAGCCTTCCTCCCGGAGCCGGTCCAGGGCGCTGTCCGTAAGATACATGCCGAAACTAAGCCTTCATGAACAGGCTTTCCATCATGAAAGGAGCATATATCATCTTCGGTTCTTCAGCCTCCACGCCAGGCGCTTCGCCCCAAAGAACAGTTCCTCCCCGAAAAACAGGAAGAAGGGCAGAAAGCTCAGAAGCATGCTTCCCCGTCCAGCCCAGGATAGGGAAATGAGGATGTATACAAGGTACGCCGCGTCCAGGTACGCGATGTATTTGATCTTCACCGGAAGGACGAAAAACAGCAGGATCTCAAAATCCGGGTACAGGCAGGCAAAGGCCAGGAACAGACTGAGGTTCAGGAAATAGCCCGTGCCGTAGCCCGTAAGCATCCCGCCAATGTCCGCGCCGATGATGCCGATAAGATAATACAGGTTAAAGCGCCTGCTGCCCCAGCGGTTTTCCAGGGCCGTGCCGATCAGGTAGTAAAAATACAGGGTAAAAAAGATAAAGATCGGGGACGAGCCCTCGGGGATAAAGACAAAGGTGAGCAGCCGCCACACCTGCCCCCGCAGGATCAGCGCCCGGTTGAAGGAAAGCAGCTGTGACGCCGTAACGGAACGGGAAAAAAACAGGTCCAGCAGAAATACGCCCGCCATCCCGAAAACGATGATCCTCATCAGACCGGAGATATAAAACCGGCCCATTTTCCTTTCCAGACGGCTCAGAAACCGCTCCACGGCGATCCCCCCTTCCGCTTTTCATGTTAACAAAGACGCCGCCCCTTTGTCAAGGAGCGGCGCCCGTCCGTTGAAATGTGTCCGGGGCCTGGCAGGCCCACGCTTCGCGGTAAAACCGCCGTCCACGTTCAGCCCAGGAGCATCCGGTCGTTGGAAAGGGTGTGTCCGCTGGCCCTTACAAACATCTCCATCAGGTCGGCCACGGTGGTTCTTTTCTTTTCCTCACCCGCGATATCAATGATTACGCGCCCGTTGTCCATCATCACAAGCCTGTTCCCGTAGGCGAGGGCGTCGTTCATGTTGTGGGTGACCATCAGGGTGGTCAGACGGTTTTCCCTGACCATCTGGTCGGTCAGCTTCAGGACCCTGGAAGCGGTCACGGGA
>JAFWWK010000112.1 GCA_017523615.1 Clostridia bacterium
GCCGGCCACGCTGGGCAGGTAGTGGGTGACGCCTTCGGTGGAGGCGTGGGCGCGGTGGGCGGTGCCGAACGCGTCGTTGACGAACAGGTCGGCATAGGAGGCCAGCTTCTTGGCGAACTCGGGATCGTTGGCTTCTTCTTCCTTATGGAAGCGGAGGTTCTCAAGCAGGCAGACTTCGCCGTCCTTGAGGGAAGCGGTGACGCGGTCGGCGTCCTCGCCGATGACGTCCTTGCACATTTTCACTTCCTGGCCCAGCAGCTCGGAAAGCCGGACGGCCACGGGAGCGAGGGAGTACTTGTCGTTGAACTGTCCCTTGGGACGGCCCAGATGGCTGCACAGAACAACCTTGGCGCCGTTCTTCACCAGGTATTTGATGGTGGGAAGCGCGCCGACGATGCGGTTTTCGTCCGTGATCTTCTTGTTGGCGTCCAGCGGCACGTTGAAGTCAACGCGCACCAGGACCCGCTTGCCCTGGACAGAAACATCTTCGATGGTCTTCTTGTTGTAGTTCATGACGAATCTCCTCACTTCATGATGATTTGGGTCGTTGGGGTGGACAGTTATTTCCGGGCCCGAAGGCCGAGGGAACAGGTCAGGGAAGCGGCCGGTCCGCTTCGAGGAGGGAAAGCATTTTCCTTGCGGCGCTCTCGTCGGTGACAAGGGCGCAGTGCTTCTGAAAACGCAGGCAGGCGATGACGGCTTCGGCTTTGCTTTCGCCTGAGGCCGCGGCGAGGATGCGTTCCTCGGAGGCGGGCTGGACGGTGTTCCAGGTGTCCAGACGGTAGACCGGATGACCCAGGCGGTCGAAAAACACGCCGAACGCCTCGCCCACAGCGCCTTTTTCGCGGAGCATGCCGACGATGGCGGGGGAAAGGTGGCGCTTTTCGGCCATGATGTCGGCGCGCCCGATGCCGTGGATCACCACGTCCGCCCGGTGGATCAGCTCCAGCGTTTCCCGGACGTCGTCCATCTTGATGATCTCCTTCAGGGCGTCGGCGTCCAGGGTGTCGGGCAGGTGGATCATGCGGTATTCGCCGCCCAGCTTTTCGGCGATCTCGGCGGCGATGACGCTGGCCTGGCCCTCCATGACGGGGCCGATGCCGCCCCTTAAGGGGACCACCATCACGCGCCTTGCGCCGCCGGACGTCATCCCGTCGGCCACGGCGGCCATGGTGCTTCCGCCGCTGACGGCGAGGATGTCGCCTTCGCGCAGCTCCTTTTTAAGCTCCCGGGCGGCGCGGCGGCCCACCTCCGTCAGCACGCGGGGGTCGCTGTCCGCGCTGCCGCGGACCACCGACACGCTGCGGCATCCGAGGGCCCGGGCCAGGGCGTCCTCCAGGCTGCTGAGGGAAAAGAGACGTTCGCTCACCTCGCCCGAAGCTTTGAGCAGCGCCTTCGCCCGGGATGTGATCTTCATCCCCGAGGCGTCCGAAACGATCAGTCCCTGCTGCCGGAGGCCGTCCGACGCGGCGCGGATCTCCCGTTCGGTCATCGAGAGCCGCGCGGCCAGGGCTCGGCGGCCCACCGGCTGCGTCTGGCTGACCTGGCAGAGCACCTGCGCCATTTTCCCGATCTCAAGCGTCTTTTCCGGTGCGAGGGAAAGGAAAAGCGACAGCAGATCGTCTTGAGGCAACATGGCTCACTCCTTCTTTGGACCTTCTTTGCCCGCTCCGGGCAAAAAATGCCCCGCAGAGAGTATACCATATCCGCCTCCGGAGGGCAACGGATATTTCTTCTTTTTTATATATTTTGTGTTCAGGCATCCTGCCCTTCCATGTTGCCCGACAGCGCCATGAGGGCGGCAAGGGCGCACAGGCCGGCGGTCTCGGTGCGCAGGATGCGGGGGCCGAGGGTGACGGGAAGGGCGCCGTGCGCTTTCATCATGGCGATCTCTCCTTCGGTGATGCCGCCCTCCGGGCCGATGACGAGGGCCACGCTCCGGGGACGCTTCTCCAGGGAGCGCCACCAGGCGAGGGGACCGGGCCCGGCGGCGCCTTCCCAAGGGACGAGGACCGCGTCGAATTCCCCGAAGGACGAGCACATCCCGGCGGGTGTCACGGGGAGGGAGACGAAGGGGCACAGTGACCGGCCGCTCTGCTTGGCTGCTTCCCTGACGATACGAGCGAGCCTTTCAGCTTTGCGGGCCGCGTCCTTCGCTCCCCATACGGACACGCATCTTTCAAAGGCGACCGGCCGGATGTCCGCGGCGCCCGCTTCGGTGCATTTCTGGCACACCATGTCCATTTTGTCCCCCTTGGGGATGCCCTGGAACAGGGTGAAACGGATATCGGATTCGGTGCCGGGCAGCGCGCGGAGGAGGGGAAAACGGTTGGACGGGGAAAAGGCGGAGGCGTACAGGCCGCCGTCGATCATCAGGACGACCTCCTCGCCCTCTCTGAGGCGCATGACGTCGCGGGCGTGGTGCATCTCGCCTTCGTCCAGAAAGGCGAGGGCGCCTTCGCCGGGAAGGCGAGAGGCGAAAAACCTGGGCAAGGCGATCCGCTCCTTTAAAATGGATTGCCGGAAAAAGATCCCGTTGGGACCATTGTATCCTACCCGGCGGGGAATGTCCAGAAGAACGGGCGCGAAGTTCAAAACAGGGAAGGAGGAAAACGAAAAGGGAAAACGGAAGAGGAGATAATGGGGGACAGCCGCTGAAGAAGAACATATAAAAAAGGAAAGGGAAAGTGCGGCGGAATAAGAAGAAAAAATAAAAACATTGCAAATCAACCGAAAGAATGCAAAGAAACCGCTTGCTTTTTTTTTGAGGCTGTGTTAAAATCTCAAATGCTTGTCAAAGCAGTCTACTTATGGGAGGTGAAAGAATTGCCCAATATCCAGTCCGCCAAAAAGCGCGTGAAGGTGAGCAAAAC
>JAFWWK010000113.1 GCA_017523615.1 Clostridia bacterium
CACCTCCGAACAGCGCGGCATCCAGGTGGCCTATGTGATGATCACCGACGCCCCCTACATCGACAACACCTCCGTCCAGGGCGCCATGATGGCCATCTCCGCCAACTCCGCCCATCCCGAGGAAGCCATGAAGTTCCTGAACCTGCTCAACACCGATCCCTACGTCATGACCCTGCTCAACTACGGCGTCGAAGGCATCCACTACAACCTGAACGAAAATGGCGAAGTGGAATTTGTGGCTGATGCCCGCAGCACCTATTCTCCCTGGACCAACGGCGTCGGCAACGTCACCCTGCTTCCTCCCCAGAAGGGTCAGGGCGCTGACTTCCAGGAGAAATTCGCTGAATTCTACAGCGGTTCCAAGAAGCTGCCCATCTACGGCTTCACCTTTGACACCAAGCCTGTCGAAACCGAGATCGCCGCGGTCGCCAACGTGAAGGAAGCCTACGCGCTGAGCCTGTTCACCGGCGCCGTGGATCCCGAGACCGCCCTGCCCGAGCTGCTCGCCAAGCTGGATGCCGCCGGTATGCAGAAGATCGTCGACGAAGCCAACGCCCAGCTGAACGCCTTCCTCGGCAACTGACAAAAACGGGAATCCGGCCTGTGTAACGGTCCGGTAAGATCAAATGAAAACAGCGCTGCCGCGGAAAACAAATTCCGCGGCAGCGTTTTTTACAGGCGTCCGGGCTCCATCCTGAATTCATAAACCCGTCTCAGCCACTCCGGTCCCTCGGCGATCGAGTCCCCCATCGCGTCCAGCGTCCTTTTTCCCGCCCTCCTGTCCAGGATCGCAAACATTTTCACGATCGGGTCGTCGGAAAACAGGCTGGTCCTGATATCGCTATTCCTGTACTTTTCAAGCGCGTCCGCGAATTCACCGTCCGTATATTCGCTGCGGACGTTCATCGGGTATTTCCCCAGCAGCTCCTGAAAACCCACCCAGTACTCCGCGATCGACATGGAGCCGGTCTTCCGGGACAGGCCTTCACTGATAAACCTGGAATTCACCGTCTCCCAGGAAAACTGTTTGAAAAGCTTCCCGCAGAAAAACACCTCGAAGATCCTGCATCCGTCCATGCCGGCATAAGCCGTGCAGTTATACCTTACTTTTCCCCGCAGCGGCTCGTAAAGCATCTCCTCTTCAAGGTATTTCCTCATCCCGCTCCACGAACCCAGTATTTTGGCCATGGTTCTCCTCCCCGCCGGTCTCAGGATCTCCCTGCGTCAATCCCCATCGGGTTTCTGTCCGTCATGGGCTTTCCACGCGCATCCCGTCACCCGCATGTCGGTGAATACCGCCGTAAAACCGGAATCCTCCGGGCTGCACGCATACACGCCGAAAGCGATCTTTCCCCCGCCTTCCCACATATGGCACACCCGCATCTGGGAAAACTCCCTCCCGTCATACGAGCATTCAATGCAATAGTCGTCCTCTCTGCGGCTGAAGCGGTACCACATTTCCTTCACATCCTCGGGGATGGCCGTGGTGGCCCAGTCGGAATAGCCGCGGTTGGTCACGACGGACCCGAGGTGCTGGAACCGTTCGTTTTCATATTCCACGGATGCCTTCAGCCAGTTTTCGCTGTCCAGGTACATCACGATCCCACACTGGTCAAACCGGTGATGGCTGCCCGAGAAATCCGTTTTCACGATAAAGGAAAAAAATTTTTCTTCGGTCTCCGCCTGAAGGAGAGGCGCGTTGTCGTTGCGGAAATGATAATACGTCCTTTGCCACAGGTCGGTGTGCGGCTCGGTGGTGATGGTGATCCTCCCGTCCGCGATGCTGTATTCCCGGGGTTCCCTTGTCCATTTAAGCTCCATTCTTTATTTTTCCTTCCCCTTCTTCGCTTTTTTCTGGCCGCCTTCCTCCGGAAGCTCCTTCAACAGCTCCTCCCTGTAATGGGCAAAGGTCTCAAGCCTGTCCGCGGTCACCTCCGGATAGCGCGGATCCATATCCTTGAGTGTCGCCAGGATGATCTCGGAAACGATATAGCGCATATACCATTTGTGATCGGCCGGGACCACATACCATGGGCAGTGCTTCGTGGCGGTAGCGTTGATCGCTTTCTCGAAAGCCTCCTGATAGGCGTCCCAATAGGCACGCTCTTCATAGTCGCCGCCGCTGAACTTCCAGTTTTTCTCCGGTTCTTCGATACGGGACAGGAACCGCCTGGCCTGCTCGTCCTTTGACACGTTCAGGAATATCTTGACGGTGCGCACGTTGTTCCTGTACAGGTATTCCTCAAAATGCCGGATGTCCTCATACCGATGTTCGATCACCTTGTCCATATCGATCCTGCGGGCGTTGGCCTGGGATCGGTACAGCTCCTTGACCCTGCCGATCAGCACGTCCTCGTACTGGGACCGGTTGAAAATGGCGATCTCACCCTTGGCCGGCACCTTTGCGGCGATGCGCCACAGGAAGTCATGCGCCAGTTCGTCGGAGCTCGGGGCTTTGAAGGCGGCTTCATGCACGCCGTGCGGGGACAGGCAGGAAAGCACCGCGCGGATCGTGCCGTCCTTGCCCGCCGCGTCCATGGCCTGGAACAGGAAGATCACGCCCTCCTTCTTTTCGGCGTACAGCTTTTCCTGCAGCTCGTCGATGCGGGCGTTGTTTTCCGCCATCTTTTTTTCCGCTTCCTTACGGTCGTCGCAGAGACTTGTCTCCTCCGTCGAGCATTTGGAGATCTCAAATTCTTTGGATCCGTCCCAGAGGTATTTTTCGAATGACATGTTATTCCCTCCATTTCTTTTTAAACCACCTGTACTGTCAGGCAACTAGTGTATCATTTCATTCCCCAGACGCCGATCTGCATATTGGATAGCCAAAGGATCTCCGCGGTACTGAATCCGCTTTCCTTCAGCAGCGCAATTTCCGCGAAGGGGTCCAGGGGGACATACGCTTTCCCGTATCGGTCGATGTGGGCCCGGCTCTCCTCCGGGCTTTTGCCCTGCTTAATCTGATACCTGCCCCACATTTCCAGGCAGACCGTTTTCCCCGTCTCCGTAAACGGCGCGAAATTATCGAACGCGATCATCACCCCGCCCGGTTTCAGCGCGTCATGGCACTTTCGCAGCGCGGTCAGGCGGTCCGGACCGTGCAGGAAATGAAGCGCCATGACCGCTGTGACAACGTCGAACTCCCCGTCATAGGTCAGGGAGGTTCTCCGTCTGCCCTGCCCGCGGGCTCTTTCCCCATTCCTGTCCCCGTGCCTCCGGCACCGGAGGCGGACATATCAGCCGTCATCCGTCTTTCATTTCCCGGAACCATACCTGATCCCGATACGGGATATTTCCAGTTTTCCCCTCGAGAACGGTGTTTTCCAAACAAACGTCCTCGGCGTTAACGATATAGGAATCGTATTCCGCTTTCAGGCGTACATTTTTTAGGGTCACACCGCGCACGGGCATTTCCTTCAGGCCGCAGACATACAATCCATAACCCACGGAGGAAACACCTTCGATACTTTCAAAACTCAGATCCCGGATTTCCGGCGTCGTTTCATCCGCCGGCATCGCGACGTCCGGGTCAAAATCCCCTTCCCCGTAAGAACAGTCAATGTACAATATCCCCTTGAACCAGCGGGTCGGGCGGATGGACCGGTCTGTATTTGCCAGTGTGCAATTCCTGAAGGAGATATCCCGTATCGCGTTTCCCCGGCCCCGCCTGCACTTGACGCTGGCAATGCTGAAGCTGTCCGAAAACTCACAGCCGCTCACCTCCACGTCCCGGATGCCCCCGGATATTTCGCTCCCGACAGCCACGCCGAAACCATGGCGAAAACGGCAGTTCCGCACACGGATGCGGACTGACGGGATGCCAATGCGCCTCCCGTCAGCGTCCCTGCCGGATTTGACCGCCAGGCAGTCGTCCTGGCTTTCGATCAGGCAGTTTTCGACCACCGCATCCTGGCAGCACTCCAGGTCGATCCCGTCGCCGTTATACAGCAGGGGATTTTTCCTTCCCTCGCTGTCGTATGCCGTATGGACGCTGACGCCGTCGATCAGGACATTTCGGCAGTACAATATGTGTACGCACCAGAACGCGGCATTCCGCACAGTGATCCCGCGGATGGTCAGCCCCGACGTGTTCCTGACGGAAATCGCCTTTCCCCTTTTTGCCCTGCCTTCCCTTATTTCACGCTGAAACAGCAGCCTCCCGTTCGCGTCGATACATCCCTCGCCCTCGATGGTGATGTTCCTGTGCGGGGCGGGGCCCGTGCTGATCAGGCTGCTGTAGCACAATTGTTCACGGCCCTCGTGATGATCCTGGCGGATCGGGTAATCCGCAGTATCCGGGCTGCCCAGCAGGCAGCCGTTTTTCTCGATCCTGAGCGTCATATCGCTCTTCAGCTCCAGCGCCCCGGTCAGATACGTTCCCGCTGGAACGATCACAACGCCTCCCGCGGGGCACAGGTCGATCGCATTCTGGATCTCACGGGTATGCACATGTCCGTCGTCACGGGCGCCAAAGTCTGTAATGATCACATCGTCCATATTATTCCGTTTCCCGGGCGAGCCATTCCATCCAGGACGCCCCGTCCTCCGGATCCCTGTGCAGGTATTCATATGCCTGCAGGATCCGCTTCGCCCTCAGGGCGTAGACGTCGGCGATCCCGCTGTTCGGATCGGCATAGGGGAAATAGCTGCTTCCGGTCATGGCGTGGCGCAGCATGATGTCCTCAAAGGACACGCCCGGATTCCGCACCATGTCGTAGATCGCCATAAAGATCCCCGTGCGGCTCTTCCCAGCGTGGCAATGGAAGTGGAGCCACACATTGTCCAGGCCCACCGTTTCGTCCAGTTCCTTTAGGAAGGCGAGGAAGGTCTCCACAGCCTCCTCTTCAGGCCAGCTGTGGTCGTTGCCGGGCAGGCGCAGGTAATGGAAGCCTTCCCCCTCCACCAGTTCCCGCTCCGTCATCCATCGATCCACGGTTATTTCCTGCGGATTTTCAGGCACATTGTTCTCAGCCGTATAAACCGTGACCGTTGTCCCGGGCAGGGCGCTGAAGCGTGCTGCCTCGTCCGCTTCCGCCTCCGACAGGGTCATCCCCTTATTCGCCCAGTTCTGGTCGTCATACCAGGACACCGCGATCCCATTGATCAGCGCGTGGCTCTCCAGACGGCAGTCCACGATCCAAATCTGCTTATCCCCGGCCAGTGCTCTCAGATCCCCGGCCAGGGTATGAAACTGATCTTCGGAAAATTCCGCACTGCCGGAAATATTCAGCGTATCCAGTCCCTCGGCGGAGGGGACCGTATCCGGGCTGATCCCGTACTGTTCGCATTTTGCCGGATCGATGGGCGTAAAGCTCCACGCGCCCTCCGTCAGGAAACGGACGGCGGAAAGGGGTTTGCTCCATGCGTCCGGACTGTTCAGATCAAACCGCAGGAAAGGCCGGGGGATATTCTCCCCCACGGCGTTCGCCGCCAGGGTCAGCAAAAGGGCGAAGACGATCAGCGGTAAAGCGCGGCGGTTCTTCATGGCATATGACCTCCGTTATTTTTTTCTGTCGGCAGAGAGCCTGCCGTTTCATTATAATCCGTTCCCTGCCCGGACGCAATCACAATCCCGTGCGGGATTGTGCGTCCGCCTCAGTCTGTGGTATGATCCATTATGATACCGGCAAACTCATCATTTTAAAAAATTTAGGGAAGGTCGTCTTCTTATGAATGAAAGGCTGAAAAAGCTCACGGAAAAGTTCAGTCAGGGCAGGCCCGCGGTAGGCGTTTTCGTCCTTTTTGCCGATTCGTCCGTCAGCGAGATCGTGGGGTATTCCGGCTGCGATTTCGTCTGGATCGATTCGGAGCACGGCATGATGGACCGGCGTGAGATCTACCACCACGTCCTGGCTGCACAATCCGCCGGGGCCTGCGCCTTCGTGCGGGTGCCGGGCGTGGATTATTTCCAGATCAAAAACACCCTGGACATGGGGCCGGACGGGGTCATTTTTCCCTTTGTGAATACGCCGGAGATCGCCCGCCGGGCGGTGGAAGCATGCACCTATCCGTCCGACGGCGGCAAACGCGGCATCGGGCCCCTTCGCGCCATCAGGTACGGCCTGGACAGCGAGCCGGAATACCTGAAAACAGCCAAAGACGAAGTGTGGAAAATCTTCCAGATCGAAAGCATGGAAGCGGTCAGCCACTTGGAGGAGATCGCCAAAGTGCCCGGCTTCCACTCCCTGTTTGTGGGGCCCGCGGACCTGGGGATGTCCATGACGGACGTTTCTCCCAAAGATAAACCGACCCTGATCGCCGACATCCAGCGCCAGGCGGCCCGGGCTGCGGCAGTAAACGGCAAGTTCTGCGGTTCCTGCGCCGGTCCCACCAGGGCCTCCTGCCTGGAACTGATGGATCGGGGCGTCCAGTGGATGACCATCGCCCAGGATGCCCGTATCATCAGTTCTTATCTTGCGGATGCAGTGCGGGACATCAATGGATGATATTCAATCGACCCTGACGATCTGCTCGTACAGCAGGTAATGGTTCCCGAACAGCGTTCGGTTGTCGTGCAGATGCCCATAGAACCATTTCCCATACTTCATTTCCCCACGGAGCGATTCCAGATAATCGCTCAATTCGTCCGTGCCGTCAAATCCCAGCAGCTGCTTGTCGGATACCGGCGCATCATGCGTAATAACAAGATCCAGCCGTTCATGGCTGTCCATAAAGGCGCGGATGTTCTTCCTGCCCTGATCCATTTCATCCTGTGACGGCATTTCATCCTCCCACCAGGAAATGCCCTTTACCCGGATCATCCCTTCCCTGCGGATGGCATAGTCCTTTTTAAAGCTGCGCTCGTCGGGATAGTCCGCCGGATCGAGAATGCCGTCCCGGATGTCGTGGCTCCTGGCGCCGCCGAAGGCAAAGCAGCTTTTCCCTCCGATATCGAATATCCCGCCCCGCTCCAGCATCATGACGGAGGGCCGGAGCTCCCGCACCCAGCCGCCGTGCCAGCGTTTTCGGGGATAACCCGTCCGGAGCTTTTCCTTTTCCTCCGGCGGCATTTTCGCATACAGCCAGCATCCCAGCATCCTTTCGTCCCGGCAGCCGGTCAGCCGGTCATAGTTTTCGTGGTTGCCAGGAACAAAAAGCGTCGTAAAAGGCTTCTCCTCCAGCCAATCCAGGGAATACTTCTCCGAAGCCGGTTCTCGGACGCATTTGCGGTCGGTTTCCCAGACGCCGCCGAAGTCCCCGCAGATGATCACATGATCGTCCTTGCACATCTCCTTTTGCTCCGGGAAAGCTTCGGTCCCGAGCCTGTGCATAAACCCGTCGACTGAAAAACTGCCGTAACGCTGGCTCCCATGGGTATCCCCTGTTACATAGATCGCCAAAGTATCCTTCACCTCATTTATAGGCAGCGCTGTAAAAAGCCCCATCCCACGGCATACTGCGCCTCAAGAACTCCCCATTCCGCGCTGGCCGCTGTTTTTCTTCATCCGACTTTTCCGCATAGGCTGTTCCCGTCATGCTTGATCGACCGTCATGACCATTTCGATCTCCTCGCTGTCCTCATTCCCGGACGCGGAAAAGCCCTTGCTTTCATAAAGCTTCATTGCCGCGGAGTTGTCCCTGTTGCAGGTCAGGGCGACCCTGCCCGAATCGCCGAAGGGCTTCGTCCTGATGAATTCGATGACACGGTCAAAGGCTTCGCTTCCGTAACCCTTTCCCTGTTCTTTTTCATCGATCATCATGTGCCAGATATCATACTCCTGCGCGTCGTAATCGTAGATCACCATGACATAACCGACCATTCTGTCTTTCACATAGATCCCGAAAGGCCGGCACTGGTCCCGGTAAACATACGCCTGGGCGAGGCTCCTGACGGGATGGGATACAAAACGCTCCTGCCCCGGAGCCAGCTTCAAATTGAACGCGTCAAGGAAGTTATCCTCGCCGATCTCCCGCAGTTCCACTGCCGCCCTCCTCGCCTTTGGTTTTTTCTTCGGGCTTTTTTCCGATCCGCCCATATCTCCGGATCACTTTTTCGCTTTCTTGATCCCCTTATACCCGAATTTATCAAACTCACCGCAATAACCGCAAACGCCCATCCGCGGGGAATTGACGACGGGCAGCAAATACCCGTCGTCCCCGACTTTTTTGGCGCAGGCGCCGCAGTACATCACTCCGGGCCATTCCGCGGCGTCGATCCATGCCGCCTGTTTCCCACAGCGTTCACACTTGAACTGATACGGATGATTCCGGGCCAGTACCCTGACCGCGATTTTCTGTTTTTCGCGGTATATGTTCCCCACAAAGGTGACGGTCAGTGTGGTGGTCGATCCAAAGTCGTATTCATATTCGATCACCGTCCCCAGCGGGAAGGAGCCGATTCTGCAGTTCATGCGGTATTCCTCATTGTAGCTGCGCTGCGGCCTGAAGGCGCTCGCATGCCCGCAGCATTCAAGCCATACTTCCCGCAGGAATTTGTCCAGCACAGAAAGCGTCGAACTCAGAGGGATGTCGACAAACAGCCAGTATTCGCCGTTTTCATCCTCGATCTTTATCAGGCAGCATTCCTGCCGGTCATCCGCCTCGCAGTGCTGCGCCAGCAGATGCCGCCCCATATACGCCTTTGATGTTTCGAATCCGCAAAGATAGCAAGGCCCCTTTTGCTGTTTTGCTGCCTCCATATCTGCCTCCTTATCGTGTTCCGGAAATGATAGCTTATTGAAAAAACACAGCAGGAATCACCGGTCCGGTTGTCCCCGTTTTTCCTCCCACTCCCTTTTCAGTATGGCATACTGCGCCGTGTTCTCATACACCGGCTTTCCGTCCGGACCGCTGATGAAGCTGACATGCTCAAGGAACATCCCTTCCTGCCGCATGCCCAGCCTTTCGCACAGGCGCCGGCTACGCGCGTTGGTATCCGCCGTAAACGCGTAAATGCGCCGGATCCCCTTTTCGCCGAAAAGCCAGTCAAAATAGGCGCTTACGGCCTCAATGGCATACCCCTTTCCGCCATACGCCGGGTCCAGCATCCAGCATGGGCTGAAGGTATCCGCAGCCTGATCCCCGGGAAACGCCCCTTCCGGACGCCCGAAGATCTCCCCGATGACCCTGCCGGTCTCTTTCATCACAATGGCAAGATAATATTCCTTATCAGACTGCCTCTTTTCCATCTCGGCCTTCGCTTCTTCAAGCGAATGCATCTTCATATCTGCAAAACAGTCCGTCGCCGGATCCTTGAGGTATCCGTAAACGTCCTCCGCGTCATCAGGGAAAAACGGCCGCAGGATCAGGCGCTTCGTTTCGATCATCCGGGGCATGGCGGCATGCAGCGCCGCCTTCAGCCTTTCATACCGCCGTTTCTTTTCTTCCTTGGCAAAATGAACGCCGCGTTCCTGCTCCGGACAGTTATCATAGCCGAGGACCGTATCCCCGAACTGTTCGCTGGTCAGGTCGAACACGCAGCCGCCGACATCATTGAAGCAGTGGAAATTCCCGTCTCCCAGCGGCACGCCGTAAACCTTCCCGCCAAAAATATCCTGAAGCAGGAAAGCGGTAACGGAACACTGCCCCAGGGTCCTGTTTTCCTCTGTCCAATCCCCCCTCATCCTCGGCGCGCAGGTATCCGCACACCAAACGGCGGAGAGCAGATCATAATACCCGCGGGGTGTGATGCCGTATCGGTCCCGCACGTCGGCTGTCTGCCAGCCGTAAAATCTGTAAGTCATACAGGTCTCTCCTTAAATACACATTTCCGCCTTGCGGATGGAAAGGAGGAGAATGGATAAAAAAGCCATTTCATCACTTCAATATTCCTCTGTCCCCTGGTCGTACTCCCCGTATTCGCAGCCGATATGGGTCGCTTCGATCTCGTCTACCGGGATAAGGCGGCCGTCCTTTTTTTCATACAGGCGCACTGTGCCCCAGCCGCTGCCGCCGTTCCACAGGCGGTTATGGCGCTTGCTGCCGTCCGGCGCTTCATAGTTCACCAGAAGCATATCCTCCTTCCGGCAGAAGACTTCAGTCTCCATCACGGCGTGGATATTCTCCTGGCACACCTGCCAGCGCACGATGTCCTCCTGCTCTTCAAAGGAAAACTGCGTCTTCACCATCAGATGGAGCTTGGAGAAATTAAAATCAAACTCCCTGCCTTCGTAATAGAATACGCCCAGCAATCGCCTCTCCAGCGGTACAAAGTAGATCTTCGGCCTGCCGCCGCCGATATCGAATGCGCTGTTTGCCAGCGGCCGCCCGGTTTTTCTGCTGACCAGGCAGTTTGACGACAGCCAGACCCAGGGGGAGGTAAAATCCCTGCCCCAGTTTTTGTCCGCGTAACCCCAGCTCTTTTCCGGGGTAACGATGTAGCGCCTTCCGTTATAAAGGACTTCTCCGCTGTAAGCGCTTTTCATACCCTCGGCGTGCCAGTACATGGCAAAGGCTTCGGCGTCCCTCAGCGGTTTGCTGGCCCCGTAGCCCACGTTGAAAGCGATCCGCTTGTCAACGGTCAGCTTCCATCGGATCGTGCCCGCGTCGCACATCCATTCCGGATGCGCCGCCGCATCCTCCGGCGTGACGGAAATGCTGCCCTCCAGCGACGTTTCTCCGGCAATGCAGTCCGCCGCCTCGATCCTGTACGGCGCGTCCCCGTGCATATTTACGTCCTTCCACGCAAAAAAACGGTGCAGCTGGCAATGGTCCTTTCCCCAGGCGCCCGCCTTGACCATCAGGTAAGACGGGCGTTTTCCCGCTTTCCGATTGGCAGGCAACTGTCCCAATACGGGCTCATCTTCCGCAAGCGCCGGATTGCAGCCAAAAAACTCAACAAAAAATGCCTTATCCTCACCGGTCTCGGCGTCCTGCGCCGTGAAGGAGTGCCACCACCAGTCATAGCCGCGATGCGCCAGCGGCCCGTGAAGCATAAAGGCGTCACGGGCAACGTCATGATGATTGAACATAGAACGATATCTCCGGTTTTTATTTTTTTCTGCTCATCGCCCGTTGGCGATGACCACGTTCATGGGTTCGACTTCAACGGTTTCCCAGACGTGCTCCAGGATGTACGGTTCGTTTTTTAGGTAATCGTCCAGTTCTTCGCGGGACGGGAAATCCATGATCAGCACGGAACCCTTCATCTTTCCCTCCCCGTCCAGCAGGCCGCCCGCGCAGATGATGCGGCTATTCAGTCTCTTCATGCCTTCCAGGTGGCGCGGCCTCACCTGAAGCCGCTTTTCCAGCATACCTTCGCCGTCATAAGCCCTGATGATGAACTGCATTTCCATATCTCCTTTCGCGATGGGACCGAAAAACCGTTTTCAGTCATAGAACGCCAGCCGCTCCAGCGCCGGCGATTCCCTGGAATCGGTGATCCGCAGGGTGATCATATCCGTGCGGCAGCCCTCAAGAGGGACGATCTTTTTGCTGCCCACCGTGGTGCCCCGGTACAGCAGCCGTGACGATCCTCCGGAGCCGGCCCACAGCTCGAACCGCTCGATCCTTTGGCTCAGGAGCAGATGCTCCCGGATGACGGCGTACCGCACAGCGCGGGGCTGTTTCCACTGCGCGCTGATATCGATCGGCCCACTGTTCCCCAACGGAAAATAAAACCGGTCGTCATCCGTCGCCAGACAGTCTGCCTTATGCCCTTTTTCCCCTTCCGGCGCGGTGATCCCCGCCGCTTCCGGCAACAGGTCATGCTGAAAACACCGCCACAGATGACCTCCTATTTCCCGCAGCCGCGCCATATCGTTTTCATGGAACAAGCCCCTCTTGTCCGGCGGGATATTCAAAAGAAACGTGGCGTTCCCGCCCACACTGTTCATATAGATATCGATCAGCTTATCAAGCGGCTTCACCAGGCTGTTCTCCGATTCGTGCCAGAACCAGCCGGGGCGGATGGATGTGTTGACCTCCGCGGGATACCATATCAGGTCCGTTTCGTCTTTCAGGATCTCCCGGCTGCCCAGGTCCATATCCTGCGCGTGGATCGGCCGAAGACGAAACTGCCCGTCGTCAGAACGCTGGCTGAAGGATGCGATCTTCTCCGTATCCATCGTCCTGCGGGGGACGACGCTCCATTCCGAGGGCCGGGTCGCGCCGGCTTCGTTCCCGCACCAGCGGATATCCGGACCGCAGACATGGATGCAGGCTCCCGGCTGCAGGGAGCGGACCGTCCGGTAATACCTGTCCCAGTCATAGAACTGTTTTTTCCCGTTCGGGCCTTCCCCGCAGGCACCGTCGAACCACACGCTGAAGATATCCCCATACCCGGTCAGGAGCTCCGTCAGCTGATCCGTAAAATAATCGTCATAGGGCTTTCCGGATCCATAAAGCGGGTGGTTCCGATCCCATGGGGACAGGTAAACGCCAAAGCGGATCCCGCCGCGGCGGCAGGCGTCCGCCGCCGCCCGCACCACGTCCGCAACGCAGGGGCTGTTCCGAACGGAATGCTCCGTATACCTGCTCGGCCACAGGCAGAAACCGTCGTGATGCTTACAGGTCAGGATCATTCCCTTCATCCCGGCCGATTTGATCCCTTCCACCCACTGATCAGGATCAAGATGAGTGGGACGGAAAACCGCGGGGGCCTCCGTCCCGTCCCCCCATTCCCTGTCGGTAAAAGTATTCACGCCAAAGTGCACGAAGGCATAGAACTCCATCCTCTGCAGGGCCAGCTGCCTTGCGGAAGGAACGATCTTCACCAGATCATGATCTTTCATAATTATTCCTTATGGCTTGTTCCTGCCCGAGATGATATCCCTGCTGAATATCCCCACAAGCTCCGGGATATAGTATTCGATCAGCCTGCACAGCCACAGGCTGACAAACAGGGACAACACCGTCGCCAGCAGCCGCACCAGGATATCCGGTCCGCCGCCGAACAGATTTTTGACAAAGGGAAGAAAGATGTTCTGCAGCAGGGGCTTATGCAGAAGGAATACGCCCATGGTGTGCTGTCCCAGGTAGATCAGTGACTTCAGCTCCAGGTCGGGAATCCATTCGTCCGCCAGGCGTTTGGCAAGCATGGACAGAAGGCCCACCGCGAACCCGCCCAGCAGCGTATAGCCCAGGGCAAAAAGGGGTTGGCCGTAGGCGCCTTTGCACA
Source organism: Clostridia bacterium (assembly GCA_017523615.1). Lineage (GTDB taxonomy): Bacteria > Bacillota > Clostridia > Christensenellales > Aristaeellaceae > RUG756. The sequence goes on from JAFWWK010000113.1 coordinate 13,058, forward strand.
TCATCATGACGCCGAACCCATCCCCCTGCAGGACAGCCAGCAGGATATACAATCCCACGCACGCTCCAAAGCAGGCGAACAGTACCCAGCCCTTTTGTACGGAAATACCGATCATAGCGTGTTTCAAAGCGATGCCAAGCAGGATGAATCCCGCAGCGACAAAAGCCACATTGAAGCACCAGGGATAGCCGATCTCAATTTCGGGGAAAAGCACTCCGGCGACAAGGCAGATCGCCATGGGGATCAGGTAATCCCCCCGCCTGCTTTTCCGGCCCTTCCATGACATGAATTGAATGACACACTGCACCAGGATCCTTGCGACAAACAGGCATGAAAGATACCACAGGGAGGTGACGGTGCCGGTTTTGCCCAGCGCGCTCCAGGAACCGTACAGGATCCATCCCAGGTTTTCAAAATTGAAGGAGCAGTAGATCAGCGCCCACAGAAGGTACGGTATGGCGACGGTCAGCACGTTTTTGCGCAGAAAGAACCTCCAATCGTCCCATCCCTTCAGCGGCTTGAGGGATATCGACATCCCGGAGAGGAAGAAAAACAGCGGCATGTGAATGGAATACAGCACCTTGATCAGCACGGGCGGATTCCCCAGCAGCTCGTCATTGGTGGCGGTATGGCCCAGGATCACCATAAAGATAGCGAAGCATTTTGCCACGTCGACGATCTCTATCCTTCTTTTTGCCCTTTTCTTTTCCGCCATGTATTTGTTCTCCTCCCGTTTTCCGCCCTGGTTTTTTGCCATGGCGGTACGCTGAAGCTATCATAGCACAAAGCGCACTCGTCCACAATATCGCGAAACGCCCGCAAACAGAAAACACCCGCATCGGTACAGGATGCGGGTGCGGCCCGGATAGAAAAAACCTTTCAACAGAATTAAAGCCTCAGTCCCAGAGCCGCAAGGGATAGACACCCTCCCGGCGCATGCCGGCGATGGCATCCTGCACACCCTGAAGATCGCCGCGGTAGGTAACGCCATACCATTTTTCGTCCGTGGGGATCACCCTGACGCTGCCCTCGCCCCGGGCGATCATCAGATGCGGCACATAGGGCAGGTAATATTCACACTTTTCGGGATTCTTCGGAAGGTTTTCCTTCAGCCAGGGCTCGAAATTTTCCTGGATGCGGTCCATAAAGGAGGGATGGAAGCCCCACAGGTTCATGGATACCATGGTCCCCTTGGGCAGTGCGACGTACGTTTTCCCGCCATCCTCGGTGTACCTTCCGCCGCCTTCCCAGGCGGAGATGGCTGTACGCTCGTTGATGTCCCTGAGGAATCCATTCTCATCCACGTCGCAGACGCCCCTGGCCACGGTACCGAATTCCGTCAGGGTGTTTTGGACCTGATAGCCGATCATGCCCATCCTGTCCGGCGCCGCCTCCTCCAGGAGGAAGCGGTGGATGGCGTCAAAAGCCCCGCGGCCCAGGTAATCATCGGCATTGATCACGGTGAAGGGGCCGTCGATCTCGTCCCTGGCGCACAGCGCCGCGTGGGCCGTGCCCCAGGGTTTGGTCCGCTCTTTTGGAAGCTCACAGTTCGCGGGAAAGAAACGGTCCATGGTCTGGTACGCGTAGCGGACCTCCATATGCCCTTCGATCCTCGCGCCGATGGCCTGATGAAAGGATTCCCGCATTTCGGGGCGGATCACGAAGACCACCCGGTCAAAGCCCGCCCGTTTGGCATCGTACAGGGAATAATCGATGATCAGCTGACCCTCTTCGTCCACCGGCGTTACCTGTTTGCCGCCGCCGAAACGGGTGGCCATACCCGCGGCCATGATCACAAGCGTCGTTCGCATATTTTTCCCCTCCTGATATTACACATTGTCGCCGTACACCGTACGGCTGCCTCCCACATAGGGCAGGCGGCACCATGCCATCACAAGATGCGCTTCGCCGATCTTCCGTACCCTTTCGCATCTGAGTGGCACGGCCACCGGCCTCAAGTGCATCCCGATCAGCGTATCCCCGATATCCATCCCCGCATCGCAGGCGTCGGACACCACCAGCACCGGGTCCTCCAGCTGCTTCCACGCCGCAGCGGGAACGCTTCCCCCGGCCTTGGGCTGGGGCACGGCATTCACCCGGATAGCCCGGTCCTCTTTTGCGGCGCTCCTGTCCATGACCAGGCACCGGTTAAGGTGCTCGCAGCATTGGAACACGGGGACAAGGCCTGTCTCGCTGCAGACGGTAATGATCTCATCCGCGATCACCGCTCCGAGTTCCGGTACGGAATTTTTGCCGATAGTCCCCCCCGCCACCTCGGAGGTGGAGCAGCCGATGACCACCCGGGCGCCGGGCTGCAGGTTTCCTTTTTCCTTCAGGTACAAAAGGGCCTCCCGCAGTTCACTGCGGATGCTTTCCTCGGTGTTCATTTTTTTATATCACTCCTTTGCTGACTCTTGAGCCATGCCTGCGCCGTCCCTCAGCCCTGTCCCCCATTGCTGAAGGCGTACATACCCACGGCCGCCGCGATGCTCAGGTTGAACGAATCCACATCCGCGGTCTGGGGGATCCGCACCGCCGTCCCAAGCGCCGCGAATTCCGGGGGCAGGCCGGCCCCTTCGTTGCCGAAAACCAGGCCGAAACGCTTTCCGGCCTCACTGACCCCCTCGTTCAGGGGGCGCGAGGTATCCAGCATAAACAGAAACAGGGGACGGGCGTCATTTTCCTTCAGGTATGCCTGCATATCGGCGTATTCCCTGACCCTCAGGGAGTAGGCCGCCCCCATGGAAGCGCGGACCACGTGGGGATCCCATGGGTCCGCCGCGGGACGGATCACCGCGATATCCCGGTAACCCATGCCCAAAGCGGTCCGGAGGATGGTGCCCAGGTTCCCGTTGTCCGAGATGTGGTGGAGCACGATATGCCTGTCCCCGGAAAGCGGCGTATCCCATTTGCGGGTCACCGCCGCGGCGAAGCAGTTGTCCTTGTGGGAAATGGCGCGCAGCACCCTGTCCGCGTATTCCACGCGCACGCCCTTTTCTGCGCACATGGCGGTCAGCTTATCCGCGCCTTCCCCCTCCGCCTTTTCGGAAAGCAGCACCCGAACAACACATTCCGGCCGCTTTGTGAGGGCCTCCATCGCCGGAAAAATGCCCGGCGCGTAGGTATAATCCAGGTCCCTGCGGTATTTTTCAAGGCTCGGCATTTTTTTCACCCCCGCCATGCGTCAGCATCCTGCGGATGATTTCCGCCGCTGTCCTTTTGCCTCGCGGACCGACGGTCGCTTCAGGGCCGACACAGGAGGGGCATCCCCGCTCGCATCCGCAGGAGGTCACATTGTCCAGGCACTGCCCCAGGATCATGTCCCGCATACGGAACGCCTTGTCCGCCAGACCGATACCCCCGGGACAATTGTCGTAAAGGATCAGGGTCGGCTTGTCGGTGAAGGGACACTTCACCTGGTAGAGCACCTGCAGGTCGTTGGGCCCGCACATCAGGTCAAAGGGAGCGGCGATGCGCATCAGGTTGGCGATGCCCAGCATGCCCCCCTGCAGGTCGTCCCGGCTGTAGCCGGAGGCGATCCTTTCATCCAGGGTCATCCAGAAAGCGGTGGTGTGCATGTCCGTTTCCGGAAGCATGACCTCCCCATAGCCGACGTTCTCGTTGGTTTCAAACCGCATTTTCTTGAAGACCTTCACCAGGGCAGTCACCTTCACCTCGCCCAGGGCGGCGCAGCCCTCTTCCCGGTCCACGTCCAGCAGGCTGAGGCTGACGTTCAGGTCGGCATCGGTATAATAATCGCTGTCAACTTTGCGGATGTAGGCCTTGTGCCCGTCCCAGTCCAGCTTTTCAACCTGGTAGGTCTGGCCCTCATGCAGGTAAATGGCGTTTTCATGCAGAAGCATCGGCACGGTAAAACGGTCCATTTCGCCCACCAGCCTGGGATGCCCGGTATCGGTTATGTCCATGATGACGTAGTTTTCGGTCATGGCCGTGCGCAGGGATATTTCACTGGCGGGAAAATCCTCGTTGGCCCAGTGCCAGGTATCTCCCACGTGACGCACGATGCCGCTGTCCTGGAGATAATCCAGCATTTCCTCGCTGCCCTCGGCATTTCCGAATTCCTCCCCGTCCCTAAAAGGAAGTTCATAGGCCGAACACTTAAAATGGCTCAGGAGAATGTACAGGTTGTCCGGGTTCAGGAGGGCGCTTTCGGCGTTCTGGCTGAAAAAATATTGGGGGTGGTTCACGATGAACTGATCGAGAGGCGCTGACGAAGCCACAAAGAAAGTAGCCGAAACACCGTTGCGTCTGCCGGCGCGCCCGCTCTGCTGCCAGGTGGAGGCCACGGTGCCGGGATAGCCGCACAGGACGCAGGCCTCCAGGGAACCGATATCGATGCCCAGTTCCAGGGCGTTGGTGGACACCACCGCCCTGATGCGTCCCGAGCGCAGGCCCTGCTCGATCTCCCTGCGCTCCGTGGGCAGGTAGCCGCTCCTGTACCCGCGCACCGTACCGCTTCGTCCCAGGGGGTCCTCCACCAGTTCCTTCAGCTGGCGGGTGAGCACCTCCACCTGCAGGCGGCTGCGCCCGAAAACAATGGTGGAAACGCCGCTTTTGACCAGCATGGAAGCGATCTTCCTGGTTTCCCCAAGGACCCCCTTGCGGATGCCCAGCTGGCTGTTGACCACCGGCGGGTTGTAGAAGATCATGTGCCTTTTCCCGCTTGGGGCGCCGTTTTCGTCGATCAGTTCCACGTCGCGCCCGGTCAGCGTTTCCGCCAGTTCCTTTGGGTTGCGGATGGTGGCGCTGCACAGGATGAAGGTAGGAGATGATCCGTAGAACGCGCACAGGCGCAGCAGTCTTCGCAAAACGTTGCTCAGGTTGCTGCCGAAAATGCCGCGGTAGGCGTGGATCTCGTCGATGACGATATATTTGAGGTTTTCAAACAGCTTGACCCATTTTGTATGGTGGGGCAGGATACCGCTGTGGAGCATATCCGGGTTGGTCACCACCACGTGACCCGCCTCCCTTACCGCCTTACGGGCGCTGCCGGGAGTATCCCCGTCGTAAGTGAATGTCTTGATATCAACGCCCAGCAGAGTGATCAGTTCGTAAAGCTCGCTGACCTGGTCGGCGCTCAGGGCTTTGGTCGGAAAAATATAGAGCGCCCGCGCGTCGTTATCCTTCAGGATGGCCGACAGGACGGGCAGGTTATAACACAGGGTCTTCCCCGAGGCCGTGGGGGTCACCACCACAAAATCCTTCCCCCGCGCCGCGCAGGAAAACGCCCTCGCCTGATGGGTGTACAGAGCATGAACGCCGTGCTTTCCCAAAGCCGGGGGGATTCTTTCGTCCAGTTCCTCCGGCCAGGGCGCGTAGGAAGCCTCGCGGGCGGGGATCTCCTGCCAGGAGGTCACCTGTTTCATAAAGGAAGCGTCGTTTTTCAGTTTTTCAAGCAGCTGCTCCAGGTTCATCAGGCTTCCATCCCCTCGTAGCGTCTGCACATGGTGTATTTCGAAACCGCTGTCTGCACGGCCTCCGGGCATGAAAAGGAGATGATGTCGGCGATATACTGCGGCAGCATCCGGTTGTATTTGACCTCCAGCACCATCAGGTCGCTGTCGAACACCGGAACGGTCGGGATGTCCGGGTTGAAGATATCGGTGGAGAGCATTCCCGAGCGCAGGTTTTTGTCAAAGGTGATGCGCACCTCCTCGGCCGGGTGCACGAAGGGCTCCCGGTCATAATCCACGATGACCACAGGATGCAGGAGGTTGGTCCGCATCTCCCGGAAAATGTCCCTCAGCAGGCCGTTGGATGTAAATTCCAGTCCGTCCGCGTCCGCGGCGATGAGCCTGTCGGCCAAAGAACGGGGGATCTTCACCGAGCGCTTTGAAATATAATTGCCCACCTTGGTCTTGCATTCCATAAAGATATCCTTTCCGGAATGGTTATAGATGCGCATGCGGTACTTGTCCCTGTCCTTGACGCCGTTGAGCTTGTCATAATAAGCGCTGTTGAAAACCGTATCGAAATACAGGGAGCGTATGGCATATTCGCCCCCCTGCCGCGCAGCATGATCATCCAGAGCGAGGACTCCCTTCAGGGCGCTTCTCAGCACCAGATACTGCCGCTGCCCGATCAGATATTTCAGTTCATGCCGTAACGGAAGGGCCATTATGAACCCGCCTCCGTCTGGCACGCCACCAGGGTAGCGTCATGCACGCCGTCGATGTCCAGCATCCCGCCCACCAGATCGCTCCGGCGGTCCATGCGCACTTCCACGGTCATTTCCGCGCCGTTGCGGCTTTCGGTCTTGGAGCGCAGGCGATAGAAGCGCACCATGTTTTTCAACTCATCCATGATGGCGCCTTCGGCATCCGGATCATAGTGCAGAACAAGCAGGTAGCTGTTGGGATTGCGAAAGCGCACATAGGACAAAAGCAGCAGGATCAGCGAAATGCCGATCACCACCACCAGTGCGATCAGGTACTGACCCGCGCCCAACAGGATGCCCATGGTGATGGCCCAGAACATATAGCAGGTGTCCAGGGGATCCTTCACCGCGGTGCGGAAACGGACGATGGACAGCGCGCCGACCATACCCATGGACAGCGCCACGTTGGATCCGATGCACATGGTCACCGGCGCGGTCACCAGGGTCAGCATGATCAGGGTCATGGAAAAATTGGGGCTGTAGAGCACGCCGTGATAGGTTTTTTTATACACCAGCGAGATCAGGATGCCGATGACCAGGCCTGACAGGAGGACCGCGGCCACATTCAGCGGGGTGAAGCTGGACATCTGGCCCGCGAGCCAGTCGCTCCAGGAGTTTGACAATACGCCGGAGGTATCGATCGTGGTGGATGTCAGAAGCGCGATACTGTTCATATGTCTTTATCCCTTCCTTAAAAAATCGTCATCGTGCTTTACGCGTCAAAATACGGGCTTCGGCGGGCATTTCTCGCCGAAATAGTAAAGCATGTCCTGGTCGGTCAGGCCGAAGGCTTCCTGGGTATAGGTGTAGATGTAGTAGGGCCTGGCGACCATGGTCTGGTCCCGCATACGGGCGACACGCGTTTTCCAGTACCTCATGGCGCCGTCGGGGCTCAGGGGCGAATCGGAGTTGATCTTCTTGTCGTTGAATTCTGCCCAGCGCTCAAAGTGGATGTTCATCTCCGGCTGGATAATGGCGACGCATTCGTCCAGCTCCGCCTGCATCCTTTCTGTGCTCAGGGACTGATAGATGCCCCCCAGCTTGCGCAGGAACAGGTCCCGGTACTCGTCCACCTCCAGGATCTTGCGGAAGATGACGTTGTTGATCTTCTGCTCGCCCATGCCCACTTCCTTCATATAGGAGTAGGGCGAATTGAAGTTGGAGCGGAAAAGGCCGTAGTCCAGGTCAAAGATCAGGCATTTCCATTTCCCGCCGGGGATCCGGTAGAACATGATGTTGCCGGGGTCGGAATCGCCGAAGAACATCTTGATGGCAAACCAGTCCAGGTAGCTGTTGATATCGATGTTCTCGTCCAGGTAATTCCGGTCCGCGTCGCTTACGTTTGGCGAGGAAGCCGAGATCCTTTCGCGCATGGCAAGGTAATCGGTGTTGGAGCCCTGGACCACCGAGGAATTGGCCCGGATGATGTTGATCTCCTTGGCCCTGTCCAGGCTGAACCCCTCATGCTGGGCGATGCAGTATTCGTCCTTGCGCTCCCGCATGTTGTAATGGCCCCAGTACGTCCCGTTGATATACACGATCACCGGCTTCCATGCCAGGGTTATGATGTCCGACCCGATATATTTGTCGATCAGCCGGGTCTGCACACCGTCGGATACCCTGGTCCATACGCAGTCGTTGCCGGAATTGCGCAGGGTGAAGGATTTATAAAAGGTGAAGGGGCGTTCCTCAAAAAGCGGGTATTCAAAATATTTCTTGCCTCCGGAGGCGTTCGCCCGGATCTTCATGCTTTTCTGGGGCATATCCAGGCTGTAGTCGCCCATCAGGTCCATTTTGATCCCCTGACTGATCACCGCCTCGCCGGTGGACTGGAGCATATAATCCACATAGGCCGGCCGGGCTACCTTGCCCCAGGTACGGTAAATGGTGTTCCTGAAAGGGATGCCCTTGGACTTGTCCACGTTTTCACCGACGGTCAGAAGGCCTGTCTCGCTGTTCCACAGTTCGTCAGGATCGATGATCAGCGATACCACGTCCAGGGTGTAATAGGTGTTCATGATATAGCTTGCGCTGACGGTGGACGAAGGCTGCAGCCCGGCTGTAAAATTCCGGGCCCGGATGACGGTGGTCATCTTCACGGTGATGGGCCCCTCGTAGATCATGGAATTGTCAGCCGTGGGCACCGAGCCGTCCAGCGTATAGCGCAGGGTGCCCTGCCCGCCGTTTTCGATCGCGACGGTGACCGTACCCTGATACAGCCCCGACGCAACAGTAAAGGAAGGTGTGACGGCAAAGCCCCTGAAGCCCCCGGCGTTCTGGCTGCCCGGGGTCACGGTGTCATAATAAAAAAAGCCGGCCGAGCCCCATGTCCGGCCGTAGGAATAATCCGTGGGGATCTCGGGAAGATATAGCCGGTCCAGGATCATCCCCGACGCGTCGGACAGGACCATCATCTCCCCTCCCGCCCGGGTCAGGGCAAAGCTGGCGTGAAGACGGGAGCTGTCCGATCCGGCCGAGGCGGACTTATCCAGCAGGATCACCTTGTATTCGCCCGGATAAATGACCGTTCCCTGGGGAAAGGTCCATTTTCGCGGCCAGTTGACGCTGTCGCTCAGGCCCCAGCCGGAAATATCCACGTACTGGTCCGTGGCGTTGTAGATCTCAGCCCAGTCGCAGCTTTCGACCCCCTTGATGGGAATCGTGGCATCCGCCGAGGCCATAACCTCGCTGATATATACTCCCCGGTGGTTGATCGCCCTCAGGTAATCGTCCGCCAGGCGCATGCCCTCTTCGTTGTTGATCACACCGGGGGTCCCAAGGGTGAACACTTTCCATTCCAGCGTCACGGGGTCGCGGCCGTAGGTCATGTCCTTGCCCAGCCCCTCCACCGTCACCCGGTCCACCAGCTGCCCGGTGACCGTGGACAGCACGATGATCTCCCTTTCGGCGCTGATGGAAAAATTGGTATGGGGATACATGGTGGCGCTTTCCAGCTTGTTCTTGCCGGAGCAGAACACCAGATAGCAGCTGCGGGGGCCGATGACCGCACCGGAGGGGAAGGTCCACTTGACCGGGCGGGTGTCGTCGTCGCTCAGGGCAAAGCCGCTCAGATCGATGGGCCTGTCGGAAGCGTTGTACAGTTCCACCCAGTCGCTCAGGTCACCGTCCTCGTCCCGGATGCCGGTCCTGGGGGCGGCCATGATCTCGTTGATCATCAGAACGCCGGGGGTCACCGAGAAATTGGCGATAAAAGCGTCATGCCCTTCCACGGTGTTCTCATACCCGGGAGAATACTTGACGCTGCGCTCCCAGGTGCCGTCCTCGTTAAGAAGGTAGCTTTCGTCGGTATTGAGGGTCGGGACCCGCACCTGGTCGATGGCCACGCCGCCGGCGTCAAACAGAAACACGCTGTCCCCGTAGCTGGACAGCTTCATTTTGGCGTGGAGCGTCTGCAGCGGATCGTCGGCGTTGGTGCCGTCACAAAACACCAGGATGCGTTCCCCCGGGGCCAGGGTCATGTCCGGGAAAAGGAACTTGATCCGGTCGTTCCTGTCGCTCAGTCCCACGTCCTTGATATTCATGCTCCTGTCGGTGGTATTGGTAATTTCTATCCAGTCGCCGAAAGCGCCGTTTTCATCGGGCAGGGTGGATTTGTTGTCCGACATCACCTCAGTGACCTTCAGCCCGGTATGGGACGACGCCGAAGGGTCTCCCGAGCCGTTGACAGCCACCGCCACCGGCTGTTTGGGCATTACCGCGATCAACAGCATCAGCGCCGCCCCCAGGATGAGAACCAGGGGAAGCCGGATATCTTTTTTATTGAAACGGGGATTCCCCCGCGGGTTTGAACGCATGTCCGCTCCTTTCGCCCATGACGGGCAGGAAAGATTATACCATATCCCGGCGCGGGTGAAAAGTAAAACTTATTTATTTTCCGCCGGCGCAAATTTGTCACATTGGGGCCATCTTTTTTGCTGTACTTTTGCTCTCCTGTTTGGTATCATAAAAGAACAAAAAAGGGCATCGTTTCGCTTTGCGCCCAGCGCGGCGGCGGGATGCCGCGTACCCGATACCACAACCCCGGAGGGACTTATGTATACCGAAGAAGACTTTGCCCGCATCGCCGGACTGAAAAAACGCCGCATGCTCTGCCTGTGGATCCCCTTCGCGCTGCTTGCCGTTCTGATCATCGTCCTTGCGGTCATCCGCGTACCGGAGATCTATGTTACCGTACTGACCATCCTCACCGGCGCCGCGGCGATCTTTGTCCACGGCATGTTCATCTCGCCCGTCATCGCCTATTACCGGCATCTGGACAGCGTGATGCACGGCCGGACCCGCACGGTATCGGGCGCGTTCAAGGAAATGGGCGCGGAATCCGTGGACAAGGACGGCGTCGCCTTTTACCCGTTGATGATCAGCGTGGGGAACATGGCGGACGAGGAAGACGACCGGCTTTTGTATTACGACGCTTCGCTTCCCCGTCCTGACTTTGAAAAAGGCCGAATGATGACCTTTACTGTCCATGATAAGGCGGTCGGAAAGTTCGAACTGAACTGACAAAAACGCAGCGGCCGGGAACGGCCGCGGCTTTTGATTTTTCGCATCTGAAAGCCATTGGCGGAAAAGGAGCGGTTATGAGCGAATTCTCGGCTTGTTTTGACGGAGACATCACGCGCGTCCACGGTATCCGCGTGGGCCACGCGCAGAATATCCAGGCACGCACCGGCTGCACGGTTGTGCTGTGCCGCAAGGAAGGCGCCACAGGCGGCGTGTCGGTCCGCGGAGCGGCCCCCGGAACAAGGGAGACCGATCTGCTCCGTCCCGGAAACCTTGTGGAGCAGGTCCACGCCGTGGTCCTTTCCGGCGGCAGCGCTTTCGGCCTGGACGCCGCTTCCGGCGTCATGCGCCAGCTGGAGATTTCCGGCATCGGATTGGATATGGGCAGCGTCCGGGTGCCTATCGTCCCTTCCGCCGTGCTTTATGACCTGGGCGTAGGCGATCCCACGGTGCGCCCCGACGCGCTGATGGGCCACACCGCCCTCCTTAACGCCGGCAAGGGAATGCTTCAGGGCGCTGTAGGCGCCGGGACCGGATGCACCGTGGGCAAGCTGGTCCCCGGCTCCGACCCCTGCCGCAGCGGCATCGGCTCCGCATCCCTGACGCTGCCGGAGGGCGTCACCGTCGGCGCCGTGTGCGCCGTCAACGCCGTGGGAGATGTCTATCACCCCCACACTGGCCAGCTTCTCGCCTCCGCCGTCATGCCCGACGGAACGCCTGTCACGGCCGACGGCATGCTGTACGGCCACGCGCCGGCCTCCCGCCAGGCACGCATCCCCGCCGGGAGCAACACCACCATAGGCGTGGTCGCCGTCGACTGCAAGCTGACCAAGGAGCAGTGCTGCCGCCTGGCGGACGTATCCCACGACGGCCTGGCCCGCACCATCCGGCCGGTCCATACCCAGATGGACGGGGATACCATGTTCTCCCTGGCCACCGCCCGCACCGGCAGCGAGGTCAATTTCGTCAAGATCTGCGCCGCCGCCGCGGAGGTCACCGCCCGGGCCATCGCCAACGCGATCCTCTTTTCCCGCGGATGATCACAGGGATCGGGTGCGATCTTTCCGAAATCGGCCGCTGGGAAGACGATGATGCCCGCTTAAGGCTGACCGGGCGCTGGTTCTGCCCGGAGGAAAGGGAATATATCCTTGCACGCGGAAAGGCAGCCGCCCAGTCCGCGGCGGGGATCTTCTGCGCCAAGGAGGCCCTGGTCAAGGCCCTGGGGACCGGCTTTCCCCATGTGTCTCCGCTGGATGTCTGTGTGCTGCACACCCCCGGCGGCGCACCCTATTACCGCCTTTCCGGTACGGCAGCCGCCCAGGCGGAGCGCGCCGGCGCCGGACGCTTTCATCTGTCCATATCCCACGACGGGGGCATAGCCGCCGCGTTCTGCGTCGCGGAGACCGCCCAGACCAAGGAGGACCCATGCCCGTGACCCTGATCAGCGGCGCTGAGATGCGCAGGCTGGAAAAAGACGCTTTTCTCGCGGGGGCGGACCCGCTGATCACCATGGAACACGCCGCCGAAGGGGTCGTAAGCCATCTATTTCAGATGGATGCCTCGCCCTCGGCTCTTTTTGTCTGCGGCACGGGGAACAACGGCGCCGACGGACTGGCCGCGGCGCGCCTTGCCCGCCTGCGCGGCGCGAAATGCGCCGTTACGCTCCTTGGCGATATGAAGACCGACGAGGGGAAACGCAACCTCCGCTACCTGAAATACCTGGACGTTCCCGTGTCCGACGTTTTCCCGGATCGTCCCGCTTCCCTCGGATTCAATTGCGTCGTGGATGCGCTTTGGGGCACGGGCTTTTCCGGCGCGCCCAGGGGCAGGGGCAGAGAATGGATCGAAAAGATCAACCTTTGCGGCCTCCCGGTGCTGTCGGTGGATATCCCTTCAGGCATGGACGCCGACACCGGCGAGACCCTGGGCGAATGCGTCAACGCGGACAGGACAGTGACTTTCCACGCCTTGAAGACCGGGCTTTATCTCAGCCCACGCGGCGAAATGTGCGGTGAGCGCTTCGTGTGGGATATCGGCTTTCTCCACACCGAAAAGGGCTTTGAAGCCCTGACGGAGGAGGACCTTCCCCGTCTCCTTCCCCCGCCCCCCTCCACGCTGCACAAAGGACAGGCAGGACGTGTGCTGGTCCTCGCCGGGTCCAAAGGAAAAGCCGGCGCTGCAGCGATGTGCGCTTTGGGCGCGCTGCGCGCCGGCGCCGGACTTGTGACTATTGCCTGTCCCGACGAGATCATCCCCATCCTGCAGACCCTCGTCCCCAACGCCATGTGCGTCTCCGTCGGGGACGCCCTGGCATCGATGCCGGCCTTTGACGTCCTGGCGGCGGGCTGCGGCCTGGGGCTGGGAAAAGAGCAAAGGGACCATCTTCTCTCCTTCCTTGCCCGTGCGGACAGGGCGGTTTTGGACGCGGACGGCCTGACCCTGCTGGCCGGTTCGCCCTTTTCCCTGCCCCCCATATGTGTCCTGACCCCGCATGTCGGGGAAGGCGCGCGCCTTCTTGGCACCGACAGCGCCGCGGTGCTCGCGGACCTGGTGGGAAGCGCCGATACGATCGCAAAAAAATACCGCGCCACGGTCCTCCTTAAAAGCGCGGTCTCCGTCATCGCCGACGGAAAAGCTTCATATCTCAACATCGCCGGTTCCCCGGCTCTTGCCAAGGGGGGCACCGGGGACGCCCTTTGCGGCGTCACAGCCGCCTGCCTTTGCGGCGCTGAAAACGCCGCGGCCGCAGCGAGGCTCGCCGCCCTGCGCGTCGGGATCGCCGGAGAAAAAGGCGCCCGCCTGTATGGAACGCGTTCCATGCTGACGGGCGAGATGCTGTCTCTCCTCAGGTGACCTCCCGGAGGGTCTCGTCCTCCTCAAAATCATCCTCGGGCGGCGGCAGACGGTCGGCGACCATAAGGTACCCATCCTCGCCGTTGTCCTCATAATATTTTTTCCTTACCGATACCCGGATGAAGCCCAGGGACGTATACAGCGCCTGGGCTTTTTTATTGCCCGCGCGCACCTCCAGGGTCATGTAGGAGACCCCCAGGTTGGATGCGTACTGCATCAGCGCCTCCATCAGCCGCCTGCCGATCCCCCTGCCCCGGTATTCCGGCAGCACGGCGATGTTGGTCATGTGGCTTTCCTCCAGGATCATCCACGCCCCGGCGAAGCCCACGATTCTCCCATCCTCCTCTGCCACCAGGTACCTGGCGCAGCGATTGACTGTCATTTCCTTTTCAAAATCCCGCAGCGACCAGGGGGTCGGGAACACCTGCTCCTCGATCCCGTGGACCTGGGGGCAGTCTTCAAGACGCATCCTTCGGATGATCAGGTCACTCATGGCCTTTTTCCTTCAAGTTTTTCTGTCTTTCAGCCTGGGGCGGACGGAGATAAAGGGGCTCCAGGTCCCGCCAGTCCAGCGCGGTCTCCATGTGCGAAAAGGCGCATGCCGCAGCGCACGCCGGGCGCAGGTAGATGCCCGCGGGTCCAGCACAGGTCACGCGGGAGGCAAGCTTTCCATACGAAAGGATCTCGCCGCGGTGCGCAGCCGCCCCGTCCCCGGTCACAAGCACCTTCCTGCCGTCATCAGCTGCCATGTCCAGGATCTCCTCAAGGGGGACGGGCATATCGTCAGTCAGGCGTTCGAGCGTCGCGCCTTCAAACAAAGCGGCGTAAACCTGCTTCGCCCGGGCGTCCTGCATCGGCAGGATCAGCCCGTCAAAGCCGCGGTGCCCCTCGGCAAAGGCCTCCAGGGCGTCCACGGGGATCACTCGCCTGGAAAGGGCATGTCCCAGGGCTTTGGCGGCTTCCACGCCCAGCCTGACCCCCGTAAAGGAACCGGGCCCGACCGTGCATGCAAACATATCCACCTTTTCGATGGGAACGCCGCTCCTGAGGCAAGCCTCCTCCACCATGGGCATCAGGTTGCGGGAATGGGTAAAATTGTTTTTGACCACCGCCTCGTAGCGGATCTCGCCATCCTCCGTCAGGGCGATCCCGCATACGGGGCCCGAGGTATCCATCGTCAGAAGGATCATCGTATTAATTCTATCCCTCGCTCATTCTTGCAGCTTCTTATCCGCGTTTCCTTCATCCCCGTCGGCAGCGCCGTCCTCGGGGCGCGGCAGGGCATCCGGCAGACGGATATCCCCGTGCGTTTCCATCCGGATCAGCCGGGCATCGTTTTCAATGGGGGTCAGGGTGACCACGATGCGGTCTTCCGGCAGAACGTCCGGAGCCCTTTCGCTCCATTCGATGACGCAGACGCCCCTTCCCCCGATATACTCGTCCAGCCCGCTTTCATACAGCTCCCCGCTGTCCGCAATGCGGTACCAGTCGAAATGATGCAGAGCCAGCCTTCCCCCCTCATATTCGTTGAGAATGGTGAAGGACGGGCTGGGAATGGGACCGTCATAGCCCAGTCCCCGGGCGATCCCCCGGGCAAACTCACTCTTTCCGGCCCCAAGCTCCCCCTGGAGTACGACGGTATCCCCGTCCCTGAGGCCCTCGCTCAGGATGCGCGCGATCTCCCGGGTCGCCTCCGGGGTGGGTGCGGTCAGGATCACACGGCTTTTTCCCATCACGGCTCCCGGCTTTCCAGCGCCACGGTCCCGCCCTCGGGTCGTACGTCCAGGATAAAGCAGGCGCCGTCGCCGAACACATCGTTCATCCGCCGGGTGAACTCCGCCGTCATATCCCGGGGCACCACGTTCAAAGTGGTGCCGGCAAAACCGCCGCCGTGCACACGCCATGCACCTTTGCCCCTGAGCATGCTCTCGGCAATGGTCAGCGCGAGGGTCATCGGCTGGCTCCTGCCCACCACGTAAACGTTCTGCAGAAGCTTCTGGCTGGAATCACCGGAGGCGATCATCCCCTCCAGCACCCGTTCTGTGTCGTTGTTCTTCACGTCGTCGACAAGTTTTGCGACCCGCTCGTTTTCATTGAAGTAATGGATCGCCCTCAGCACCGGACGCTCGCCCAGGCGTTCCCTGAGGGCTTTCAGGTTTCGCCATACGTCCCCGGCGTCCACCTGGCGCAGGACGGATTTGCCGAAGAAAGCGGCCACCTCGTTCATCTCCAGACGGATGGAGGCGTATTCGTCGGTCAGGTTGTCATGGCTGGAACCGGTATTGACCACCACGATATCGTATCTGCTGTTCGAAAAACGGAACGGGAGACCCTCCACCCTGGGTTCGTCCTTAAAATCGATGGTCACCATGCCGCCGACAGAGGACGCCATCTGGTCCATCAGGCCAGAGGGCTTCCCAAAGTGCACATTCTCCGCATACTGGGCGATCCTGGCGCGAAGAACCGGGGCCAATGTGCGGCCGTTATACAGGGCGTCCAGGATCTGGGCGATCATCACTTCATAAGCGGCGGAGGAAGAAAGCCCGCTGCCGGTCACCACATCGCTGGTCACCACGGCGTCAAAACCGCCGATCTTCATCCCGTTTTCCTTCATCCCGGCGGCAACGCCGCGGATCAGGGAAGCGCTGGTCCCTTTGTCCTCCTCGCGGACCGCGGTATCCGTCAGATCCATCTCCACAGGGGAGAAGCCCTCGGAATGCACCCTGACCTTCATGTCCTGCCTGGGGCTGACCGCCGCCAGGCAGTCCAGGCTGACCGCCGCCGCAAGTACCCTTCCGTTGTTGTGGTCGGTATGGTTGCCGGCGATCTCGATCCTGCCGGGAGCGCTGACCATCAGGATGCGGCCGGAGGAATGGAAAAGCTCCTCATGTTTTTTCACAAGTCCCGCGTAACGGGCGGCCTGCCTTTTCAGTTCGTCCTCACGGCTTCCGTAAAGCGCCTTCAGCCTTTCCAGCGCTTCATCAGTCGAAAGGAGAGAAAGCATCGAATTGTAGTTATCCATGTCATCTGCCCTCCTGTGCGTCGTAGATGCCCTGCCACAGGGCCAGGAATTCGTCCAACCCGGCATCCTTCAGGTCGGAAACGAAGTTTTTCCCGCTATCAGCGGTGATCTCCTCCTCCCCCAGGACCCACCTGGCGATCTGCATATCAACAAGGTATCCCAGTTTCCCCTGCAGCGCCATGATCCTTGTGTTCTCCTCCCGCGTAAGGTACAGGTACGGGAAAGGAAGGACGCATTTTGCGCCGAACGTGTGTAGCGCGTCCAGCATCGTCTTCAGGCCCGGATCATTGTACCTTGCGTGGAATTCCTCGGCGGAATACCCCGGGATCTCGGCCCCGGAGGTAATGGTATGGGAAACGGTGTAATAGGAATCCCCTTTGGCAGATTCCGTCAGCCGCCAGGACCCATCCCCGTCGATCACATAATCCGAATTCCTTTTGCCCACGGAAGCCAGGACACTGCCTTCCTCTGAATACATCAGGTCCACCCAGGACAGTACCTCGCCTACGTCAGGGCAGTGCGTGGTCACGGCGAAGGTGCCGCGGACGATATGCAGCCCCACGTCCCTGTAACGGGCCTCGCCCTCCCACTGGAGGGGCATCAGGCAGACGTAGTCCTCCAGCCACTCCGAAGGGAACAGCGTCGTGACCATCGGGGCGAAAATGACGCCGTAGCGCTGGGGCTTTTTGGCGTCGGTGACGGCGCGCAGCATATCCGACGACGTAAACCCGGCGGGATCAAGCAGCCCTTCCTTATACCATTCCCGCAGCCCGGTCATAAGCAGCATAAAGCGTTCCTCGGCGGGCATATAGCGCACCTCGCCGCTGTCCGTGACAAACAGATTGTAGTCGTTGGCCGTCAGGCCGAAGGCGTGTCCCAGGTATTTAAGATCGTACGGCCCGAGGAAGCCCATCGGGATCTCGTCGTTCGTATCCCCGTTGCCGTTGGCGTCCGTATCCCGGAAGGCCCTGAGGACGTCCGTCATTTCGTCCCAGGTAGTCGGGGCGGATCTGCCCGCCCGGGCCAGGAACTTTTTGTTGATCCACATGACGTTCTGGGTCGGGGTCTCGCTGATATAGGGCAGCGCGGCGATCCGCCCGTCGGGCAGGGTGATGGCGGAAAGGATGGCGTCGTCCTCAAGGATCATGGCCCACAGATGGGGGCAGCAGGTCTCAAGATACGGCTTCAGGTCCACCAGGATGCCCTTATCCAGCATTTCAGCGCATTCGTACCCGGTCAGCTGTGCCTTGAACAGCACGTCGGGCATGTCTCCCCCCGCGGCAAAAGAGGCCTTCGCCTCCTCCCAGGAGGAAAGCGCGGAATACTGTTTTAATTCAAAATGCACGCCGGTCATCTCTTCCATGGATGAGAAAAACGCGTTTTCCGACCAGACGCGGTACTGGGTGGGATCGAATCCCGCCAGCACATAGTTTCCCCCCTCCGCTCCGGCGGGCAGAATGCACGCGGAGGCCAGGCAGGCCAGGACCAGCAGCCACAAAGTCAGACGCTTCATGCCGATTCCTCCTGTTTTATCCGTTTCCGTTATCCGTTTCCGTTATCCGTTTCCGTTTCCGGTAATCGTTTTTCGTTCCCGTTCCCCGTTTCGGTCTCCCCTGACGAAAAAGAGGTCAAAGATCGATGATCTCGGCTTCCCTGACAGCCTCTTCGATCAATTCCTCCTGTGCAAGGAGCTCTTCCCCCACCAGGATCTTTTCCATCTTCGGCCTTGTCGCGGGATGCCTTGGGGTGAACACGGTGCAGCAGTCCTCATAGGGCAGGCACGAGGTCTCGTAGGTGCCGATCTCCTCCGCCACATGGATGATTTCGATCTTGTCAAACCCGATCACCGGGCGGAAGACCGGCATATCCACCACCTGATCCGTGGCGTTCAGAGCTTCCATGGTCTGGCTGGCCACCTGACCGATGCTTTCCCCGGTGACCAGGGCCATGGCGCCTTCCCTGCGGGCGATGATCTCAGCGATGCGCATCATATACCTGCGCATGATCAAAGTGGTGTAATCGTCGGGGCACTTGGCGTGGATCTCCATCTGGATGCGGGTAAAGGGGACCACGTACACCCGCATGCCGCAGGTATAGCCCGACAGGATGCGCGCCAGATCCAACACCTTCTGCCTCGCCTGGGGCCCGGTATACGGGAAGGAATAATAATGCACCGCCACAAGTTCCACGCCCCGCTTGGCGATCATATATCCCGCCACAGGGCTGTCGATGCCGCCGGAAAGGAGCAAAGCGGCGCGCCCGCCTGTCCCGACCGGCATGCCGCCCACTGCCGGGAACACCCGGGAATAGAGGTACGCCTTGTCCCGGATCTCCACGCTCAAAACATGCTCCGGCTTTTTTACGTCCACCTTCAGCCGGCCGCCGCTTATCCCCAGGACGTACTCGCCGACCCTCGCGTTGATCGCCGGCGAATCCAGGAAATAATGCTTGTCAGACCGGCGCGCCTCCACCTTGAAGGTGCCTTCGAGTCCCTCCATCATTTCCGCCGCCGTGCGGAGCAGCAGATCAAAATCGTCCTTCTCCAGCGCCACCGCCGGACAGACCGAGTGTACGCCGAACACCCGGCGCACCCTGCGGATGCATTCTTCCATGTCCTCCACGCCGCTGACAAAGATCCGGGCGTCGTGCAGCCAGACGTTCCCGCCGATCTCCCGGACTGCCTCGCGCACCCTGGATACCAGGGTCTTCAGGAAATAGGGCCTGTTTTGGCCCTTTAAATAGATCTCACCGTAACGGACAAGCAGCAGTTTCTGCATATGATCGACGTCCTTTTTTATCTTCTGGTATAAGGGGACAGAAAATCGTACTGTTCCCTGACACGGCGCACCGTTTCCGCCATTTCCTCTATCCGGTTGTCCGGACCCAGGCTGAAGCGCAGCGCTGATTCAGCCCTGGGACGGCTGATGCCCATGGCCCTGAGTCCTTCGGAGACCCGCTGCTTATTGGATGCGCAGGCCGAGCCGATGCCGATGAGGATCCCGCAGCCCTCCAAGGCATGGAGCATGGTCTCGCTCCTCACAGGCTCAAGGGACACGTTCAGGATATGGGGAGCCGATTCTTCGCTCATCGGATCGGGACCGTTGACCTGCAGGGATGGCACCTGCTCCTTCAGGCCCCGATAGAGCGCTTCCTTCATTTCGCGCAGCCCCTCCGCTCCGGGCCAGGCATCGATAGCGGCGCCCATGCCCAGGATACCGGGGGTATTCTCGGTGCCGGAGCGAAGCGCCCCCTCCTGCCCTCCACCCAGCATCCGCGGCGCAAGGCGCGCCCCGGGCGATACGACCAGCGCACCGCAGCCTTTGGGGCCGCGGATCTTATGGGCCGACAAGGCATAACTGTCCGCGTGCCAGGCCTTCATGTCCGCCGGGACCCTCAAAAAACCCTGAACGCCGTCCACATGAAAAAAAGCCCTGGGACAAAGCCGTTCCTTCATTTCGCCGATCTCCCGGAGCGGCTGTATGGCCCCGCTTTCATTGTTGACCTGCATCACCGCGATCAGTCGGACGTCCTCATCCAGCATTTTTTCCAGCCGTTCAAGGTCCGCCATTCCACGGCTGTCATAGGGGATCTCCTCGGCGGCAAGTCCCTTCACGGCCCTGCAGGCTTCCTTTACAGCCGGATGTTCCCCGGCCGAATACAGGATCCTTCCCTCCCGGAAGGAGGCCGTCAGGCCCAGTACCGCCAGGTTGTCGGCCTCGGTCCCCCCGGACACGAAGATCGTCCTGCCGCCGCCGCAGCGCACGATGCGGGCGATCTTTTCACGGATCGCGCGCATCTCCTCTTTCACCTCAAGGGATGGGCCGTACAGCGCCGAAGGGTTGAAATAGCCCTCGCGCATGCACATGGCCATCCGTTCGACGGCTTCGGCGCACACCCTGGTTGTGGCGCTGTTGTCAAGATAGATCATTCCTCTGCCTCAATTCGTCTGGTATACGCCGGGCATGACCACGCGGCGGATCATTTCCACCAGTTCGTCGCTGGGTTCGATGATAATGATCCGTTTTTCACTGTTCTTGGTGTAATAAAGGTAAAAAAGGTCAGCGTCCCGATTCAGGAACCAGTTGCTCCGCTTGATCTGGGGCATGGAGATATACCGGTGGAAGCTTCCGGAGGAAACCTTCCCGCAGGCCTCGATATTTTTCAGGTTCATGGTGCCCAAAGCTTTGCGCTTTTTGTTGTTGAACACCTTGGCGAAATCCAGAGAGGCGTTGGTGATGGTATATTCGTATTCCGTACGGATCTCATCCTTTTTCAGGAACAGAAGGACCGCAAGGCCGCCGCCCGCAAGGAACATGACCAGGGGAAAGATGATGTCGGCCACGGAAGCCTGACCGGCGATCATCGCCGAAACCACCCTCATCAGGGCCTGCAGCCCGAAGATCCCCATGATGGCCATGATGATCATCATCATGTTCGCCACCAGGAGCGTCACCGTCTGGAAGCCCTGCTTGTTCTGCGTTACCACCTCTTCATGGAACTGATCGTTCATTGAAAAAACCTCCCTTAAAAAAGCATAAACAGGAGCGATATGCCGAGCCCGATAATAACGCCCCCCAGAACCTCCAAAGGCGTATGCCCCACCAGCGTCTTCATGTTTTCCTCGGAGATGGGCTTGCCGTCCATAAGGAATTCCCGGATGATCCGGTTGATGACCTCTCCCTGCCTGCCCGTTTCCCGCCTTACGCCAAGCGCGTCATAGATGACCACCATGGAAAAGACCGCGCAGACGGCAAACATGCTGCAGGCAAACCCCTCCCTGATACCCACCGAGACCGTCAGGGCGATCACCGTGGCGGTATGCGACGACGGCATGCCCCCGCTGCCGAAAATGCGCTCCTTGTCAAAGCGCTTGTATAAGATACGGTATATCAGCGTTTTTATCATCTGCGCCGTCATCCATGCCACGAAAGCGGTGATCAGGATGCGGTTGTCCCACAGTGCTTCCATTTTTCGAGACCTCTTTCAATTGACCCGTTGAAGCATCATCTCAGCCGTCCGGCGCAGGAAATCCGCTTCAGGGCCCAGCCCTGAGAGCGCTTCCACCGCCAGAGCGGTCTCCCGGCGCGCCATGGCCACGGCCCCATCCAGGCCGAAAATCGTCACCGCGGTAAATTTGTTTTCCTCCCTGTCCTTTCCCAGACTCTTTCCCATGTTCTTTTCGTCGCCCGTCACGTCAAGGATATCGTCCACCGCCTGGAAAGCCGCGCCGAGATGTGTGCCGTATTCCCTTCCCCGGCGGATCATATCTCCGTCAGCTCCGGCACAGATCATGCCCGTCTCCACAGCCGCCCTGATCAGGCAGCCCGTCTTTCGCCTTTCCATTTCCCTAAGCCATTCGGCCCCGGCGTCGGGGGGCTTTTCCATGTCCATCACCTGTCCGCCCACCATCCCGGCGCTTCCGGCGGCTTGTGCAAGGCAGCGCACGCACGCCGCCGCCGTTGCCGGGTCGGGAACGGATGAAAGGCACACGAACGCCTCGGTCAAAAGGCCGTCCCCCGCGAGGATCGCCTGCGCCTCGCCGAAGACCACATGGCTCGTGGGCTTGCCCCGGCGGAGGGTGTCGTTGTCCATGGCAGGCAGGTCGTCGTGGATCAGGGAATACGCATGGACCATTTCCACGGCGCAGGCGGCAGGCAGGGCGTCTTCGGCCCTTCCGCCCGCACAGACGCATCCTCCCAGTGCAAGGACGGCCCTCAGGCGCTTCCCCCCGGCAAGCAAACTGTACCTCATAGCTTTGGAGGACGTTTCCGGCGCGCCTTCGAAAGCATAAGCTTCCAGCGCTTTTTCGCACATGGCTTTATAAAACCCGTAATCGTTTTCCGTCGTCATGGCGCGTCCTCCATGGGCATGATGATGCCGCCCGAAAGTTCCTGCATGCGCTTTTCGGCCTGGGATAATTCCTCGTTCAGGGCTCTGGTCAGCTTCATTCCCTCTTCATATGCCGCCAGGCTTTCCTGAAGGGTCATTTCTCCTGCTTCCATCCGGGCCACGATCCCGTCCAGGGCCTTTAAACGCTCCTCAAAGGTGGTCCGGCCTGCTTTATCCGTCAAAAGGGTCCCCCTCCTTTACGCTTTCGATCTTCACCGCCGCGCGGCCGTCCGCCATCAGGATCTCGGCCCTGTCCTTCAGGCCGCGCACGCTTGTCACGGCCCTCCCTTCGGCAAGGATCACCGCGTACCCGCGGGCAAGCTCCTGGCGCGGCCCCAGGGCCGTCAGTTTGCCGTCCAGCTCCGACGCCCGGCGCCTCCGTTTTTCAAGGCCGCTCTTCATGGCGTTTTCAAGGCGTAGCTTAAGGAGGTCGTTAGTATGGGCAGCCGCCCTGATCTTCTGCTTCGGATGCAGCGCCGTCAGATGCTTTTCGGCATTCGCAAGCCTCCCGGCGCATTCGTTAAGCTTTCCGTTCAGTTTGCTTTCCAGCCGCTTCGCGTAGGAAGATACCAGCCTTTTGAGCTCTCTCCTGTCCGGAACGGCTATCTCCGCGGCCGCGGAGGGCGTAGCGGCGCGCACATCCGCCGCCAGGTCGCACAGCGTCACGTCCACCTCATGCCCTACCGCAGATATGACGGGGATCGGGCATTCCCATACCGCACGGACCACTTCCTCCTCGTTAAAGGCCCAAAGATCCTCAAGGGAACCTCCGCCGCGGCCGACGATGATGATGTCAGCCCCGGAACTGGCCGCGCACTCCCGGATGCCCCGGGCGATGTCCGGCGCCGCGCCTTCCCCCTGGACAAGGGAACACCGCAGGATCAGCTGCACAGAAGGATCGCGCCTGCCGGCGACCCGGGCGATATCATGGATCACCGCCCCGGTCTTGCTGGTCACCACCGCGATGACCCGCGGCCTGAGGGGCAGCGGTTTTTTCCGCGCCTCGTCAAAGAGCCCCTCAGCCAGAAGACGCCTTTTGAGTTCCTCAAATCGCAGATACAGGTCGCCCTGGCCGCCCCGCTTCAATTCCGTCACGGTAAACTGGTAGGTACCAAATGGGACGTACAGCCCGACGCTGCCCGTCAGCACCACACGGTCCCCCTCCGCGGGGGTGAAACCCACGGACAGCGTCGCCGTGCGGAACATGACGCAGTTCAGCCGGCTGCCCTCATCCTTGACAGTAAAATACCAGTGTCCGTTGAACTGCTTCTTGAATCCGCTGATCTCCCCGGTCAGGCGGACATCCCGCAGGATGGGATCGCCGGCAAATGTTCTGCGGACGTATTCGTTGAGCTGCGTGACCGTCAGAGTCCAACTCATGCTTCCGCCAGACCCATCCTTCTTTCCGCCAGCTCGATCACATTCTCCATCAGCATGGCCACGGTGAGCTTGCCGACACCGCCCGGAACGGGTGTGATAAAGGCTGCCTTTTCGCCGACCGACGCCGCATCCACGTCGCCCCGAAGCCCTTCCGGCGTCCGGTTGATCCCCACATCCACGATCACGCATCCGTCCTTGACCATATCGCCAGTAACAAAACCGGGCTTGCCCACGGCAGCGACGAGGATGTCCGCCTGCTGCGTATATTTCTTCAGATCCGCGGTTTTTGAATGGCAAACGGTCACAGTGCAGTTTTCGCCCAGCAGCATCAGGGCGGCAGGCTTTCCGACGATGGCGCTGCGGCCGATCACCACAGCGTGTTTGCCCTCAAGACAGACCCCGTAATGCTTCAGCATGTACAATATGCCCCTGGGCGTGCAGGGCAGCGTCCCCTCCCCGCCGCAGATCAGCGTTCCGCAATTCTCGCTCCTGAAGCCGTCGGCGTCCTTGGATGCGGGAATATGCGTGAGCGCGGCCTTGTCATCCAGCCCCCGCGGAAGGGGCAGCTGGAGCAGGATGCCGTCCACGCCTGCATCCGCGCCCAATTTATCCAGGCACTCTTCGACCTCCGCCTGGGATACGCTGCCGGGCAGATGGATCTCACGGGATTCGATCCCCAGGCGCTGGCAGGCGTTCTTTTTGTTGCGCACATACACTTCGCTGGCCGGATCGTCCCCTACGCGGACCACCGCGAGGCAGACGCCATGCCCCTGTCTGCGCAGGGCTTCCACACGTTGTGTCTGTTCCGCCGAAAGTTTTTCGACGCATGGCGCGCCGTACATGATCACCTGATCCATTTTCCTGTCGTTACCTCCTCATAGCCGATGTGCCGCGGCGAATTCATTTCCTGCCGCATGAATGCATTTCCTCGCCCAGGAGTGCAACCCCCGCGGCATTATCTGAAGAATACATTGGCTCGCCAAAATATATTTCCAGCCCCAGGCCGCGTTTTTTGTTCCTTTCGGCGATCATCTTCCTGAGCAGCAGGGAGGAGGCGACGCCGCCCGCGATCAGGCAACGGCGGACCCCGGTCTTCTCCTTCGCCGAGGCCAGCATCCTCAAAACAGTCCGGCAGAGGACGCTGTAAACCTCCAAGGCCGCTTCCTCGCCGGGAAGACCTTTTTCCATCAATGAGATCAGGGCGGTCTCACAGCCGGACAGATGGCAATTGCCGCCATCCATGGACACCTTCAAAAGCGCTTTAGGTGGTGCCGGGCACCTTCGGGCCGTTTCCTCCAGATACCTGCCGGAGGGAAAGGGCAGCCCCATGCGCACGCCGATCCTGTCCACCAATTGTCCCGCGTGCAGGTCCAGGCTGGTCCCCAGGGTCTCCGCCGATCCGTCCGGGCGCCTGAGGAGCACGTCCGTGGTACCTCCGCTGAGATGGACCGCCAGAAAAGGCTCCTCCCCGCCGATCCCGGTACCGATCATCGCCGCCCGGATATGCCCCCGCTGGTGGGTGGTACAGTACAGGGGGATGCCCGCGGCCGCGGCGGCGGACCTGGCAAAAGCCATGCCCGTGAGGAACACCGGCATATAGGAATCCTCCCCGTCCCTCGGGGAAGAGGAAACACACACACATGCGGGAAGCATCCCTGCCTCCCGGACCGCCGTTTCGAGGATCTCAGGCATCTGTTTTATATGCGCAAACACGGCCTCACTTTGACGGAGGCCGCGTTCACCCGCCGGGACCGGAAGGAGCTTCCTTTGAAAGGCGACGATCTCCCCTCCCACAGCCACGGCGGCGGAGGTCGTGTAACAGCTGGTATCGATCCCCAGACAGCCTTCGCGCTTTGTCATTGAGATCCTTCCGGGGCCATTTCCTTCAGGACGCTCGACAGGACCCCGTTGACAAACCTGCCCTCCGAATCCTCGTCGAACCGCTGAGTCAGCTGCACCGCCTCCCGGATGATGACCCCGGGTGGGACATCCTTCTGCCACTTCATTTCATAGATGGCGACCTTCATCGCCGCATGAGCTACGTTGGATATGCGGTCAAGGGTCCAGTTTTTCAGATGTCCGGCTATGATACCGTCGATCTCTTCCCCATGCTCCCTGACGCCGTCCACAACGTTCTGAACGTATTCCATATCCCCTTCGGAGGGTTCAAAGGAGATGAGCCCTGTCAGGGTATCGTCTCCGCCTTCCCCGCCGAACAGGCTTTCAAATACCATCTGCACGGCAGCCTGGCGCGCTGTTTTTCGGGACATATCTCCCTACCATCCTTATCAAGTGATCGCGCCGCAAAGCAGCGGACGCGCCCGGGAGCGTCTTTTTACGTCAGTCCTCTTTCCCGGTCTTCCTGTCCTCGTCTCTGTCTTCCTTGCCGTCCTCGGCTTCTTCCTCTTCGGCTACTACCTCTTCGGCCTCTTCCTCTTCGGGGGCTTCTTCTACCTCTTCGGCGTCGTCGGGGTCTTCCTCTTCTTCCCCTTCCTCTTCGTCCTCGTCAGTTTCCTCGTCGGGCTCTTCCGCCTGAGGAACGGGCTTTTTCTCCTGGGCCTGGTATACCTTGACCTCTTTGCGGGGAAGGACCGCTTCCGTCGCGCTGCGGATGCATTCTCCCTTGTCTCTGACGCCCCCCACGAAAAGGCCGGCGAAAATAAACAGGGCGATGAACAGCGTCTTCCAGAATCCGATGGTCAGGAGCAGCACGGCGACGACCGCGCCGAGAAAAGCGCAGGCCAGGGCGCACTGGGGCGTGCCCACAGTCAGGATCGCGGGGGTTTTCCCATTATTGTTTTCAGACATTGTTATCCCCTTCTTCCCCAAAGGTCTTCCGGGTCTCGTCAGCGGCCGCCTGCGCCGCGGCGCTCAGTCCTTCGGCGGCTTCCTGCACCGCACCGTTCAGCCCTTCGACGGCTTCCTCAGCCTTTTCGGTCAATGTTTCGGCCGTGCTTTCGATCCCGTCGGCAGCTTCGCCGACAACGTCGTTTACAGCTTCAACTGCGTTTTCGGCCGCATCGTTCACGACGTCGGCGGCCTCAGAGACCTGTTCTTCCGCTTTTTCAGCGGCTTCCCGGGCAAACGCGGGAACGGGCACCACCGTCTGCTCCTCTTCCTTGTCGAAAAGGCGCAGGTGCGGCAGCTTCCTCTCTTCCTCCTTGGGTGCTTCCGCTTTTGTTTCCTCCTGAGGAGCGGCGTTTTCCTCACTGTTGACGGCATATGGAGAAGCGGGTTCTCCGGTCTTGCCGGCAACGCCCACCACGGCCACATTCACACTGTTCACCTGGACGCCGGAAGACGCGGTGACATACTGCTTGATCTGACCGGCC
This sequence comes from Clostridia bacterium, assembly GCA_017523615.1. Taxonomy (GTDB): domain Bacteria; phylum Bacillota; class Clostridia; order Christensenellales; family Aristaeellaceae; genus RUG756. Next base: position 40,233 of record JAFWWK010000113.1, read on the forward strand.
AGGCTGTCCTGAACCAGGGGCATGGAAATATTGCTGGCCATGATCACCCGCAGCCTGACAGCGATCCCTTCCTTGCCGGGCAGGATGCGCAGGGTCTTGACCTCGATTTCCTTATGCATGTCCACACACTCGCGGACCAGGCTCTCAAGGGTCTTAACGCTGAAGAGCAGGTCGCCTTTTTCACCCTTCTGCACGATAAAGTCCTTTTTGTTATAGCGCAGCTTGCCGGGGAACAGCATGGTGTACCCGCCGAAAAGCACAAGAAACGCGCCGGCGACGATCACCGCGATCCTCCGCCAGGAGTAAAAGCTTTCTCCCTCTGCCTGCGGGACCAGGGTAAATCTCTGCAGCAGGCCGCAGGCCGTAACGATCATGGCCACACCGATCAGCAGCGTGATCAGAGCGCCGACCACAAGGATCAGCCGATGGTACAGTTTCATCTTCATCGTTTTTTCCTCCCCACGATATTGTCACAGCGTGTCAATTATGATTTTTTGTTCTCTTTTTCTTCCCGCCGGCCGTATCCGCTGCGTCCGCAGCCGCTTCGCTGAAGCCTCCGGCAACAGGGCCCGCTTCCCATTCGACCGTTTCCCCATCGTCCTCAGCCGATGCGGGATCAGGTCCTTCGGCTTTTCCCGCATGGATTTCGGTCTCCTCCGGGGTTTCTGCATTTTCCGCCGCAAAAGCACTTGCTTCGACGTTTTCCGCCTGTTCGGGAGCAGGCTCCGCCGGCGCCCCTGCTTCAGTCACGTCCGCTTGCTCTTCGGAGGCTGCCGTCGGCGCCTGAGGCGCATCCTGCGCATCCTTTTCCGGTTTGGCGGGAGCCGCCGGTTTTTCTTCCTTTGCGGAGACCGCCTTTTTACGTGCTTTTTTGGCGTTTTTCGAGTTTTTCTGCCCGGCTGCTTCCCCTGCCCCGGCCGTCAGCGCCGGGCTTTTGGCCGCTTCGATATTGATCTCGGTCTGCTGCTTTTCCTTTTCAAAGCTGACGCCCTGAACATGGACGTCCACCCGCACCACATGCAGTCCCGTCATGCTTTCGATGGCTTTCCGGACATTTTCCTGCACATCATGGCAGACCTTCTGGATCGGCTGACCGTATTCCACGATAACATAGAGGTCAAAGGAAGCTTCCTCGCTCCCGATCTCCACCTTGACTCCCCTTGTGGCATTGCGGTTGCGCCCGATAATATCGCTCAGACCGCCGCTGATGCACATCCCGGCGATCCCTTCTATCTCGTTGGCTGCGACGCCCGCGATGGTGGAGATCACCTCGGACGCATAAGTTATGGTACCGCCGTTCTGCAGATCCACATCCACATTGGCGGGCAGGTCGTCTTTTTTCTGTGCCATTCGGCTGCACCTCCTGTAAAAGGTTCCTTACGTCAGTATATCAGTTTTTTATTGCTTTGGCAATAACAGAAGTCTCCCGACTTTTCACGACATGAAAAAATCACATACAAAATCCGTTTTCCCGCCATCGGAGCAGGGAAAACGGATCTTGTATGTGACTGCCGGATAAAGCTTCCCGGCGGAGGGAACATCAGTTGTCTTTTCTGGGTGCCCTGCGCAGGAAAGCGGGAACGCCCAATTCGTCCTTCTCTGTCTGGCGGTTCCCCGTGCTCTGGGGCTGCGCCTGCGCCTGCTGCGCGGGAGGAGCGTAAGACGGCTGGGTATCCGGCGCGTACGCAGTCTGTACCGGCGCCGCCTGGGGGGCGAAGGTCTGGGGCGCGCCGCCGGGGGCCGTGGGGGGCATGTACTGCTGGGGGGCCTGCTGGGGATAATATCCCGGCGTTCCGGCAGGCTGGTAGGTCCTGGGAGGCACGATGGGCCTCGCGCCGCCGTAATAACCCTGATCGCCCCCGTACATGGACGGATCGGGCGCTTCAAATGTTTCCTCCGGCGTTTCCTGAGGCTTCATACGCCCCTCATAGGGATTATAGGAACCGCTTCCGGGGTATGCGCCTGTCTGCTGGGCCGGGGCGGCCGGCTGAGCGGCTTTTGCCTGTTTCCTGGGACGGGTGGGAAAAGCGTTCTTTTCAAAGCCCGTCGCGATGACCGTGATGCGGACCTCATCCTCCATGGTCTCGTCGATGCCGGCGCCAAAGATGATATTGGCCTCATTGTCGGCGTTCTGCATGATCAGGCTGGCGGCCTCGTTCACATCCATGATGCTCATGTCCGGTCCGCCGGTGATGTTGATCAGGACGGCCCTCGCGCCGTCGATCTTGGTCTCAAGCAGCGGAGAGGCTATGGCGTTCTTCGCGGCGTCCACCGTCTTGGTCTCGCCCTTGCCGGTGCCGATGCCCATATGCGCCATCCCGCCGGATTCCATGACGGTCTTCACGTCTGCAAAGTCCAGGTTGATCAGGGCGGGCTGGCTGATAAGGTCCGAAATACCCTGGATTCCCTGGCGAAGCACATCGTCGGCGATACGGAAGGCTTCCAGCATGCTGGTCCCCTTGCTGACCACCTGAAGCAGCCTGTCGTTGGGGATGACCACCAGGGTATCCACGGTCTGCTTCAATTCGTTGATGCCCATGTCGGCGTTCTTCATGCGCTGCTTGCCCTCAAATGCAAAGGGCTTGGTGACGACGGCAATGGTCAGGCAGTTGTTCTCCCTCGCCACCTCAGCAACGATGGGCGCCGCGCCGGTGCCGGTGCCGCCGCCCATTCCGGCGGTAACGAACACCAGATCCGCGCCTTTGAGCGCCTGGGCGATCTCTTCGCGGCTCTCTTCGGCGGCCCTGCGGCCGATATCGGGCTGAGCCCCGGCGCCAAGACCCTTGGTGAGCTTTTCGCCGATCTGGATCTTGGTGTCCGCTTTGGCCAGGGTGAGCGCCTGGCGGTCGGTGTTCACAGCGATGAATTCCACCCCGCGAAGGCCGGCGTCCACCATCCGGTTCACCGCGTTGGTACCGCCGCCGCCGCAGCCCACTACCTTGATGGACGCGAATGAACTTTGTTCTACCTGAATTTCAAAAGGCATGTTTCCATCCTCCCGATCTTAAGTGATATCCGTTGAAAGGGCCCGCAGGGCCTCAGTTGCCGCCGAAGAGATTCCTGAAGAACCCTCCGATGCCGTTGGAGCTTTCGCTGCTCTTCACCGTGGAAATGACCAGGTCCACCAGTCCCAGGGCGCTGGAATAGGCCGGGGACGACATCTTGACGGTCTTCCGGGGAAGCTCCCTCACAGTCCTGTTGATCTTGGCCGCCAGGTATTCCCTTCCACCCCGGTTGATCGCCATGCCGCCGCCGGTAAAATACACCGCGGACCAGTTGCCCAGCTTGATCCCGCTCGAGTCGATGGCGTCCCTGACGCTTTCGCAAATCTCCTCCGCCCTGGGCTCCAGTACTCTTTCTACTTCTTCCCTTTTGAAGGTGACGGTGCTGCCCTGGATGTCGGTGGTCACAAATTCTTCCTGTCCGGCGGTGATGCCGTAAACATAATTGCGTTTGATCTCTTCCGCGGAGGTCAGCGGGATACTCAGGCCGATCGCAAGATCCGCCGCGATGTGTCCGCCCCCCAGAGGGATGGCCTTCATAAAAGTGATCGCGTCACCCTCCAGGATCATCACCTCGGTCACAAGGTATCCCATATCCACCAGGACGGTCTTCCTGTCACGTTCATCCTCGCTGATATAAAGCATGGCCTGTCCCGCCGGCGTGGAGAAGAATCCGTCCACACCGATGTCCAGGGCCCTGAGGCGTTCGGTCACGTCCCGGATAAAAAAATCCTCAGCGGTCACAAACGAGACCAGCCCCTTCAGCTCATACCCGCGCATGCCGGTGGGTTCGATGGTCTTTTTGCCGTCGTCAACGACAAACCATGCCGGCGAACGATGGATGACCGTCCCCCGGATGTCGCCCAGCTGGTTCGCAGCCTTGCTGAACAGGTCAGCGACGTCCTTCGGGCTGACCTTCGGATCTGCGCCTTGAATGGCTACCTTGGGCTCTACCGTATACACCCTGGAAAAAGCCGCGGGGACCCCCACATAGATTTCTCTGATCCTGCAGCCCGCCTGGTTCTCGGCTTCCTGGACCGATTTATTGATCGCATCCACAAGGGCGTCCGGATTGATCCAGTTGTTGTCAAGATAACCGTCGTACATGGCAATGCCCGTGCCGGCGATATCACACCGCTGGCCGCCGTTGAGCTCGGCCACCACCGTGATGATCTTGTTCGTCCCGAAATCAAGCGCCGCAATGGTCTTGTTCATCGTACATCAACTCCCGATCCAGGTTCGTGTTTCGCATAAATGCAAAACCTTGCCCAATCTTTCACTTTATTGTAACCTTTTCGTAGTAATTTGACAAGTCTCCGGAACAAAAAAATGTTTATTTTGTAAGAATGAATTCATACATAATTCTGAAAATACCAAAGTCCGTTTCACAGGCGCCTGGAAACGGCTCTTAAACAGCCAAAAAAGAGCAAAAGCCCGATCTGGATCAATCGGGCGTGTAGGTGATACTGCCTGGGACCGACGCGTCAAGGCTTCCCGGAGCCATATCGTAAATACGCATATATTCAAGGACGCCCCTGATCGTAAGGAGCTTGGCCCGCATGTCCTTTGCATCACCAAGGAAAATGGGGTATCCTTCCCTGCTGGTCAGAAAGAGGCGGTTGGGATCGGAACAGTTGATCTCGGAGAATAGTCCCATCACGTCCTGTACCAGCATCTCGTCAAGGATCAGTGTACAGGCCTTCAGCTGCTCGGGATTCGAGCTGCCCACAACGCTCCCCACCCGTACTTCCCTGACGGTCATCCCGGTGACGCTGATCCATCCCTGCGCGTCAGCTTCACCGATCTTTTCAAGGATCATGCCTTCCCGATCCATCAGATACAGGCCGTTGGTGCTTTTTAACACGCAGCAGGGGGTCTTCTCGGTGACAAACAGCGTCAGGCGGTTGGGAAAGGTCTTTTCAAGCTTCCTGTACACAAGATACCTGTTGGAATTGATGCCTTCGGCAATGCGTTCCTCATTGACGAAAAAATAGGAGGCGCCGCCATCAAGCCCGGCAAGGGTCACGATGTCCCCGGTGGGGATCCTGGAATTTCCTTCGACCCTGACCGAATGGATCCTGAAAACAGTTTCATTCAGGATCACAAGGACAGCGATCAAAAGGATCGCCAGCAGGATCACCCTCCTGACGGTACTTCGGCTTTTCATTCTCCGTCCTCCCCTTGCCATGTTTTCTTACAGTTTGTTCACGATCTCCTTGAAAACCCGTCCCCGCTCCTCGAAATCCTTGAACATATCAAAGGAAGCGCACGCGGGGGACAGAAGCACATTCCACCCCTCGCGGCAGAGGCTTTCGGATATCCTGACAGCTTCCTCCATATCTCCCGCCCGAACGGTCTCGGTATACCCGACTGCTTTCAGACTCTGTTCTATTTTTTCCGCCGTATCGCCGATGATCACGCATTTTCTTATCATGGGACTGGCCTTTATCAGGCGGGACAGCCCGTCAAAGGAAACGTGTTTGTCATATCCCCCAAGGATCAGGATCGTCGGCCGGTCCATGGCCAGGACCGCTTTTTCTGTGGAATCGCAATTGGTCCCTTTGGAGTCGTTGATATACCTGACGCCGTCTTTTTCACGGACAAATTCGATCCTGTGCTCCACGCCATTGAAGGTCCTCAGCGTCTTAGCCACGTTTTCCCGGCTGATGCCCATGGACAGCGCCAGGGCAGAGGCTGCCATGGCATTCTCCAGGTTATGCCTGCCGGGGATGTAGATGTCCTCCGCTGGGATGATCCCGGTCTCCCTGCCGTCGATCCTGGCTGTAACGATCCCATTTTTCAGAAACAGACCTTCTTCTGTTTCGTTCAGGGAGGAAAACATCAGGACCCTCGGACGAATATCCGTCATCACCCGGGTCAGGGGGTCTTCCATGTTCAATACCGCCGTATCGTTTTCATCCATTGCGTCAAAGATGTGCCGTTTCAGCCCGGTATATACCTCCATGGTCCCGTGACGGTTCAGATGATCTTCCGTCACGTTCAGTACCGCCGCCGCCCGAGGATGAAAACGGACCGTCGTCTCCAGCTGAAAGCTGGAGACCTCCGCGACCAGTTTATCCTCTTTCCGGCATTCAGTCAAGGACTGGGAAAAGGGATATCCGATATTACCGCAGGCATGCCTGCCCTTTCCTTCAGCGCCAAACATTTCCGAAAGAAGGGTCACGGTGGTCGTCTTTCCGTTGGTGCCGGTAACAGCCGCGTATTCGCAGGGGCACAGAAGGGAAGCGAATTCCAATTCTCCTGTCACCGGGATCCCAAGGCGATCTGCTTCCCTGACCACCGGCGCATTCAGCGGCACGCCCGGCGAGATCATCACGATGTCGCTGTCCTTCACCCTCGCCGTCCCGTCCTCGCCCAGCGCTTCACAAACTCCTGTCCCATCCAGCGGAGAGAGAGCCTCGCCAAGTTCCTCCCTCTTTTTTGTATCCGTTATCGTAACGATAGCGCCGATCTCGTTCGCCAGCGCCGCGGCCGCCACGCCGCTCCTCGCCATTCCTACGATCAGCATCTTCCTTCCCTTGAATACCGTTCCTTTTTTCAGCACGATTTCCCGTTCCGTGATCTTCATCCTTTTCACCTCGAATATCATCCAGCCAAGAAAAAGGCCCGGTCCGAACCCGAGCCTTCGTCAAGTTTATTGGTCCTGATGCCCGGCCGCGATCTCCTTAAGCAATCTCTGAACCACTGTTTTTTCGTTAAACGGACGTTTGACGCCCCTGATCTCCTGATAGGTCTCGTGGCCCTTGCCCGCCAGGATGATCATGTCCCCGTCCCCAGCATGCTCCATAGCGTACCTGATGGCATCCTTTCGGTTTTCGATCACCTTATATTCTCCATCAGTACGGCGGACCCCTTCCTCAATGGCCGCCAAGATCTCATACGGGTCCTCGCTCCTGGGGTTGTCGCTGGTCAGGATGCTCAGGTCCGCCAGCCTTCCGGAGATCTCACCCATCAGAGGGCGTTTCAGCTTGTCCCTGTCCCCGCCGCAGCCAAACACACAGATCACCCTGCCCCGGGCAAATTCCCTTACCGTGTTCAGGATGTTCTCCAACGCGTCCGGAGAATGTGAATAATCCAGGATCACCTTGTACGGTGTCCCTGTTTCAAGCATTTCCGCCCGTCCGGGCACGGCCCTGACGCTTTCAAGGGCCTCTGTGATGACCTCCGGCTTGACTCCCATGATCATGCCCACACTGGCAGCCGCAAGCGCGTTGTACACATTGAAGGTCCCGGTCAGCTGAAGCTTTACCGGGTATTCCCACATCCCGGAAAAACCCATGGTAAAGCCCACGCCGTTTTCGGTGATCTCGATATCCCTGGCGTACAGGTCCGCGTTCTGGGCGATGCCATAAGTCATCCGGGGGACATTGAGGCCGCGAATGATCTCCGCGCCTTTTTCATCATCGGCGTTGACCGTCGCGGCATTGATCCATTTGGCGTCGAAGAATGTTTTTTTGCATTGGAAATAGTTTTCCATCGTGCCGAAAAGGTCCAGATGGTCCTGCGACAGGTTGGTATAGCACCCCGCCTCAAAATGCAGTCCTTCCAGGCGTCCCATATTCAGCGCGTGTGCGGACACCTCCATGCTCACGCAGGTCACACCCTCGTCAGCCATCTGCCGGAGGGTCCTGTGCAGGTCGATGGGTTCAGGGGTAGTAAATTCGCTTTTCAGGTATTTCGTGCCGATCATGTTGCCGGTGGTGCCGATCAGGCCGCATTTATATCCGGCTTTTTCCATAATGGCTTTCATCAGGTAGCTGGTGGTGGTCTTTCCCTTGGTACCGGTGACTCCCAGGATCTTCATCCCGCGGGCAGGAAATCCAAAAAAAGCCTGTGACATCGCTGTCATGGCCTTCCTGCCGTTGGTGACCAGGACCTGGGGGACCGGAATGTCGTCCAGCCATTTTTCCACCGCAAGACATACAGCGCCGTTTTTGACCGCCTGGTCCGCAAACCGATGGGAATCATACCTGGCTCCCGAAATGCAGAAAAACAGCGCCTTGTGCATGGGTTTTCGCGTGTCCATGGCCAGGTCGTCAATTTCACAGTCCCCCCGGATGTCCACCGCCTCAGATGAACACATCCGGACCAATTCTGATAATAACATCTTTATAGCCCTTCCTGATGGACAGCCCATCATATACCCTCACGCCCGTGGGTCAACGGCCGGCTCTGCCGCTTTCCATCACGATGGGACCCGTTCCGTCGGAAACATACACAGCCTCCTCGACCGCGTCCTTTTCCACCGATCCCGCAAAGTTCTCTACCTGGAGCACCTTGATCTCCACGGTGTTGCTTTCATCCGACGCCACCATCTTAAGCCTTGTCACAGCAATGATACCGATCCTTGAAAGGTCCCTGACCTCCGCCACCTGCCGGCGAAGGACGACATTATCCCTCCTGGTCTCATCCATCCTGGCCACGATATCATTTACCCTGTCTTCCATGGACTTGACCGCCATGAACCTGGAAATGGTCACGCAGCTGCATACAAAAAGAACGATCGCCACAGCAACCACCGCGGTCTTGAACGAGACGGTCCTTGTTTCCTGCCTGTGCCTGCGCTGAACGTTCGCGTCAGCACGGAAGCAGCCGGCAAGATCGGTCCCGGCCTCGGAATCGGGCAGATACGCCGCATCCCCGATGCCAAAGCGGAGGTTGCTGCCCGCCGCTGCCACGCCGGTATTCTGATATCTTCCTGTCCTGATATTCATCAGTTATCCTTCTTCCTGAAAGGTCACTGCAGTTTCTGCGCCCTGGCAACAGCGGCATACACATCGGGGAAATCCTCCCCAAAGCATACATCCTCCGCCTGAGATTTCGTGGCTTCCTGAACGATGATATGGTCATAGGATCCGCTGACATCCACGTCCCTGGTTTCCCCGAGGAACTTTGCGCGCAGGGCGGCGGGAAGCAGGATCCTTCCCTGGCTGTCCATCTCGCTGTCGACAAAGGAGTACTTGGTAAACATGTCCAGGATCCGCCTGATCTCCGCATCCTTCCGGCACAGGGCCAGGTATTCATTCCTGCGCTCCACCCATGCCTTGAGGGGATACACCGCGATCTTTTTAAAATCCGGCGAAGGACATACAGCGAATCGGGTCCCCAGGGATTCACGGAACGCCACGGGAATGATCAGCCTTCCCTTTGCGTCCAGGCCGTGCGTATAATTCCCGGTAAAACCCAGGTCCCAGGACATGTCGGCGGATGACAGGGAAGCAGCCGCGTCCGGTGTGCCGCCACCGGTCGTGACATCACGATCCTCCTCCATCTTTTCCACCACACAATCCCCACAATTCGCCACAAAGTGGCCTGTATTTGCATTTTACCCCACCAGGCATCGAAAAGCAAGGATTATTTTTTATAAGAAATACTCACTTTAGGAATACTTCCGTAATAATAACGTAATATTTTTCATTATTCATCCCATCGTTCCACAATATATTGGGGGTGCTATACTTCCGTTCCCCATCAGCTGAACCAGTCATCGACCTAATTGTTAAAATATTTTAAGAAATCGCGATTTTATTACTTAAATATGTCCTGTTTTGTATATTTTTTTCATAATATACTACAGTTTTCTTTCCTCATCCGCCCAAAAAAAGGATCACAGAACCTCAGGAAACCGTACCACCGCAGTCCGATGCCGCGGCGGTTTTCCCGCCCGAACAGAAATGCAAAGCACGCGCCTGAAAGGCGCGTGCTTTGCGTTGTTTTTCTCTCATTCCCCGATAGGCACGACCTGAAAACCAGTCCCGTCACAGGAAACGCAGCGGTAACGGATCCCATCCCTGACGCCGTCAAAGGCGCCTCTGAGAGCGGCGCCGTGCAGATGCCCGTATACCACATCCGACGGCGCGTAAGATGCGATCAGGCGGCTCATCCTGGTATGCTCATGCTTTTCATTCAGCGGCGGATAATGGGTCATCACGATCATCCTGCCGCCCAGCTTTGCGCCCTGCTCCAGGGACATTTCCATCCGGATCAGTTCCCTCTCGTAGATCTTCCGGTTTTCGTCGTCCCCGGCGTTCTCATCCGGATGGGTCCATCCCCTGGACCCGCAGAACGTGACTCCGTCCAGGCTGACAGCGTCGTTCTGAAGGGCAAACATATTTGCCGGCAGGGCCCGTCTGAGTTTGCCGATGCTGTTCCACCAGTAGTCATGATTGCCGCGGAGGATGATCTTTTTGCCCGGAAGAACGCCGATCTCGTTCAGGTCTTTCAGGGCGTCATCCATCTGCATGGCCCACGACAGGTCTCCGGGCAGAAGCACCGTATCCCCCTCGCCCACCTGTTCGATCCAGGATGCGCGGATCTTGTCGAAATGGCCTTCCCAGCGCTTGCCGAATACATCCATGGTCTTATCCGTCCCGCCCGGAAGGTGCAGATCGGCGATCGCAAATATGCTCATGGATCAACTGTCCCCGTATTCGTCCTCATCGTCGTCTTCGTCGTCTTTCTGCTCTTCGTCGCTCATCTCGTCCAGGCTAAGGTCGTCCTCGATCTCCTTGTATTCCCCGGCGGGAATATCATCGTCGCTGTCGGAAATGATCTCATCCATGGATGACACCGGATCGATCCCCACATCCACACTGATCGCTTCACCTTCGGTGTCAAGATTCTCCTGACCGGACGGCTGCATTTCCTTGTAGCAGAACAGGCAGATATCCTTGCCGGGCATGGCGGGATGCTCGTTGCACACCGTGCACATCTCCACCTCTTCGGCGGTATCCTCGCCCTTCATTTCCCTTTTGCACACCTTGCAGTAGTCTTCGTCCTCCTGGATGTAATTAAGCTCACAGCGTGGACATTTTCTCAGCCGCATATCTTCGACCCCTCTTTTCAGGTTTTTCATTCGATCATATCTGATCCCTTATGCAAGGCGCATTATACAACGGTTTTTGCGCGCGGGCAATACCCCAGAGGAAATATACAGAATATAATAAACAATCTTTTCGTTCTGCGCTGTTTGAAGAGCGCCGCAGGTACCGTCCGCATATCAGGCCGGATCTAAGACGTGCAGCATTTTCTCCAGCTGCGACAATAGCTCCTCCCTGCCCGTTTCATCCTCCGCCGAGAAAACGACCGTCTGCCAGGGCTGCACCTGCAGAGTGCGAAGGATCGGCGCCAGGTATTTCTGCCTGGCCCCGCGGCTGATCTTGTCGGCCTTGTTGACCGCCACAACGAAGGGAATGCCGCTCTGTCTGAGGAAGACGTTCATCTGAACATCGTCCTTTGTGGGCTCATGCCGGATATCCACTACATGGATGACCCCCTTCAGGCTTTCGCAGCAGGTGAAATATTTATCCATCATAGCTCCCCAGCGGGCGATCTCCTGTTTGTCAGCCTTTGCGAAGCCGTACCCCGGCAGATCCACCAGGAAAAACGGTTCTTCCCCCTCATTGACCGCAAAAAAATTGATCAGACGGGTCTTCCCTGGAGAAGCTCCCACTTTGGCCAGCTTCGACCGCCGGCACAGGCAGTTGATCAGGCTGCTCTTCCCCACATTGCTGCGCCCGCACATGGCGATCTGCCCGAACCCCTCCACGGGGGCGCGGTAATCGGACATGGACGTAACAAAACGTGATGACTTGATCTCCATTCCTTCACCCGGCCTTTTTTATTTGGTGTCTTCACCGCACAATACGACGCTCAGAACATCCTCCACACAGTCCGCATAACGGATATCGAAGGACGAACGCACATGCTCCGGGATCTCCTCCAAGTCCTTGCGGTTTTCCCTGGGAAGCAGGATCACCCTGATGCCGGCGCGGTAGGCCGCCAGCAGCTTTTCCTTGACGCCGCCGATGGGCAGCACCCGTCCCCGGAGGGTGACCTCACCGGTCATGGCGGCGTCCTGCCTGCATTTTCTTCCGCCCAGAGCGCTCATCATGGCCGTGACCATGGCCACGCCCGCGGATGGGCCGTCCTTGGGCACCGCTCCTTCAGGCACGTGAACGTGGATATCCGTGTCCTTGTAAAACCCGTCCCTGACGCCCCACGCAGCGCCGTGTGCCCGGACATAGCTCAGAGCCGCCCTGGCGCTTTCCTTCATCACGTCACCCAATTGGCCCGTCAGGATCAATTGGCCGGTGCCGGGCATGCCCAGGCATTCTACCGTCAGGGTCTCGCCCCCCACGGCGGTATATGCCAGGCCGTTGACCACTCCGCAAAGAGGTTCCTTCTCGGGCATCTCCCGCAGGTAGCGGGGCGCGCCCAGGTATTTTTCAAGTCTGCCGGCGCTGACAGAGACCGTATCGGTGCCTTCGTCGGTCATTTCGACCACTGCTTTGCGCATCACGCGGCCGATGGTCCTCTCCAGCTGACGGACGCCTGCTTCCCGGGTCCAGTTTTCGATCAGACGCTTGAGCACCGCGTCGCCGATGCGCACCTCGCCCGGCTTCAGTCCGTATTCCCTGCGCTGTTTGGGCACAAGGTGACGTTTGGCGATCTGCAGCTTTTCTTCCTCGGTATAACTGGGGACCTCGATGATCTCCATCCTGTCCTTCAGCGGTCCAGGGATGGTATCCACGGTATTTGCGGTGGTGACAAACATCACCCTGGACAGGTCGAAGGCGATCTCCAGATAATGATCCCGGAACCGGTCGTTCTGCTCGCCGTCAAGCACCTCCAGCATGGCGGAGGCCGGGTCCCCCCTGAAATCGGAGGTCATTTTGTCAATCTCGTCAAAAAGGAACAGGGGATTCATGGAGCCGGCCTGCTTCATCCCGCTGATGATCCTGCCGGGCATCGCACCCACATAGGTCTTCCGGTGGCCCCTGATCTCCGCCTCGTCCCTGACGCCGCCCAGGGACATGCGCACATACTTCCTGCCCATCGCCCGCGCAATGGCCTTGACGATGGAGGTCTTGCCCACGCCCGGAGGCCCGACAAAACAAAGGATCGGCCCCTTGACCGCTTCGCCGGGGGCGCCCTTTTCCTTTTTGGCCCGGGCAGCCAGGAATTCGATGACCCGCTCCTTCACCTGTTCCATGGCGTAATGGTCCTCGTTCAGCACTTCCCTGGCGTGCTTCAGGTCCATGTTGTCGTCCGTCTCGACGCCCCAGGGAAGGTCCAGCACCGTTTCAGCCCAGGTCCTAGAGACGGCGATCTCCGGCATGCCCGGGGCCATCCTGGCGATGCGGTCCAATTCCTTCTTTACCTTTTCCGCGGCTTCCTCACTGAGGGGAGTCTTCTCCAGGCGCTCCCTCAGGTCGTCCACATTGCCGGCGTCCTTGTCGCCCAGTTCCTCCTGGATCGCCTTGATCTGTTCGCGCAGGTAATAATCCTTCTGGTTTTTGTCCACCTGCTCCCGCAGGCGTTCCTGGATCTTCCTTTCAATGGAGGCCAGCTCGTTTTCACGGGTCAGAACGGCGCACAGCTTTTCCAGGCGCTGCGCCGGCTCCAAGGCGTCAAGGACGGCCTGCCTGTCCTCCATGCGGGTGAGCACATTGGCGCTGATGACATCGGCCATCGCGCCGGGCTCCTTCATTTCCTCCACCGACTGGAGAGTCTCCGGGGGCACCCGCATGCTTACGGAAGCATAGGTGCCCAGGGTATCCATCGTCAGGCGGACCAGAGCCTCCATGGCGGGATCCTCCCGGTCGGCGCTGTCCTCCACCTCGGAAACGTCAGCCCGGACATAAGCGGCCTGGCGCACCATTCTTTTCAGGACAGCGCGCTTTTCCCCTTCGGCCAGGATCCTCAGATTGTCCCCCGGCAGATTGACCACCTGCTTGATCCGGGCGATCACACCCACGGCATGCAGGTCCTTTTTGCCGGGCGTCTCGTCCTCAGCATTCCGCTGGGTCACCAAAAAGACCCGCTGGTCATCGGTCATGGCTTTTTCCAGCGCGGCCACCGACTGAGGACGATTCACGTCAAAATGGATCACCATATAGGGAAACACGGTGAGCCCCCGGAGGGGGATCATCGGATAGCTTTTACTGTTGCTTTCTTTTTTGGGCATGCTGCCTCCTGTGCGTCATGCGGGTCGTTTTGCCTTTTCACCCTCTGTTCGCGCTTTTTCGTTTTATAACGCCGCCCGTCGGTCCGTCTTTGCCGTCCGGGGGCTTTTCTCAAAAAAGGCCGCTTTCCGGCTTTTCGGGAAGCAGCCACGGGATCATTTATTACACGGCGCCCAGGGTCTCCTCGTCAGCGGCGGGAGGGGGCGATTTTGTTTCCTTCCCCGACGCATTCTTTTTTCCCGTTTTCCTGCTCTCCTTCGGGGCCCGGACCAGAACGGGCTTTTCACCGTCACTGATCACGCCTCCGGTCACCAGGCATTTTTCGATGTCTGTGGATCCCGGGATCTCGAACATGGTGTCAAGAAGCGCTTTTTCGATGATCGCCCTCAGGCCTCTGGCACCGGTTTTCCTCTCCATGGCCTTGGCCGCGATGGCCTTGAGGGATCCCTCGTCGAACTCCAGGCTGACCCCGTCCATTTCGAACAAACGCTGATACTGCTTGATCAGGGCGTTTCTCGGTTCAGTCAGGATGCGGATCAGGGCCGCCTCGTCGAGGGCGTCCAGGGTCACCGTCACCGGAAGGCGTCCGACAAATTCGGGGATCAGGCCGAACTTGATCAGATCCTCGGGGCGCATCAGCCTCAGGACGTCGCCCTCGTTCCTGTCTTTGGCGCTGGTGGGATCCGATCCGAAGCCCATCATCTTCTTGCCCTCACGCCGGCCGATGATCCCGGTCAGGCCGTCGAAGGCGCCGCCGCAGATAAACAGGATGTTGGTGGTGTCGATCTGCATGCATTCCTGTTGGGGATGCTTCCTGCCGCCCTGGGGCGGAACATTGGCAACGGTCCCTTCCAGGATCTTCAAAAGAGCCTGCTGCACGCCCTCGCCGCTGACGTCGCGGGTAATGGAAACGTTTTCGCTTTTCTTGGCGATCTTGTCGATCTCGTCGATATAAACGATGCCCCTCTGGGCCGCCTTGATATCGCC
>JAFWWK010000114.1 GCA_017523615.1 Clostridia bacterium
GGTGCCGTCGGTGATGACCGCGACCATGTTGTGGCGGCGGGTCAGGGTGAAGGATTTGTCGTAATCCTTCTGGATCTCCAGGCAGGGCTGGGCGACGCCGGGCGTGTATGCCAGGGAAAGGTCCTCCTTATTCTTTACCGGAACACGGGAGACGACCTCGATCTTTCCTTGCCACTCCTCATGCAGACGTAAGGATTCTTCCGCGTAATTCATAATGATTTCCCCCTTGATCATTTATTTTAGTTATTCCAGGTACTTATATCCTATTTGATTTTATCGGAAAAAGCAAGCCCTTATTTTACATTTTGAATGAATTTGTAAGCAAATTACGCTTTGTGTTGCTGTTTTATGGCATATTCGCAAAGCTTATCCTTTCTTGATCCGATCAGGGGAAGGCGGCTTCACGGGCCGTTTTTTTTCACGGGGCGGGGGAATACTTGCCGGAGAGGGCCCGGTCGTTTTATAATATATGGGTAAAACCGCCCGGACGGGCGGGGAAGCTTCGAAATGAAAAGGAGCCCGCCGATATGGATATCAGGATCGAACGCGCCGAAGAAGAAAAGATCTTCCTTTCATGGGACCGTGTTCCGGGAGCGTTTTCCTACCGCCTGCTGTGGACCGATTCGCCCCGGGAGGGAATGGAGTATATCCCTCTTTTGGAAACGCAAAGCCTTTGCGCGGAAATTTCGAAAACGACCCATGTGCCCCATTATTTCAAGGTCCAGGCCCTGGATGGCGAAGGCGGGGTGACCGCCTCCTCCGGCGTGGCGGAGAGTCCGGTGAAAAAAATCTTTCACCCGCGCTATGAGCGTCTCGGGCGGGGCCTTGCCGCCTGTATGACTCCGGACGGGGTCTTCCTGAGCTGGCGCTTCCTCAGGTCCGAATGGCGCGGGCACGGCCCGCGGGGCCTGACGGGCAAGGTGTTCCGCGTGTACCGGAACGGCGGGGAGATCGCCCTTGTCACAGACAGCACCAATTACCTGGACCCGGAGGGCGGGCCGGGGGACAGTTATCAGGTGGCGGCCCTGGACCGGGAGACCGGCGCGCAGGATATGCCTTCGGAGGCGGTGAAGCCCTGGGAAAGCGGAAAAAACTACCTGGAGATCCCCCTCAGGCGTCCCGAGGGCGGCATAACGCCGGCGGGTGAAAGATTCGAGTACCACGCGAACGACATGAGCGTCGGGGACGTGGACGGGGACGGGGAGTACGAATATTTCCTCAAGTGGGATCCTTCCAACGCTCACGACGTCAGCCAGAAGGGATATACCGGCAGGTGCATCATCGACTGTTTTACCCGGGAAGGCATGCTCCTGTGGCGGCTGGACATGGGCCCCAACATCCGCGCCGGCGCCCATTACACCCAGTTCATCGTGATGGATTTTGACCTGGACGGCCGGGCGGAGATGGCGGTCAAGACAGCGCCGGGCACCCGGATGACACGTTTTGCTCCCGACGGGACCGTGATGTGGGAAAAATACATCACCCTGCCGGAGGAGGACGTTAAACGCGGCGTGACGCACGAGGATGATTACGTGTGTTCCGCGGCAGATTACCGCGAGCACATGATCCGCACCTTCATGAACTGGCACGCCCACCCGGAAGTCACGGCGGGGCACTGGCCGAAGGCGGCGGAGACCTGCTTCGGCCTTGAGGAAAGGTATGCCTATCCCCTTTCCCGGGAGGACGCTTCTGCCCTGGCCGACTATTTTATCAATGTTTACGCTCCCTCCCGCAGTCCCCGCAACGACCTTGCGAATTTCGAGGGCTTCATTTACGAAGGCCCAGAGTACCTGACCATGTTTTCCGGCATGGGGGAGGAAATGGAGACCATCCCCTTCCCCTTTTCCCGGGACGACGACGGGCTGATGTGGGGCGATTACGCCATGCGGCGCATCGAGCCCTGCAACCGGGTGGACCGGTTCCTGGCCGGGGCGGCCTACCTTGACGGGGAGCGGCCGTATCTGATCATGGGCCGGGGATACTACACCCGCTCGGCTGTGGCCGCGTACAGCTTTTTTGAAGGCCGCTTCAAACTGGAATGGAAGGCGGACAGCGGATATCCGGTGATGGACAATCCCTTCAACTGCGCTGCCCACGGCCTGGAAGGACGGGATCCTGTGTACGGGACCTTCGCCGGACAGGGCAACCACAGCCTGTCCACCGCCGACGTGGACGGGGACGGAAGGCAGGAGGTGGTCTACGGCGCGGCGGTGCTGGACCACGACGGGAGCCTTCTGTATTCCAGCTATGACTATCTTCCGGACGGAAGGCGCGCAAGGCTTGGACACGGGGACAGCTTCCATGTGGCGAAGATCGACCCGGACCGTCCGGGGTACCAGATCTTCAACGTGTTCGAAGGCGCGCAGCACGCACCCTACGGCTGGGCACTCAGGGACGCGGCCACGGGAAAGGTGTTCTTCGGCGAATACGCGGAGTGCGACCTTGGACGCTGCATGATCGGGAAGATCTGTCCGGAGGTCAGGGGCTGGCAGGTGTGGGCCGACGGGCGGGTGTTCGACTGCAGGGGGCGGGACCTGGGCATCAAAGCACCCGGCACCAACCAGGGCATCCGCTGGGCTGCGGACATGACCACCCAGGTGATCGATTTCAATTATGCCGCCGGTGAAAAGCAGCGGGGCGCGGTCAACGACCTCGCGCACGGCGTCATGCTCGCCCCCGAGGGCACGCTGACCAACAACCATACCAAGGGCAACCCCTGCCTTGTGGCCGACGTAGTGGGGGATTTCAGGGAAAACCTGATCCTGCGCACCGAGGACGACCGCTTTATCCGCATCTACATGAATACTGAGGTGACGGACCATAAGCTGTTCACGATGATGCAGGACCTGCAGTACCGTTCCTCCATCGCCTGGCAGAACAACTGCTATAACCAGACCGGGTATCCGTCCTTCTATTACGGCCCGGACATGGACTGGGGCGAGGTGCGCTGAACAAACGGGGACAAACAGCCCGGAGAGGGAAAACGATGAGCGAAATGAAATACTGCATGGCCTGCGGCGGGAAGCTTGCGATGAAATATCATCCCGACGAGGAGACGGCGGTCCCTTTCTGCGAAAAATGCGGGGACTGGCGCTTCCCGGTGTTTCCCACGGCGGTGAGCATGGTGGTGGTATCCCCGGACAGGGGAAAATACCTGATGATCCAGCAATATGGGAGGAAGACGTGGATCCTGCCCGCGGGATATATCAACCGGGGCGAGGACGCGGAGAGCGCGGTGCGTAGGGAGATCCGGGAGGAATTGGACCTGGGGGTCCTGGGCCTTAAGTTCAACCGCAGCCGCTATTTTGCCCCGTCCAACACGCTGATGCTCAATTTCGAGGCGGTGGCAGACAGCATGGAGGTGCGTCCCAACAAAGAGGTGGACGCCTGGCGGTGGTTCGGCAAAAAAGAGGCCCGGGAAAACGTGCGTCCCGATTCCCTGGCCCAAAGGTTCCTGGAGGGGTATTTCACCGGGTCCTATCCCTGGGAGTGACCCGGACGACATGATCAACGGAGGGTGAAAAATGACCATTTATATCTGCGGGGATTCCACGGCGGCAGGTTATTCCGTATGGGACGCGCCGATGACCGGATGGGGGCAGGCGCTTTCCCGCTTTCTTCCGGGAGTGCGGGTGGAGGACCGGGCCTTTGCCGGCAGGAGCTCCAAATCCTTTATTTCCGAGGGCCGGCTGCAGAAGATCGAGACGGAGATCGCCCCGGGCGACCTGATGATGATCCAGTTTGCCCACAACGACGAAAGCGACCTCGTCTGGCGGCATACCGACCCCTGGACATCATATACCAATACGCTGTCGATCTTCGCGGACACGGCTCTGATGCACGGGGCGGTACCGGTGCTCCTGACCCCGGTCTGCCTGAGGACCTGGCATCAGGGAAGGCTGGAGGAGTCCCACGGGGATTACCCCGAGGCGGTCCGCACCCTGGCCATGACGCGCAGGCTGCCGCTGATCGACATGTATCTTGAAAGCCGCAGGATCGTTGAGGAGATGGGGGAGGAAAAGAGCAAACGGCTGTTCATGCACCTTCCCAAAGGCGTGTTCCCGCGTTTTATCGCGGGCCGGGAGGACGACGCGCATACAAGGTTTGCGGGGGCCGAGGCTTTTGCGGCGTTTGCGGCGGCGGAACTGAAAAAAACGGGGCTATTGCCGGGAGGATAACGGAAATGTATATCATAGCCAGGGACGGAAGCGGGGACTTTACATCCATCCAGGCGGCCATCGACGCCGTCGAAACATCTGAGCGCGCCCCGACCATCCTGCTGGTCAGGATGGACGAATACCATGAACGCGTCGTGGTCAACAAGGACAACATCCGCATCGTGGGCGAAAACCGGGACCGGACGGTGATCACCAATTCGGCCTGTGCGAAGGACCTGGGGCCGGACGGAAAGGAAAAAGGGACGTTTCTTTCGTTTACGATGATCGTGACCGGGAACAACGTGGAGGTGGAGAACCTGACCATACGCAACGACGCGGGGGACGGGAGCCTCGTGGGCCAGGCCGTGGCGGTATACGCGGCGGGGGACCGGGGCGTGTGGCGCAACTGCCGCCTGATCGCCGCCCAGGACACCCTGTTCTGCGGCCCCACCATGCCCAAGGTGGAAAAGGAGATCTTCCCCAGGACAAGCACCGCCCAGTGCGTGGATTCCTGCGGGGACTGCCCGCCCACCCGGGCGCGCCAGTATTTCGAAAACTGCTTCATCCGCGGGGACGTGGACTTTATCTTCGGTCCCTACCGCTGCTGGTTTGAGGGATGCACCCTATATATGAACGCCCGGGGCGGGATGTATACGGCTGCCAACACCCCGGAAAAGCAGCCCTATGGCATGGTGTTCCACAACTGCGTCCTGTCAGGGGAATGCGGCGAGGGACAGGCCTATCTCGGCCGGCCCTGGCGGGCCTTTTCCCGGACGCTGTTCCTGGAATGCGAAATGGACGAGCACGTATCCCCCCAGGGCTTTCTTGACTGGGACGAAAAAAGGCCGGTCACCGAAAGACTGGGCGAATGGCGCACCCGGGGGGCGCGCGCGCCACAGGAGACCAGACACCCGAAGCAGAAGCGCATGACCGACGAGGAGGCAGCCGTGGTGACGCTCAGGGAGGTCATCGGCGGATACGACGACTGGCGGCCGGACAGGCGCGTGCCCACCTGGTACCTGTGCGGGGACTCCACCATGGCGGACTACGGGGAGGGATCCTTCCCGATGACGGGCTGGGGACAGGCGCTTAAAAAGCTGGTCCCGGAAAACGTGTATGTAGAGAACTGCGCGGTGAACGGCAGGTCCAGCAAAAGCTTCATCGCCGAAAAGCGCCTGGGCTTTATCGAACTGTGCTTAAGGCCTGGGGACAGGCTGATCGTTTCCTTCAGCCATAACGACGAAAAGAGCGACCCCCTAAGGTATACATCCCCCCGGGTCACCTTCCCCGAATACCTGACCATGTACCTGGACGCGGCCCTGAGGCAGGGCGCCCGGGCGGTATTGGTGACGCCGATCGCGCGGCGGCATTACGGCCCCGACGGCCGCCTGATGTACACCCACGGGGACTATCCCGCGGCCATGCGAGATCTGGCGGCAAGATGCGGCGTCAGATGCCTGGACCTGGAGGCGGCCACCATGGCGATGTTCGAAAAGGAGGGGCCGGAGGGCACCGCGCGGCTGTTCTGCCATGTTCCCGCGGGCAGCAAAAACTATCCGGAGGGCCTCCGGGACAACAGCCATCTTCAGTTTGCGGGGGCGGTCCGGGTCGCGCAGCTGTTCCTTGACATGGACGCGGGGATGATGGTGGAGACCGCCCGGGCCCCCGAAGCGCGGCGGGCGGATATTCAGGACCTGATATTGCGGGAGGACAGCGTCTACGCCCCGGGGCGGTGACAACAGTTGGGCAGCGGCGGACAACGGCTGATGCATTATTGTATTATCCGGACGCTTGACAGAAAAAACGGGATGGTATAAAATATATCCAACTGGTGGGTTTCCAAAGCCCACACAAAAAAATACAAAGGAGTGTACCCGTATGAAGAAATTTCTCGCGATCCTCATGTGTGCAATCATGGCGCTCGGACTGATCGGCATTGCCGGCGCCGCGGGAGAAAAGGTCGGCGTTTCCATGCCCACCAAGGACTTGCAGAGATGGAACCAGGACGGCGAAAACATGAAGAAGATGCTCGAGGACGCCGGCTATGAAGTCGACCTGCAGTTCGCCTCCAACGACGTGCAGCAGCAGCTGAACCAGGTGACCAACATGATCAACGGCGGCTGCAAGGTCGTCATCATCTCCGCCGTTGAAGGCTCCTCCCTGGGCTCCGCCCTGGATCTGGCCAAGGAAAAGGGCGTCACGGTCATCGCTTATGACCGCCTGCTGATGGAATCCGACGCGGTTTCCTACTATGCCACCTTTGACAACTACATGGTCGGCACCGTGCAGGGCAACTACATCAAGGAAAAGCTGGACCTGGAC
>JAFWWK010000115.1 GCA_017523615.1 Clostridia bacterium
AGCTGGCCCGGAAGTTCCATGAGAGCCCCGACGTGATCCACGCCATCCTGGCCCACCACAACGACGTGGAGCCCCAGACAGTGGAGGCCGTCCTGGTCCAGGCGGCCGACGCCATCAGCGCCGCCCGTCCCGGCGCCCGCAGGGAAAGCCTGGAGAATTACATCAAGCGCCTCACCAAGCTGGAAGAGATCGCCACATCCTTCCAGGGCGTCGAAAAGTGCTACGCCATCCAGAGCGGCCGCGAAGTCCGCATCATGGTCAAGCCCGAGGACGTCACCGACGAGGGCACAAAGATCCTCGCCAAAGAGATCGCCAAGCGGATCGAAAAGGAAATGGAGTACCCCGGACAGATCCGCGTCAACGTCATCCGCGAGACCCGCAGCATCGATTACGCCAAATAACCCATCGGATCATTCCCGGGGCCGGCACACGCCGGTCCCGGTTTTTTTCATGCGTTGAACGGGGAGCCACTTCGGCCTCCGGTCCCGCGGACCCGGGAGGCGGCCTCCCGGGCCCACAGTCTTTTTCCCCCTGCTCACCCATCACGAAACAGACATGGCCCGCTGTGCCCGGCACCGGGGATGCCTTAAAAAAAATTCCCCAAGGTTTATTGACATTCTCATATGAACATGCTATCATATGAATGAACATTCAAATGAACGTTCATTCATGTAAAAGAACGCCGTCACGAAGGGAGGAGCCGCCATGACAGGAACACGGCACGATCACCGGGCGCTGATCGACAGGGTCATGAAGCTGAGCCCCGGGGACGAGATGATCTGCGACCTGGCGGATCTTTTCAAGATCTTCGGGGACACCACCCGGATGCGGATCCTGTATGCCCTGTGGGAAAGCGAGATGTGCGTCTGTGCCCTGGCGGAATACCTGGGCATGACCCAAAGCGCGATCAGCCACCAGCTGAAAGTCCTCCGGCAGAACCGCCTGGTGGGCAGCCGCAGGGAAGGCAAGACCATCATCTATTTTCTGGCGGACGACCACGTCCGGACCATCGTCGCCCAGGGCTGGGACCACCTTACAGAAAAGGACGGCCCCTGATCCCCTTCTCACGGCAGCCCGGGGATAGCTTTCTTCGCGGGGCATCCGCGAAAAACGAAAAAAGCAAATAATCAAGGAGGCGTAAAAAATGAAAAAGGCTTTTAAGATCGAAGTGGACTGCGCCAACTGCGCGCTGAAGGTGGAGGACGCCATCCGAGCCATAGACGGCGTCAACGACGTGAAGGTCAACTTCCTTACCCAGCGGATGACCCTGGACGCTGCGGACGACCGCTTTGACGCCGTCCTGAAGGAAGCCGAAAAGGCCGGCAAAAAGGTGGAAAAGGATTTCTCGATCCTCAGGTAACACGCGCCTTCCAACAGATCTCCGACGATAGCGCGGCATCGGCAGGCCCCCGCAGGGGCTTCCCGCAGGCGGTTTCAAAACCGCGGGCGAACAGGGAAAAACGATCCCGATGCCCGGAGGAAAACCATGAGCAAAAAACAAAAGCGGAGCCTTTGCCGCATCCTGGTGTCTCTGGGGCTCCTGATCCTGTGCCTGGTCATTCCCTTCGGGGAAAACGACGTTCTGCGTCTTGCCGCCTTCCTGGTGCCCTACCTTGTGTGCGGCTGGGACGTGCTGAGGGACGCGGCGCTGAACATCATCCACGGCCGGGTGCTGGACGAGAAATTCCTGATGGCCGTGGCGTCCCTGGGCTCCTTCGCCCTGGGGGAAACCACCGAAGCCGTGGCCGTCATGCTGTTTTACCAGGCGGGCGAATGGTTCCAGGGCATCGCCGTGGGCCGCAGCCGCAAAAGCATTGCTCAGCTCATGGACATCCGGCCGGACACGGCCCGTGTCCTGAGGGACGGCGCGGAGACCGAAGTCACCCCCGAAGAGGTGGAGGTGGGCGAGGAGATCATCATCCGCCCCGGCGAACGGGTACCGCTGGACGGCGTCATCCTGGAGGGATCGACCTCCGTGGATACCGCCGCGCTGACCGGCGAAAGCGCGCCGCGGGACCTGGGCGTCAGCGAAATGATCCTTTCCGGGGCCATCAACCTGACCGGTGTGGTCCGGGTGCGCACCACCGCCTCCGCGGAGGAGAGCACCGTATCCCGCATCCTTGAGCTGGTGGAGAACGCGACCGACAAAAAAGCGCCGGTGGAAAACTTCATCACCCGTTTTTCCCGGGTCTATACCCCGGCGGTGGTCCTTGCCGCGGTGCTGCTGGCCGTCGTGCCGCCGCTTATCTTTTCCCAGTCCTGGAACGACTGGATCTACCGCGCGCTGACCTTCCTGGTGGTCTCCTGCCCCTGCGCGCTGCTGGTATCGGTGCCGCTGAGTTTCTTCGGGGGCATCGGCGGGGCCAGCCGTCAGGGCATCCTGGTAAAGGGCGCCGGATATATGGAGACGCTGGCGAAGATCCGTACCGCGGTGTTCGACAAGACCGGCACCCTGACCCGCGGCTGCTTTGAGGTGACCGACGTCCATCCCAGCGGCGTCTCCCCCGCCGCCCTGATCGATCTGGCCGCCCTGGCGGAGGCCCATTCGTCCCATCCCATCGCCCAGTCCATTCTGAGAGCCCACGAGGGGCACATCGACAAGGAGCGCATTTCATCCATCGAGGAACTCAGCGGCATGGGGATCCGCGCCCGGATCGACGAAAAGACCGTGCTGGCAGGCAACAGCCGCCTGATGGACCGCTTCGGCATCCCCTGGAGCCTGTGCGGCGGGGACGGGGGCACCGTCATCCACATCGCTGCCGACGGCGAATACCTTGGGCACATCCTCATCAGCGACAAAATGAAGGACGACGCCCCCGCAGCCCTGGACAGGCTCCGCAGCCTGGGCGTGGAAAAGATCGCGGTGCTGACCGGGGACACCGCCGAGGCTGCAAGGCACGCTCTGCTGGGCCTGAAGACAGATCTTGTGATCCCGGAACTCCTGCCCCAGGATAAGGTGGCAAAGGTGGAGGAGCTTCTCTCCCCCGGCAAACCCCTGTGCTTTATCGGCGACGGCATCAATGACGCACCCGTCCTGGTGCGCGCGGACCTGGGCATCGCCATGGGCGCCATGGGCAGCGACGCGGCCATCGAGGCAGCCGACGTGGTGCTGATGGACGACAGCCTCTCCCGCCTGCCCCTGGCCATGGCCATCGCCCGAAAGACCATGCGCGTGGTAAGGCAGAACATCATCTTTTCCCTGGCCGTCAAGGGAGCGGTCCTCCTGCTGGGCGCCCTGGGCGTGACCGGCATGGGCATGGCGGTGTTCGCCGACGTGGGCGTATTGTGCCTGGTGATCCTCAACGCCATGCGCTGCCTGCGGTCCCCGAAAATATAAAAAATGTGCGCAGATATGAAAACCGCGTCCCCGGCAGGCGGATCACCGACCCGGGAACGCGGTTTGCTGTTTTCTTTTTGTCCCGTACCGGTGCGGCTCACCTGATGACGGGCAGGTCGCAGAAGCTGCGGGAATTGTCCACGGTGAAGGCGTAATCCCGCTTCAGGGGCACCAATGCCGCGCTGTCCAGTCCCATATCCGCCAGAGATCCGGGCGTATTCGTGTCATAAAGCGCGCTGTCGTCCGAAAAACCGCAGAAGGGCACGATGTACACCTCAAGACGGTGCCCCGCGGGAACGGTGTAGAACACAGGCTGCAGGTAAACCGTGCAGTCATACCAGGTTTCCGGAAGGATGTCCTCCTCCCGGCGCACGGCGGAAGCCGGCTCATAACCGGCCTCCGGATTTTTCAGGTCCATGCTGCCATAGGAAACGATCACCGCTTCCCTTTCGCTCCGGCGCCAGGCGACCAGGTCGTACTTTTCGGCGCCTTCCCCCCGGTCCACGCCCCCTTCCAGGATCACATCCCAGTCCAGCACGCCGACGGAGCCCGTATCAAAGCACGGGAAGGGGCTGTCCGCCCGGTCCACCAGCACTGCGCCCATCATCAGCTCTTTTTTGTCCGTATCCCTGGTTTTCACCCTAAGACGCACCGCGGCAGCGCCGTTGATGGTGATCTCCTCCGCCACGTCCATGGCCCACAGCAGCCGGTCCGGCCCCGACGCGCCGTCGAAGGTCTGGTCCAGCAGGTTATAATTGCACATATGGGCGTCCTTCGCGGAAACGGCATGCTCCTCCCCGTCTCCCGGGGAAAGGCGAAGGGTGTTACCGGTCATCCACTGATCCGCCCGGTAAAACGAGCCGTCCACGTTGCTCTGGACAAGGAAATCAGGCATATGGGCCGCTTCATTTTCCACTCCGAGAAGGGTGTGGGTGAACCACAGGCAAAGCCATTCGGTAAAGGTATGGTCCCCGATCATGATATCCGTTTTGGTCTGTTCGTTGGCCGGCGTTACATGCCCGTTCATGTGCAGGATGCATTTCACATCGCATCCGCAATTCAGGAACGCGCGCCGCATCAGGTCGAACTGCTTCGGGCGGACCGTTTCGTCCTTCATACCCTGCACGATCAGGGCCGAGGCGTGGAAATCTCCCCCGGAAACGGGCTCCCGTTCGGTCCAGAAGGGACCGTAATCCCCCTCCAGGGCGATCTGCCGGTCCCTGAGGAAGGCAAGGCAGTTCTCGTACAGCGTCCGTGTTTTTTCGTCCCCGCCCTCAAAAAACCGGCTGGCGCACATGATGGACAGGTCCGCGGCAAAATCATAGGTGGAAAGAAGCCCGTTCGGCGCTCCCTGGGAATTGGCATATTCATACCAGCTGGCGGTCCCGGCCACCGAGACCACGGTTTTCAGGCCTTCCACCCCCGTGGACGCCACACTGCAGGCCAGGGCCCCGGCGTAGGATCTGCCGATCATGCCGATCTCCCCGCTGCACCAATCCGCGGAGATCAGGATCCTTCCCTCCGGGCCGGTAAAGGCGCTGCGGCTGCCCGTCAGCCATTCGATCACACACCGGAAGGCGGCCGTCTCCTGAGGGCTGCCGCACAAAAGAAGCCCCTCCGAGCCAAAGGTCCCGAGCCCCGCGGACTGCACCACGGCAAAACCGCGTACCAGGAAATGATCATAGGCCGTCAGGTTGCCCAGGTACTGCTGGCCGAAGGGATCGCTTTCCAGGCGGTAATTCCATTCCGCGCTGTCCGCCCGCAATGCCGCCTCGATGGCGGTGGCTTCCCCTTCCGGAGCGCGCTTGGGCGGACAGTCGTTCAGGCTGTCCCCATCGGTCACGGAAACCCCCGGCCGGGGAAGGTCCGGGTTGTATCCGTACATCCCGGCGATGTAGGGCCGCGCCTCAAAGATCACGGGCGCCCGGTATTTTCCCTCCGCCGCCGCCCTGGGCAGCTGAACCATCGCCTTGACCAGGTCCGGCTTCCCGTCCAGGTCGGTGTCGAGATCCGTCTCCACCCACACCGCGAAGCGAAGGATCTCGCTGTTTTCGTTGGAATAATCCTTTTCCCACGGATCTGTATAGCGGACAAAGGGCATGGCCATGCCGTTATGTATGACCATGCCGTCCCCACCGGCAAAGGTGGGGACCGAGGAGGCCAGGACGGCCAGAAATGCGCACAGCGCCGTCAGCTTTTTCAATGTTTGTTTCAATGTTTATCACCTTCCGGCGGACCTTTCCCCGCCGTTTTCCCCTCAGGCGATCCCGGCGCCGAAGAACAGCGCCGGCTTTGATGTCTTGAAAACGGAGCGCCCGCAAAAAGACGCGCCGGGCGCGTTCCCAGATCTTAACGGGAACGCGCCCGGGCATTTTTTGTTATCCCTTCCCTTCAGGGAAGGACGTTCAGCCGCGGCAGACCTTTTCGGCTTCCTCGGCCATATGCTCCGCTGTGATGCCGAACTCCTTAAAGAGCGTGGCGGCGGGAGCGCTGTCGCCGTAGTGGTCCAGGCCGATGACGCTGCCGTCCAGGCCGACGTAGCGGTACCAGGGCATGGTCGCGCCGGCTTCCATGGCCACGCGGGCACGGACGGAAGCGGGGATCACGCTCTCGCGGTATTCAGCGCTCTGGGCGTTGAACAGCTCCATGCAGGGCATGGAGACCACGCGGGCGTCGATGCCTTTTTCGGCCAGGATATCGCGGGCGGCGACCGCCTGCTCCACCTCGCTGCCGGAGGCCAGCAGGATGACGTCGGGCTTTTCGCCCTTTTCCTTCTTCAGGATGTAGCCGCCCTTCAGGGCGCGGCCGTCGCTCTCCTCATAAGTGGGAAGGTTCTGCCTGGTCAGCACCAGGGCGGTGGGCTTGCCCATGGTCAGGGCCGCCAGCCATCCGGCGCAGGTCTCGTGGCCGTCCGCGGGACGGAAGGTGAGGAAGCCCGGCATGGACCTGAGGGCAGCCAGGTGC
>JAFWWK010000116.1 GCA_017523615.1 Clostridia bacterium
AAGACGAATATTGTAAAGACCCGCAGCGGGCACGTTGACCTTCCATGTAAGTACGGATTCATTGGATGAAAACACGCCGTCTTCGCAGATTTCGCCGCCTTCACCTTCAAAGGCCGCCAAATCAATTTCCACCGGTTCGGTCACCGGAGGAAGATCCGCGTATTTCGCGACATACGCATTGTAGGTATTTCCGCGCCCGATGCCGGTGACATCGGTGGAAAGGTCAGCGTCTTCGTATTTCTCCCTGAAATTGCCGGGGCCTCGATTAAGAAGCCAGACGCCGGCAACAACAAGCGCAACCGCAAGAACGCCGATGAGGATGTTCCGCCATTTTCTTGACATGTGTTCATCTCCCAATGACGATTTTTTCCGACCAAAAAAAAGCCACATGACCGCACAAGCGCATTTGGACTGAAAAAACCGTATAAGATTCAGCAGTATTATACAAATTGACTACTTCCTTGTCAACTAAGTTGGAAACCAAATTTTAATTTCCCCAGAAAAAACGTTAATGCCGGCAGCCTTTATAATGAATGTTTTTTATATATGGTAAACGGCAAGACTCGCAGGATCCGTTTTTTGCCCCTTTTTTTCCAGGATCGAAATCCGTCATACAAGGCCGCGCAGACAGAATAAACGGGGCTTTTCAAATCAGGAACAGCCTGATATAATTGTTTCCAGAAACAGCGCAGAGGAAGGAATTTTCATTTGAAAGTTCTGCTTCATGACACATTGGTCAATAAGAGATCGGGGGCTTAACAATGAAAAAACAAAGCCTTTCAGGCCCATGGGAATTGGCATTGATCGACAAGAACAGTACACAAAACGAACAATATGATCACGGCATCACCCTCCCCGCCACCCTCGCCTCGGTCCCCTCCCTGCCCGTCGAACCGCAGGTCTCCGCCGGCCGCCTGACCCAGACACGCCCTTTCGTCGGCAAAGCCCTGTACAGGAAAGAATGCTTCCTTGAACGGGCGGAGACGGCTGTCATTACGCTGGAGCGCACCAGAAACAGCAGACTTTGGTTTGATGATACCGAAGTCGGTTCTTGTGATTCCCTTTCTTCCCCTCACCGCTATGTTCTCGGCCGGATCTCAGAAGGAATGCACAGCATCGCCATCATGGTAACCAATGACAGCTATGCCATACCCGGCGGTCATCTGACCAGCGACGACACTCAGGGCAACTGGAACGGCATCCTCGGCGAGGTCAGCATCACATCAGGGGACTGTCTCCTCCTTGACGAAACGATCATCCCGGATGCGGAAAAACATACGCTCCGCTTCTCAGCGCGTATTTTGGGAAAATGCTCCTTTGCGGCTTTTTCCGTGGATAACAGCCCGGAACAGGTTTTCCTGCCCGCAGAGGGAAAGATCGACGCCGCTGTCGCTCTCGATGAACGCCTTTCCCTCTGGGACGAATTTTCGCCTTCCCTCCATACCCTATCCTGCCGGACGGACCGGGACGTCTTCTTTTACCGTTTCGGCCTTCGCAGCCTTTCCCATTCCGGACGCAGGCTGATGATCAACGGTCAGGAGGCTTTCCTGCGCGGAAAACATGAAGCCCTGGTTTTCCCGAACCATGACGGTCTTCCGATGGACACAGCCACATGGGAAACATATTTAAGGACCGTCGCCTCCTATGGCTTCAACCATATCCGCTGCCACACCTGCTGTCCCCCGGAAGCGGCTTTCGAATGCGCGGACGATCTGGGGCTGTACATGGAGCCTGAACTTCCTTTCTGGGGCACGATCAAAGGACCCGAAGACGAGGGTTATGACGAAAAGGCCAACGATTTCCTGTTTCGGGAGGGGCTTAGGATCCTGACGGAATACGGCAGGCATCCTTCTTTTGTGATGTTTTCCCTGGGAAACGAACTGTGGGGAAACAAGAAGGTGCTCAGCAAAATGCTTTCTGAATACAAAAAGCGTTTTCCCCATATCCTGTACACCGCCGGTTCCAACAATTTTCAGTTTATGCCAGACATCCTCCCGGAGGAGGACATGTTCGTCGGGGTACGCCTCGGAAGAGAGCGCCTGTTCAGGGGCTCCTATGCTATGTGCGACAGCCCGCAGGGCATCGTCCAGACAACCGAGCCGGAATCCGTCTCCGACTATGACCGCGCCATCGTTCCTGCAAACGGTCTTTCCGCCGGAGAAGAAGAAGGCCGGTCCGTTATGATCCAGTACGGTACCGGGGTGAAGACCGTCAGCGCTGAAAAAGGACGGCAGATCGTTCCGAAGATCCCCGTCGTCGCCCATGAGGTCGGTCAGTATGCCTTTTATCCGGATTTTGACGAGATCGAACTGTATACCGGCACCCTGAAGCCCTTCAACCTCGCGCTCCTTGCCGAAAACGTCAAAAAAGCCGGTCTCTGGGCGGACAGGAAACGTTTTTTCGAATCCGCGGGCAGGCTTGCCGTCGACTGTTACCGGAGGGAGCTCGAGACCCTCCACCGCACCGGGGAGCTCAGCGGGTTCCAGCTTCTGGACCTTCAGGATTACCCCGGCCAGGGCACGGCCCTTGTGGGTATTTTAAACGCCCTGATGATCAACAAAGGCCTGATCAGCCCCGAAGAATGGCGGCGTTTCTGCTCCGACACGGTGATCCTCGCCGGATTTGAACGTTTCGTGTTCTATTCAGGGGAAGCGCCTTCCTTCTCCCTCCGACTTTCCCGGTACGGGAAACGCAATGTCACGCACACCGTCCGATGCCGCCTTATCCGGGATCAGGAAGCGCTGTTTGAGACCAGCGTCATCATACCCGCCTCAGAAACGCGCCTTTCTGCCCCAATTTCGATCCCATGTCCCCCTGTTTTCACAGACAGGGCGTGCAGGATCGTCATGGAAGCAAAGCTTGAAGACGGTACGACGCAGGAATGGCCCCTCTGGTTTTTCCCACGCAGAAGCATTCAGATCACCCCGGACGGCATCCGATCGGAATTCGGTTTTCTTCCTTTTTATAAGCAGACAGGGGGAGCGTCTTCTTCCCGTTCGGTCATTATCCCGGATGCCGAAGGCCAGCTGCCCTGCGAGTACAGCAGCGATTTCTGGTCCTACCGCATGTTCAGCGCGATATCCCGTTCCATGGGAAAGCCCGAACCTGTCGGGACCATGGGGCTGTGCGTTGATCCTGCCGACCCCCTGCTTGAAGGCTTCCCCGCCGATGTTTACACGACGCCTGTCTGGTATCCGATCCTTTCCTGTGCCCACGCCCGGCAAATAACGGACGGGAAAGCGCCGGTGCAGATGATCGACAATCCCGAACGCTGCCTGCGCCTGGGCGTCCTCTACA
The DNA here is from genome assembly GCA_017523615.1 of Clostridia bacterium. Taxonomy (GTDB): domain Bacteria; phylum Bacillota; class Clostridia; order Christensenellales; family Aristaeellaceae; genus RUG756. The sequence continues at coordinate 3,298 of JAFWWK010000116.1, forward strand.
GACAGGACGGATTTGTCTGCCTCACCTCCCGGCTGTGGGAAAAAAGCACCGCTCCCGCCGTCAACGGCCTCGCCTGGTCCCTTTCCCGGGCGATCCTCGGGTGAACCGTTTTCCATTTCCTCGTACCGATGCCCGGCGCCGTTTCCTCAGGAGATATCCGGAGCCGCTTTTTGTGGATCCCGATCGGTCACATGCACCTTTTTTTGTTGTTATCAGCAAATTTCTTTTGACGAACCCACGCTTTGGTGTTATACTTATGGCAACAAAAAAACGCATATCTTCTACGGAGGAGATATGTCAGGAAAGGAAGTTTTGTCATGAAGAAACTGCTCTCTGTTCTTCTCGCCCTTGCCATGGTCCTGACCATGACCGCAGGCGCTTTCGCAGCAAGCCTGGAAGGCACCTACCAGATCACGATCTGGGTCGCCGAAGAGATCAAGGACCTGACGGCGCAGCAGATCGAGGCCTTCAACGCCGCCAACGAATACGGCATCAACATCGTGGCCAACATCGAGGCCGTTTCCGAAGCCGACGCAGCCACCTCCATGATCACCGACGTGGAAGCGGGCGCGGACATCTTCTGCTTTGCCCAGGACCAGTTCGCCCGCCTCGTACAGGCCGGCGCCCTGAGCAGCCTCGGCAAGCAGGCTGCTGAGATCGTCAGGACCGGCAACGACGCCGGCGTCGTCGCCGCCGCCACCTCCGGTGATACGCTGTACGCCTATCCCCTGACCTCCGACAACGGCTACTTCCTCTATTACGACAAATCCGTGATCCCCGAGGACCACGTGGACTCCCTGGAAGCGATCATCGCCGACTGCGAAGCCGCCCAGAAGTATTTCGCTTTCGAAATGGGCACCTCCGCCTGGTACAACGCCTCCTTCTTCTTCGCCACCGGCTGCGTTTCCGAATGGAAGACCGATGACGACGGATCCTTCATCTCCGTGCACGACACCTTCAACAGCCCCGAGGGCCTGATCGCTGTTAAGGGCATGAAGAAGCTGGTGGATTCTCCCTTCCATCTTTCTTCCTCTGACGGCGCCAGCTTCGCCTCCAACGCGGCCGCGGTCGTGACCGGCATCTGGGCCTATACCACCATCGAGGGCATCCTGGGCGACAACATGGGTGTGACCGACCTGCCTTCCTTCGAGGTGGACGGCGTTTCCTATCACCTGGGTTCCTACAACGGCTGCAAACTGATGGGTGTGAAGCCCCAGACCGATCCTGTCAAGGGCGCCGCGATCCATCGTCTGGCCCAGTACCTGACCGGCGAACAGTGCCAGCAGGAGCGCTTTGAGGCGCGTTCCTGGGGTCCCTCCAACCTGAACGTCCAGGCTTCTGACGCCGTGCAGTCCAACCCCGGCCTGGCCGCGCTGCTCCTGCAGTCTCCCTACTCCGTGCCGCAGGGCCAGATCCACGGTTCCTGGTGGGATCTCGCCAAGGTCATCGCGGATGACGTGAAGAACGCCACCGACGAAGCCGGCCTGCAGCAGGCGCTGGACAACTACTATGACAAGATCTCCGCGCTGTTCACCATGAGCGACGACGAGAAGAACGCCTGGTCCATCATCGGCATGTACAACGCCGCGGACGGCTTCTTCTACACCGATTACAACAACGAGACTCGCAGCAACTGGACCGATGACCTTGACCTGGTCAAGGGCGACAACGGCCTGTGGGTGACCGATCAGGCGTACGCGATGGAAGCCGGCACCGAGTTCAAGGTCCGCCAGGGCAAGAGCTGGGGCAACGCTTTCCCGGCCGACAACTTCAGGGTCGAGGAATCCGGCGTTTACTTCGTCGTATTCGATCCCGCGACCGG
>JAFWWK010000117.1 GCA_017523615.1 Clostridia bacterium
TCGCTGTTGTCCGTCATATCGTGCTGAATGTCCTCAAATCTATGGATGATAAGATGTCTGTTGCCCGAAGGCGCCGCCATTGTGCCTATGATGACGACTACCTCGAAAAAGTCATGAGGTCCATTCATGCGTGAGCCGTGGACGGACGGCGCAAGCGGCTTGACATCACTGTCGGGGTCGGTATATAATATTTCCAATGGGCGGAAGGGTTCCGCCGCAAAAAAATACAAAGGAAGGTAACAGCCATGAAGCGTATTTTTTCACTGATCCTGTGTGCCTGCCTGCTGATCTCCGCCGCGGCGGTGGCTTCTGCGGACGCGGTAAGCGACGCTTTGGCGCAGGCCGCCGCGATGACCAACGAGGAACTGTACGCGAAAGCCCAGGAAGAGGCCGCGGCGGGCAAAACATTGAATTTCTACTCCACCACCAGCTTCGCGGAGAAGGCCGCCGCCAATTTTATGGCGGCGTATCCGGGACTTACCGTGCATTATTTTGAGATCGATGACGGCGAAACATACAACATCCTGACCAAAACCATCGGTTCCGGCGTGAACGATTATGATATGGGCCTTGTGCAGAACGGTCCGGACCTGAAGCTGTACCTTCTGGACAGCGGGCTGAGCTACAATTACTTTCCCGCCTCCTTTGCCGGCGCGGTCCCGGAGGATTACCGTGATCCCACCGTCATAACCTTCATCAATTCCCTGATGATCTATCACAACGGCAGCGGTTCCATTGGCCTGACCAACGTCTGGCAGCTGACGGAGGAGGCCTGGAAGGGCAAGGTCTTCTTCAAGAATCCCATCAACGAGACCGTCAACGTCAACTTCCTTATCATGCTGACCAGCCCCGAGTGGACCGAGAAGCTTGCAAAGGCCTATGAAGACTATTACGGGACGCCCTGGGCCAGCAATGAATTCAAGTCCGCTTCTTATCAGTGGATCGACGGATTCCTGAAAAATGTCAATTACACCTATACTTCCGCCTCCAAGATCGCTACGGGTATCGCCTCCGGCGCGCCAGGCAACCTGGGCCTCTTCGTTTTCTCCAAACTGCGCAAGGTGGACGAGGCGGACCGCGGCAACCTGACGGTGCTCGCTTTCGAGAACGAGGTGGACGGTTTTGCCGGCTTTATGTACAGTGTTTACGCGACGGTTTTCAAGGATACCGATTGCCCCTATACCTGCGCCCTTTTCATCAATTACCTGCTGAGCGCGGAAGGCTTCGCCGGGGAAAAGAGCTGGAATTCCAGCCAGGGCTATTACAGCCCCAACACCACCATCGAAAAGCCTGAGGACATCCAGGATGAACCTTATGCCTACTGGAAGGAAAAGCTGGTCTTCGAAGACCTCCGGTACATCGAAGAGAATTTCAACGAAGTATACGAGTTCATCGCCGTCCGCGTGGGCTGATCTGAAGCCAGGGAGGCGCAGGCCCTCAGCCTGCGCCTTTTTTAAAGCTTTTTTCTCCGGACAAGGGGGTCCCGTCCATGACGATACGCCGAAAGGAACTGCGAAAAGAGCCGCGCAGGTACCGCTTTACCGCTTTTTTCCGGAAGCCGTCCCATGTGATCCTGCTGATTTTCCTGGTGGTGCTGGCGGCACTCAGCCTGTTCCCTATGATCACAATGCTCGGCAATATGTTCACCGTCCATGCGGGCAGTGAGCAGCGTGCCACCCGTTCGCCCGTGGGCACGCATACGCTGTATCACTTCAGCAAGCTGTTCGCAGGGGATGACTGGAGCCGCGTCAATTTCTGGACGCCGCTGGTCAATTCCCTGATCGTGGCCACCGGCGCCGGGATCCTCGGCATCCTGATAGGAGGAACGGTGGCCTGGTTCATTACCCGGTCCGACCTGAAGGCCAAGAAATTCATTTCTTCCGTATTTGTGTTCCCGTATATGATGCCTGCATGGACCCTGGCTTTGTTCTGGACCAACATGTTCCAGAACAGCAAGGTGGGCGGAGGCAACATAGGCATGGTGGAATCCCTGTTTGGGGTGTGCATGCCCGAATGGTTCGTTTACGGGATTTTCCCGATGATCGTGGTCATCGGGCTGCATTATTCACCCTTCGCGTATCTTTTGATCGGTGGCATCCTGAAAAATATGGACGCCACCCTTGAGGAAAGCGCTACCATACTGAAAGCGAGCCGCGGCACCATCATCCGCCGCATTACGGTGCCCATCGTAATGCCCGCGATCCTGTCCACCTTTCTGCTGATCTTCTCCTCCGGATTTTCAAGTTATACGGTTCCGGTGTTCCTGGGGTCGGCTGTCAAATGCTATACCCTTTCCACAAAAATGCGTGCCCTGATCAACGCGGGCTACGCCGGGCAGGGATACATCATCGCTTTTGTTTCCATCCTGCTAGGCTGTCTGATCCTGGGCATCAACCAGCACTTTACCGGACAAAGAAAGTCGTTTACCACCGTGACCGGCAAATCCGGTCAGGTATCCCTTGTCAGGCTGAGAGGCGCGAATGTCTTCATCTGCACCGTCCTCATCCTGTTTACATGCTTCTTTGCGATCATGCCTCTGGTGTCCTTTGCCCTGGAGAGCGTGATACGGCAGCCCGGCAATTACAGCCTGTCCAACATGACCCTGCATTTCTGGATCGGCACGGAGAATTCGGCCTATGAAACGGGCATGGTGGCAGGCATCCTGCTGAACCCCACCATGTGGAGCGCCCTGGGGAGGCAGGTCCTTCTGGCCTTGTCTGTGTCCGCGGTGGTCGGCACATGCGGTATGGTGATCGGTTACTCCTGTGCCCGCTGCCGGGGGACCAAGCTGGCCAGGATCGTGGAAAGCCTGGCGTTTTTCCCGTACCTGATGCCTGCCATGGCCTTTGCGACCATTTACCTGGCCGTGGCGACGGGAGGCACCTTTAACTTCCTGTATGGCACCTTCGGGCTCTTGATCCTGGTTTCAGCCGTTAAATTTCTGCCTTTTGCATCCCGAAGCGGCGTCAATTCCATGCTCCAGATCGCCCCGGAGATCGAGGAGGCCGCCGTGATCTTCGGCGTGCCCTGGACCGGGAGGATGACCAGGATCCTTTTTCCGATCCAGAAGAGCAGCATTATATCCGGCTATCTGCTGCCGGTCATCTCGGTCATGCGCGAGGTGGCTCTGTTTACGCTTCTCGTGCCCTATGCCAGGTTCCTTCTGACCACCATGCTGTTTTCGTTCAACGAAACGGGGTACGCCCAGTATGGAAGCGCGGTGACGCTGTTGATCGTGCTGATCATCATCATTATCAATGCCGTCATCAACAAACTGACAGGCGCGTCCTTTGACAAGGGAATAGGGGGCTGATAAATGCCCGGGATCCTGCTTGAACAATGTTGTCAAAAATTTTGACAAATTCATCGAGGCGGACGATCTGGACCTTGAGAAAGACGACCGGGCCCCCTTACCCTTCCGGGACTGTCCGGCTGAGGAAAACCCGCCACAATCAGGATGACCGCAGGCCTGGCGGCAACCACTGAAGGAAGGATCCTGATCGACGGGAAGATGGTCTGCGATTCCTCCAGGGGATCATAGTGCCTGTCCGGCCTGGACGCCATGCTGAAGCAGGAGATGTGCCCGGAACTGAAGCGACTGCATACCGGCACAAATCCCACTTTCGTTGAAGCCATACAAACGGGGGCTGTGAAAAAAGTGACAGACCCAACGGGAAGAAACAAAAAGTGCCTCTGACCTTTGAAAAAAGGCAAGGAGGCACTTTTTTTGGTATAATGTTCTTGTGATGAAACAATACCAGAGACAGTATAGTCCAAAGCAGGGAAGATTACCAGTATATATCGCGGATATTTTGGATATTTGCGATCCGGTAGTGACATTTGACCAGATCATGGAGGAGATCAGAATAGAACAGTACCTGAAGCCAATGCCAACAAATACACCTGGGTATGGAAGAAGGCAACGGAGAAGTCCA
>JAFWWK010000118.1 GCA_017523615.1 Clostridia bacterium
AATTGATATTATCAATTTGAGAATCCGCGTGCTGCGCACGCTCATGCCGCGCAAAGCGCGTCATACCGTCTCATGCGATCCTGAACGCGCCTTCGGCGCTATAAAAAGGCATTTAGCCTTTTTAAACAGGATCAGTATGAGACAAACGCGGCCGCGGCTCCCGGGAGCCGCGGCCAAAGCTTATTATCTGGTTGTCATTCCCTCCGGTGCCTGCGCTCCGGTCACAGCCCGCTTCCGGAGACGGAATGGGAAAAGCCGCCGTCCCGGCAGTAATAATACGCCGTTTCGGGCAGGAAACGGATCATTTCTCCAGGCAGCCGATCTTTTCCAGGGACTCCAGGAACACGCCGACGTCCCGCGCCGCCTGATCCTCCGAAATATCGTATTGCTCTATCAGCTTTGCGGCAAGGCTTTTTTCGTCCGCCCCGTCCAGCAAAAGTCCCCAGAGCAGGACACCGCTGTTATTGAGACGGATGATCCCGTTCAATACCTCCGAAGCCTTCCCCACGGGGACCACCACATGGCTCCCGGCCACTTCGCGAAGCATAAAACCTTCCCTGATCTTCATTTTCTGCCGATACCTCCTGTTCACCGTCACGTCCCGGCGTTTTTTTTCACACAGCTGCGCTCCTGCCGACAGCCGTCCTTTTTTTCCGGACATCCGAAGGACATATTACCATAAAAAACTTCATATTTGCAATGTATTTTCCGGGATTGATTTCAATGGGCCATGCCCGGCGCACAATGAAAAACACGCCTCCGCGGATCGCAATTCCGCAGAGGCGCGTTTTGTTTTCTCCCTGTCTTTATGCTCTTTCTTCCGCCCGGTTGACGATCCAGATGCTGTTCGACACCAGGACCAGGCCCAGGCCGTAGCGATAAGCTGGAAGGGTGAGGGGCTGATCCACCAGGATCAATCCCAGGATCACCCCGAAGATGGGCTGCAGGAACATGAACACCGCCACCTTGGATACGGGATGCTTCTTCAAAAGCACCGCCCAGATCCCATAGGCAGCCGCGCTGAGCAGCGCCAGGTACCCGAGGACCCCCCAGGCGGCGATCCCATCCGGGCGCAGGCGTCCCCCGGAAGCAAGTCCTGCGGCGGCAAGGACGCATCCGCCCAGGATGAACTGCCATCCCGACAGGGCCACCGGATCCTGTCCGGAGGCGAAATGCTTGATCAGCCCGGCGCTGAAGGCGCTGCAGACCATCGACAGGATCAAAAAACCCTCGCCGGTCAGCTTCACGCTTCCTTCCGCGCTTCCGTTCAGGGTAACAGCCACCACCCCCAGCACGCCCAGCATGCCGCCCAGCCATTTGTGCAGGTCCATTTTTTCATACCGGAAGACCCAGGCCGCGATCAGAATGGATACGAAGGCCCCGAGTCCCTGGATGATGGAAGCCCTGACGCTCGGGGTGTTGGCCACGCCGATATAAAAGAAGACGTACTGCCCCACCGTCTGGAAAAGACAGAGGACCCCGGCTGCGCGCCAGCCTTTTGTTCCCTGGGGCAGGGCCGGCCGGCGGAGCGTCAGGCTGCGGAACAGCACCGTCATCAGCCCCGCCAGGAAGAACCGGCATCCCGCGAAAAGCATCTGGCTGCCAGTGTCTCCTCCGCCGATCCCGAAAAGGCGATAACCTATGTTGATGAAGGGGATGGCGCTTCCCCACAGAAGATTGCATAATACCGCCGGCAGGATATATCCGCCGGTCTTTTTCTTTTCATTCATGGCTTTATGTTGAGAGGATCTGTCTTGCGGGGGACGGCCCCTCATACCGTCCGCACTGATGAGACCGAAAACCGCTTCCCGCGTTCATTTTCCGCCGCGGGCCTTTTTCCAGGCAAGGATCTCCTCCAGCCTGGCGCCGTATTTTGCCTCCAGGCCCTGGTCGGTGGGCAGGTAATAGCGTTTCCCCGCCATGCTGTCGGGCAGGCAGGACATGGCCGTCAGCTTTTCCTCGGTGTCGTGGGCGTACTGATAGCCCTTGCCGTAGCCGATCTCTTCCATCAGTTTGGTGGGCGCGTTGCGGATATGCAGCGGCACGGGCTCGGCCAGGGTGTTCGCCGCGTCGGACCGGGCGTTTTCATAGGCCACATACAGGGCGTTGGATTTGGGCGCCAGGCTCATGTACACCACCGCCTCGGTCAGGTGCACGCCGCACTCCGGCATGCCGATCATATGGCAGGCCTGGAAGGCGGCCACGCCGATCTCCAGCGCCCGGGGATCGGCCATGCCCACGTCCTCGGCGGCAAACCGGGCCACCCGCCGGGCGATATAAAGCGGGTCCTCCCCGCCCTCCAGCATCCGGGCAAGGTAATACACCGCCGCGTCGGGATCCGAATTGCGCATGGACTTGTGCAGGGCGCTGATCAGGTTGTAATGCTCCTCGCCCTTTTTGTCATACAGGACGCTTTTGCGCCCGGTGCACTCCCTGAGGGCCGCCTCGTCCACCGTGACGGCGCCGTCCTTTTCTTCCTGCAGGTCCGCAGCCATCTCCAGCACGCTCAGGGCAGTGCGGGCGTCGCCGTTGGAAAACACCGCCAGGGCATGGCGCGCATCCTCGGTCAGACTGACCCGGCGGTCCGGGAAGGCCCGGGGATCGGAAACGGTCCTGTCCAAAAGGCGTTCGATGTCATCGGTCTCCAGCGCCCGGAACACAAACACGCGGCAACGGGACAAAAGGGCGCTGTTCACCTCGAAGGACGGGTTTTCGGTGGTGGCGCCGATCAGGGTGACGGTGCCGTTTTCCACATAGGGCAGGAAGGCGTCCTGCTGGGCCTTGTTGAAACGGTGGATCTCATCCACGAACAGGATGGTCCTTTCCCCGAAACGCCGGGCGCGCCCGGCCTCCTCCATCACCTGCCGGACCTCCCGGATGCCGCTGGTCACCGCCGAAAAATCCACAAAGCGGCTGTGGGTCCTGCCGGCGATGATCCGTGCCAGGGTGGTCTTGCCCACCCCGGGCGGGCCCCAGAGCACCATGCTGGGCACCCGGTCCTCCTCGATGAGGCGCCGGAGGATCTTTCCCGGCCCCAGGAGGTGCTCCTGCCCGAAAAAGCCGTCCAGGTCCGTCGGCCGCACCCGCGCCGCCAGGGGTTCGGCGGCGGGGGAATCGAACAACCCGGTCTGTTCCATGCTTTTCCTCCCCCCGCCGGATACCGGCGGGAAAAACGGAAGCCGTGGAAGAGAACGATGCGGCTTGTTCCGTGCGTTCTCCTCCCCGGAGGGTCAAAAAATGGGAGAGGGCTTGCGCGCCTCTCCCTTTGGACCAGATCATGAGAAGATCAATACTTGCGCTTCCGAGCGGCTTCCGCCTTCTTCTTGCGCTTCACGCTGGGCTTCTCGTAGTGTTCCCGCTTCCTGACTTCAGCCAGAACACCGGCCCTGGCGCACTGCCGTTTGAACCGTTTCAGCGCGCTTTCCAGCGACTCGTTTTCCTTGACGCGAACTTCAGACACTTGTTTTCCCTCCCTTCGCCATCTCGCCTGC
>JAFWWK010000119.1 GCA_017523615.1 Clostridia bacterium
TACGACTCTGACTCGTATTGTCTAGGTTCAAATCCTAGTTCCCCAGCCATTTTGCCTCCATTGTCTAGTGGCCTAGGACACCGCCCTCTCAAGGCGGAAACATGGGTTCGAATCCCATTGGAGGTGCCAGCGCCCGTTCCGAGTGGACGGGTTTTTTGTTTGGCGGAGCCCTTGAAGGGCTTTTTTTATTTGCCCGAGACCCAATACCGACAAAAAAGCCGCGGAAAAGCAAAAAACTGTTTTTTCGCGGCTGAAAAAAGATCCCGTCCGGCACACAAGGCCATAAAAGCGCCGGAAAGCCGGTTTGGCGTTTCCGTTTATTCCGCCGCCCCGTCCCGGAGCAGGGCATACAGCCCCGTAAGATCCGGGACGGTCCTGGCGCCGGCGGCACGGAGGCGGGACGCGGACTGGTGCCCGTTTTCCACCAGGATGCAGCCGCAGCCCAGGGCACGGGCCACCTCCAGGTCGTGGAGGGTGTCGCCCACCAGCAGGGTCCTTTTCGGGTCCGCGCCGGTATCGGCCATCCATTTCAGGGCAATGTCCTTTTTGCTGCCGGCGTAAATGTCGCCCAGGCCCCGGGGCGGGTCGAAATGGGCGAACTGGGGACGGGCGGCAAGCTGACTGAGAAGGTTTTCCAGCTTGGAGGCCGATACGATTACCTGTCGGATGCCCATTTGGCGGATCTTTTCGGTCACCTCCGCCGCGTCGGCGTGCAGGGGGATGGATCTTTCATTTTTCATATAGGCGTCCATCCAGATGACGGCGACCTCGGGAAAGATCTGACGGTCGAAGCCCAGCTGGCCGTAATAATCGATCACCGGGAAGCCGAAGCGCTCCCGGTAGTTTTCCAGGGTCTCCATCGGCTGAAGGCGGAAGATGCGCAAAAGACGGTCCGTCAGGTCCAGACAGTAGGCGGCGTCGTCCAGCAGTGTGCCGTTCCAGTCCCATATGATGTGGGTGATGTCCGTGAAAGCCATTGATCTTCTCCTCCTGGTCCGCGTCTGGCGGGCGTTCTTCGCCCCTGACCCAGAATATCACAGAATAAGTAAAAAGGCCAGAGGGGATCGTGCTGCAGGTCCGGCGGAAGCCCTCAACGGCGGCATGGGCCCCGTTTTGGCGTGCGCGGCCGGACATGGCGCGTGATCGGAGAAAAACCGCTTGCCTTTCTCGCAAAACAATGCTATACTCTTTTTCACACGATGAACGGGAACGCCTTTCCGTTCCGCGAACAGAGAGCCGTCGGGGGGTGCGAGGCGGCCGCGGAAGATGGGCCGCTCGCCCGGGAGTGGCCGGAGAGAGGCCGGCGGGACGCGCCCGATACAGCGCCGACGAGAGCTTTCCCTCGCACAGCGGGAAAGAAGCAGAGTGGTACCGCGGAACGCGCAGATGATCGTTTGCAGCCGTTTCGTCTTTGCATAAGCAGGGGCGGAGCGGTTTTTTCGTTGCCCCGAAGAGGTTCTTCAGGCCTTGTCAGCGGCCGGATATCATGGGAGGCTGTCCGTATTCGGGCCTGCCTTCCGCATCGGGAGGTCAGTATCGTGGCAGTCTTTCATATTCGGTATTTTTCCAACTGCCTGCACCGGATGACATCCTTTGAGATGCTCATCCCCAACGATTACCGCCTGGACAGCGGGCGGGAAAAGCCGAAAGGACCTATGCGCACCCTGTTCCTTCTGCACGGCTACACCGGCATGTCGGAGAACTGGGTGCCGGCCGATCTTCCGGAGAAGTACAACTTCGCCATCGTCATGCCTACGGCGGAGAATTCCTTCTATCTGAACGGGGCCGCTACCGGCAGCGCCTACCAGTCCATGGTGGGCGAGGAACTGACGGACTACGTCCGCAGGACCTTCGGCCTGGCAAAAAGCGCGCAGGACACCTGCATTGCCGGCCTTTCCATGGGTGGGTTCGGGGCGCTGCACACGGCCCTGGCCTATCCGGAACAGTTCGGCAGGGCGGCCTGCCTGTCGTCCGCTCTCATCGTCCACGGCATTGCCGGAATGAAGCCGGGGGAGGACAACGGCGTGGCCAATTACGAGTACTACCGCGCCTGCTTCGGCGACCTGGACCGGGTGGAGGAAAGCGACGCCAACCCGGAGACGCTGGTGAAAAAGCTGAAAGCCGCGGGGAAAAAGATCCCGGACCTGTATCTGTGCTGCGGTACGGAGGACTTCCTGATCGAGCCCAACCGCGCCATGCACAGATTCCTGGAAGCGGAGAAAGTGCCGCACGAATACCACGAGGGCCCCGGGATCCACGATATGGTCTTCTGGTCCCATTGGATCGTGAAGGCTGTGGAGTGGATGTTCGGCCAGCCGCTTCGCCGCTGAGGCGGCGAAACAGGATTTTAAAGCCAGGACACGGGCCGCAGGCCTTGAAGGATATTCAACCATTTCCATTATACAAGGAGGATCCCCAAATGCCTATCCAACCCTACAACCCGAAATCCATCGAGCCCAAATGGCAGAAGATCTGGGCCGAGACCCATGCCTTTGAGGCGGAAGCGAGCCACGACAAGCCCAAGTTTTACGGGCTGATCGAGTTTCCCTATCCGTCCGGAGCCGGCCTCCACGTGGGTCATCCCCGGTCCAACACCGCCATGGACATCATCAGCCGGAAGCGGCGGATGCAGGGCTATAACGTGCTTTTCCCCATCGGCTGGGACGCCTTCGGCCTGCCGACAGAGAACTACGCCATCAAAAATCACATTCATCCGGCCCATGTGACCAGGGAGAACATCGACCATTTCCGCAAACAGCTGCAGATGCTGGGCTTCTCCTTTGATTACACCAGGGAAGTGGACACCACCGACCCGGATTATTTTAAATGGACCCAGTGGATCTTCCTGAAGATGTTTGAGCACGGCCTGGTGTTCCGGGACAAGACGCTGGTCAATTACTGCCCCTTCTGCAAGGTGGTGCTGTCCAACGAGGATTCCCAGGGCGGCAAGTGTGACGTATGCCACAACGACGTGGTGCAGTTGCCCAAGGACGTATGGTACCTGCGCATCACGAAATACGCCGACCGCCTGCTGGAGGGCCTGAAGACCGTCGATTACCCGGAGAACATTGCCCAGCAGCAGGTGAACTGGATCGGCAAGTCCACCGGAGCCTTCGTCCGCTTTCCCTTTGAGGGCCTGGACGAGACCATCGAGATCTATACCACCCGCCCCGATACCCTCTTCGGCGTCACCTTCATGGTCATGGCTCCGGAGCATCCTCTGATCGACAAATACGCCGCGCGCATCGCCAACATGGACGCGGTGCTTGCCTACCGCGAGGAATGCGCCAAAAAGACCGAATTCGAGCGTACCCAATTGGTGAAGGACAAGACCGGTCTGAAGCTGGAGGGACTGGCCGCAGTGAACCCGCTGACCGGTAAGGTGGTCCCCATCTATCTGTCCGACTACGTGATGATGGGCTACGGCACCGGCGCCATCATGGCTGTGCCCGCTCATGACCAGCGCGATTGGGAATTCGCCCACAAGTTCGGCATCGACATCGTGCAGGTCATCAAGGGAGGGGACATTGAGAAGGAAGCCTACACGGGCGACGGCGAAATGATCAATTCCGGCTTCCTGAATGGCTTCACCAACAAGAAGGATTCCATCGCCCGCGCCGTTGAGGAAGTGGAAAAGCTGGGCTGCGGCCGGGCCGGCGTCCAGTACAAAATGAAAGACTGGGCCTTCAACCGCCAGCGCTATTGGGGCGAACCCATCCCGCTGGTCCACTGCCCGAAGTGCGGCGTCGTTGCCGTGCCCTATGAGGAATTGCCCCTGCGCCTGCCGGACGTGGAAAATTTTGAACCCGGGACCGACGGCAAGAGCCCCCTGGCCCGGATCCCCGAGTTTGTGAACTGTTCCTGCCCCAAGTGCGGCGGCCCCGCCCAGCGCGAGACAGACACCATGCCCCAGTGGGCCGGCTCCAGCTGGTATTTCCTGCGGTACTGTGATCCCCACAACGACAAGGCATTCGCCGACAGGAAGGAACTGGACTACTGGATGCCGGTGGATTGGTACAACGGCGGCATGGAGCACGTCACCCGCCACCTGCTCTACAGCCGGTTCTGGCATCAGTTCCTGTATGACCTTGGGGAGGTATCCTGCCCCGAGCCCTATGCCAAACGTACGGCCCAGGGCATGATCCTGGCCGCGGACGGCGAAAAGATGTCCAAGAGCCGCGGCAACGTGATCAATCCCGACAACGTGGTGGACGAGATCGGCGCGGACGCCTTCCGCTGCTATGAGATGTTCATGGGCGCCTTCGACCAGGCGATCCCGTGGTCCACCAACGGCGCCAAAGGCTGCCGCAAGTTCCTGGACCGCGTGTGGCGCCTGCAGGAAAACATCGTGCCCGGGAAAGCCTTCTCCCCGGTCCTGAACACCACCCTCCACGAGACCATCAAGAAGGTGTCCGAAGACATCGAGAAGATGAAGTTCAACACCGCCATCGCGGCGATGATGGGCCTGGTCAACGAGATGTGCGCCCAGCCTTCCGTCACCCAAGCGGACATGGAAGCCCTGCTGCTGATCCTGTCGCCCTTCACCCCGCATATCTGCGAGGAGATCTGGCAGAACCTGGGCCACGCGGATCCCATCCATCACCAGCCCTGGCCCGAGTGGGACGAAAAAGCCCTCGTCAGGAGCGAGGTGGAGATCGCGGTGCAGGTCAACGGCAAGGTCCGCGGACGGATCATGGTACCCGCCGATCTGACGAAGGCCGACGCCTAGCGCGACCTGCCCTCCGATCCCGAAGTGGAGCGCTACACCGCCGGCAAGACCATCGTAAAGGTGGTCTTTGTCCCGGGACGGCTGCTGAATATCGTGGTCAAATAACGCTTTAAGAAAAAGCACAGAGACAGACGCTGTGAGCGATCTGCCTCTGTGCTTTTTTTGGATCCGCGGTTTTCCGCTGCCTATGATCAAAGCGGGATCGGCGCCTGCGCTATTTGCCGCCGCCGTTCCCGCTGTTTTCATGGGGCGTGAAGGCGGTCACCGTTCTTTCGTAATGGGCCTTGGCGGCCTGCATCAGAAGGTCGTGGTCGTTGGGCACATGGAAGCGCACCACAGCCTCCAAAAGGTAATGGAGCATTTCACCCACGGCCGGGCCGGAGATGCCCAGGGTCAGCATGTCCCTGCCGCTGACGGCCAGCTGTTCCAGGCTCCAGCAGTCGCCGTCACGCTCGATCCGGTCGATCTCGTCCAGAAGGGCGTTGGTCCACCGGGCCCGGCGGGCGACCATCGGGCTGTGGGCCCCCTGGTCCGCCATGTGCAGAAGACACAGGTCACGGGCGTTGTTGAGCCCGATACGGGAAACCAGCAGCAGCATGTCGCCGGGGGAAAAGCGTTCGTCATGGCGCAGCACCAGCATGTGGATGCGGGAACGCCAGGCAGAGGGCATGTTCAGGGACGCGCAGAGCCCGTCCGCCAGCATGGCGCCCTTGGCCGGGTGCCCGTAAAAATGGTCCACGCCGTCCGCGTCCCGGGTGTGGGTCGCAGGCTTTCCGCAGTCATGAAGAAGGGCCGCCCACCGGACCACGGGATCCCTGGGTGACAGGTCCACCGTGCGCAGGCTGTGCTCCCATACGTCCCAGGAATGGTAAATGCATTCCTGGGGGCAGCCCTTCATGGGCTTCAGCTCGGGGAGGGCTTCCAGGAGCACTCCGTCGTATTTCAGGGCGGCGTCGAGGAAGAAGGGGGAAACCAGCATGCCGGTGATCTCCTCGCAGATCCTTTCCCGGCTGAGCAGGGCCACGCGTTCCTTTTTTTCCTCCATGACGCGGGCGGTGCCGTCCTCCAGGGCAAAACCCAGGCGGGCGGCGAAACGCAAGGCGCGGAGCATCCGGAGAGCGTCTTCCTCAAAGCGGCGGGCCGGGTCGCCCACGCAGCGGATCAGCTTGTTTTCGATGTCCTTCAGCCCATCGAAGGGATCCCTGAGGCCCGCGCCGTATTCCCAGGCCATTGCGTTGATCGTGAAATCCCGCCGGGCCAGGTCCTCGGTCAGCTCTGTTGTAAAACGCACGGCGTCGGGGTGCCTGCCGTCCAGGTAGTCGCCGTCGGTGCGGAAGGTGGTGATCTCCACCTCCATGCCGTCCCTGATCAGGGTCAGCGTGCCCAGACGGGCACCGGTCTCCTTCAGGGTATCGTTTTCAAAGACCTGCTTCATTTGCTCCGGCAGGGCGGAGGTGGTCAGGTCGAAATCGTGGGGCTGTACGCCCAGCAGCGCATCCCGGACGCATCCGCCCACGGCGGCGGCCCGGAATCCGGCGGCGTTCAGGCGCTCCATGGCGTACATAACCGGGTCGGGAAAATGCTTTTGAAGCGTTTCCGTCATAAATATCCCTCCTGCTTCGGCTTTATGATAGCGAATTCACACCGGGTTGTCAATCGAAGCGTTTCCGCGGCTTCCGCCCGCAGAAGGCGGCAAATGTCTTGCCCTGCGGCAAAGCGGCGTGGTAAAATGGCGCTGACAGGACTTTCGGGAGGGAAAAGGATGGACGCGCTGGAAAGGGTCGTAAGGGCTAGGAAAATACTGGAGGAGGTCACACCCCTTAATTCAGACTGCGGGCGTATCTGCGGCCATGCCTGCTGCAGGCAGGATGAAAACGGCAAGGGCGGCATGCTGCTTTTCCCGGGCGAGGAAGCGCTGTACCATAACAGCGCGGATTTCACTGTACTGAAGGATGAAAGCGTTGTCCCGGACGGGGCCATCGTCACCTGCTTCGGACACTGCGACAGGAAGGAGAGGCCCCTTTCCTGCAGGTTCTTTCCCCTTCGGCCCACCGCCGGCGGGAAGGCGGTGATGGACCGCCGTTCCTCCTGGGTGTGCCCATTGTATGCGGCCGGCAAGGAGGGACTGTCACCGGAGTTCGTTTCGGCGGCCGGGGAAGCGGCGAAGATCCTGGCGGAGAGCGAAGAGCACGCGCGGTTCCTTGCCGCCCTGCGGGAGCGCATCCTGTATGAGACAAGGGAAGAAATGCTTTGGGGTACGGAAAAATGAGGTTTGTTCCAGTGCCTTCCCACAGGGAGCGGATCCCCGGCGGGGAGGTCAAAGGCAGGATCATTCTGGCGGACGGAACGGTGCCGCTGCGGGAATACGCAGGCGGGGTGAAATGCGTATACATCGACCCGCCCTTCAATACCGGGGGATCCTTTGTGATGCGCCAGAAGGTGGGGGAGAAGGACTGGGCCGGGGACAAAAGTTCCCTGACGGTACCGGCCTATTCGGACAGGAACGAAAGCCGGGAGGAATACCACGCCTTCCTCCGGTCGCTGATCTTCAGCGCGTGGACGCTGCTTGACGGGAGGGGTGTTTTTTTTCTGCACCTGGACCCCCGGGAGAGCGCCTGGGCAAGGATCATGTGCGACGATGTTTTCGGCGCGGATCATTTCGTCAACGAGATCATCTGGTCTTACCAGAGCGGCGGCAGGACCACGAAACGCTTCCCGACCAAGCATGACACCATCCTTTTTTACCGCAAGGGCAGGGACATGGATTTCGACCTGAAGGCCGTGCCGATCAGGCGGGAGGACAACCGTAAAAACCATATGCGCCGCCAGGTGGATGAAAATGGACGGGCATACAGGACCATCCGTTCGGGCGGGAAGATCTATACCTATTATGACGACGACCCGGTGTATCCCGGCGATGTGTGGACCGACATATCCCACCTGCAGCAGAGGGATCCGCGGCGCACCGGCTACGACACCCAGAAGCCGCAGGCGCTTTTGGAGCGTGTGCTGCTGCCTGTGACCCTTCCCGGGGACCTGGTGGCGGACCTGTGCTGCGGCAGCGGCTCTACCGGGGCGGCGTCGGCGGCCCTGGGCAGGCCCTTCCTGATGACCGATGTTTCGTCCCTGGCGGTTTTGACGGCCCGGCGCAGACTGGTCGACTGCGACTTGACGGTGGATCTGCCTTCCGCCGCGGACGGCGGAGAGCTGGAGTGCGAATGCGTCCGGGAGGGAGACAGCCTGATCTTTACCCTGAAGAGCTATGGGAAGGGCGGCCTGGACGAGGCCGACACCTGGGCCGTGGGCGAAAACAGGGACGGGGTTTTCACCGTTTCGGCCCTCAGCCGGCGCACCCGCGAAACCCCGGCCCTGGCCGCGTCCCTATCCATGCCCGCGAGCCCCTTCGCCGCCGTGGAGATCACCGACGTATACGGGAAAAGGAGCGTTTGGATGGAGGAGAAGGACAAATATGACGAATAATAAGAGGCTGTTGCTTGCGCAGCAGCCCCTTGTTTCGTTATAAATATCAGCAGTCGATATCGTTGAATTCCCTCAGGTTTTCCTCCCCGGGCGCAAGTTCCCCTTCTTCGATGCGGTGGATCACCTCGACGATGCGGTCGTTGACCGGGGTGGGGATGTTTGTGCGGTCGCCCTCCCGGCATACAGAGCCGTTGATGGCGTCGATCTCGCATCTTTTGCCCTTTTTGATGTCCTGCAGCATGCCGGGCTCGATGGCGGCGTGCTTGCGGATGGCCAGGGGAAGGATCTTCAGGGCCAGGTTTTTTTTGATAGGGCTTTTATAGTAAAGCAGGGCTTCAATGTCCTTGCCCTGGACTTTGGCGAAGGAGACCCCGGCGGCGCGGCCGGTCAGGATACATTCCTGGATGGCCTGGAGGGTGAGGCGGCGGCATCTGTCGCCGCGCACGCAGTCCCCGAAGGTGCCGCCGATGACCGTTCCCATGCCGGAAAAGGCGGCGTTGATCAGCAATTTGGACCAGCGGGTCCCGGCCAGGTCGTGGACCTCGTCCACCGGACACATGGTCTCAAGCACGTTCTTTACATCGTCGCAGCGCCGGTCCCAATGGCCATCCCAGGGCCCCAGCCCGAAGGTCATGGAGGACGCGTCGCTGGTCAGGCGTGAAACGCCGTCCTCCACCAGGGTGGCGCCCCAGGCGACGGTGCAGCCCAGCACCCGCCCCTGGCCCAGGATGTCCGCCAGTTCTTTTTCGGGCAGGCCGTCCTGCATGGTGCACAGGACGCCGTTTTCACCGAGCCGGGATTTCAGGAACTGGGCGCTGCGGGCGTTGTCCAGCTGCTTTGTCAACAGGAAGACCACGTCGTAGAACCCGTCCATCTCCCGGGGCAGGACGGCACGGACGGGGACCGTCATTTCAACCTTTCCGATCACCCGGGCGCCTTTTTCGTTCAGGGTGTCCACCATTTCCCGCCTGTGGTGGACCAGGGTGATGTCGACGCCTGCCTTGGAAAGATAAGCGCCCAGGACGATGCCCAGGGAGCCGGCACCGTAGATAGCAGTGCGCATTGAAACCTCCTGAGATGAGGGCCGGACCGAAAAAACGGCGCCTCATGATGAAAATATTATGGTTCCGACAGTTCCGTAGCGGGCGGCAGCGGGAAGGTGTCTCCCGTCCCGCGGACCAAAAGAGCCTTGCGGCGGCGGAGGAAGGTTTCCCGGTCCAGCATGACCACGCGGCCGCAGCCCTCGCATTTCATCTTGATGTCCGCGCCGTTGCGGGTCACGGTCCACTGATCGCTGCCGCAGGGGTGCTTTTTCTTTGTCCGGATCACGTCGCCTACGTGGATCTCTTCCGGCATATTCCGTCCTCCTGTGAAAACATCTCTGACTATTATATGACCAAGGCGATGTTTTTTCAAGGGTCTTTGATCCCGAGGGCCGGGTCATAGCATACGCGGGTCAGTTCCAGCCCCTGGGGCGGGGCCGTGACGCCCAGGTCCAGCCGGTCCAGGCTTTTGAGGGCCCTGGAAAAGCAGTCACCGTCCAGCTTGCCCAGGCCGACATAAGCGAGGGCGCCGGAGATGATGCGCACCATGTTGTAAAGGAAGCCCGTACCGGTGACGCTGATCTCGATCATCGGCCCAAAGCGCGTGACAGACGCGTCCAGCATTTCGCGGACGGTGGTTTTCGCCTGGCCGCCGGCGGCGGCGAATGCGGCGAAATCGTGGGTCCCGAGGATCGTTTGGACGGCGCGGTCCATGCTTTCCGTGTCCAGGGGCAGCGGCACGTGCCAGGAGATCGCGTGGGTGATGGCGGAGGGATGGGGGGCGTTGTAGATGCGGTAGGTATAGGTCTTTTGCCGGGCGGCGAAACGGGCGTGGAAATCCTCGGGCACACGCTGACCGAGCATCACCCGCACGTCCTCGGGCAGGTACCGGTTGAGGACGAAGGGATACCTTTCGGCCGGGATGGTCGCCGACGTGTCGAAATGGGCCCGCTGGCCAAGGGCGTGGACCCCGGAATCGGTCCGGCTGGCCCCGGTCACGCGGGTTTGCAGCCCGGTGGCCTCAAATAAGGCCTTTTCCAGGGTCTCTTGGACGCTGATCCCGTTTTCCTGGAACTGCCATCCCACATAATTCGTGCCCAGGTAGGATACGTTCAGCAATACGCGCATGCGCACCTCCTGTCAGGCATTCAGGGCCTTTTGGCAGCGAAGGCCACCCAGTCTTTTTTGCGGCGGACCTCCAGGACGCGGTAGCCGCTGTCGGCAAGGGCTTTTCGCACCGTGTCTTCCTGCTCCGCGAGGATGCCGGAGCAGATGAAGAGGCTCCCCGGCTTCAGGTGGCTGAACAGCGGCCCGCAAAGGAGGCATACGATGGGGGCCAGGATGTTGGCTGCGGCAAAGTCGAAGGACCGGTCCAAACCTTTGATCAGGTCGCCCTGCCTTACGTCCACCTTGCCCTGAAGTCCGTTCTTTTCCACGTTTTCTTTTGCCACCCGCACCGCGTCGGGGTCGATGTCCACGGCGGTCACGTCGCCGGCTCCAAGCAGCCCGGCGCAGATGGCCAGGATGCCGCTGCCGGTACCCACGTCCAGAAAAGCGCCGCCGCGGTAGTATTCCTCGATCATTTCAACACACAGGGCGGTGGTTTCGTGAGTGCCGGTGCCGAAGGCCATGCCGGGGTCCATTTCCACCACCAGGTCGCCCTCCTGCCGATCCCAGCTTTCCCAGGTGGGCTTGATCACAAGGCGCTTGCCGGCCCGGAAGGGCTTGTAGTATTTCTTCCAGTTTTCGCTCCAGTCGGTCTGTTCGGCCTCGGCGGTGGTGATCTTCAGCGTTCCGGGGTCCGAGAGGGTGCGGCGCAGGAGCGGCAGGCGAGCGGCAAGGGTCTCAAGGATCCGCGCCGCCTCTTCCTCCGGATACCAGGCTTTCACCTGCACGTCCTCGGGCATGGCGTCGATCACGCTCTGGTCCATCAGTTCCCAGTCGTGCAGGGGATGGTCCGTGTCCGGCAGGTCCGCCCGGTCCAGGATCTGGGTGCCGGCCGCCCCCAGGGCCATCAGGGCGTCGGATACCGCATCGGAGGCGGAGGAGGTGGTGGAAACGGTGATCTCCATATACTTTGGATTGTCCATTTTCATTTTCCTTTCAGATGATCATTCAACGATGTCAGTTCCCTTCCCCGGACAGCGTTTCTTCGCCGGGGGCTTAGGGGGCACGGGTGCCCCCGCCTTCGCTTATTCGATCGGGATCTCCCTGCCCAGGGACAGGGAATACAAAAGCGTCTGCCGCACCCTGCGGCCCGTGATGTCCTCCAGGGCCTTTTTATACAGCTCCAATTGCCCCCGGTACCTTTCCTTCAGCTGGTCCGCGGGGATATGGTCGGTCTTGTAATCGCACAGGACCCATTCGTCCCCCTCGATGAAGCACAGGTCGATGACACCCTGCACATATTCGGCCAGGCTGCTTTTCAGGTGCAGGTCAAAGGCCCATTCCCGGCGGACCACAGGGCTTCGCAGCATCCGGCGTCCCAGGGGCGAGGAATAGAAACCAGCCATCCGGCTGATGGCGGCGGGGGAGAGGGCCTCCCGCGTCTCCCGGGCGGAGAAAAAGCCTTTCCGGACCAGCTTTTCCACCGCGCCCCGCACATCCCCGGCGCGGATCGTGTCCAGGTCCATCGCGCCCAGGCACCGGTGGATCAGTGTGCCCCGCTCCTGCCCGGTCAAGCCGGTATCCTCCATTAAAAAGCGAGGGCGCGCATCGGGGCGGGACAGCATCTCCCGCCGCTTGTTTTCGTAGGTCTCGGTGTCATCCCCGCTCTCCTTCATCTGCCGGGCAAGGGCGGTGACGGAGGTCTTCAGCGGGACGCGGGGCCTGTCCTCCCGCATAAAAGCCGCCGGGACGGGCCCGTCACCCAGATCCGGGCGAGGCGGCGGGGGCATCCTGTCCCGCGCCCGCGCCTGAAGCCCCTTCAGTTCCGGGAAGGAGATCTGGAACCGTTCACCGCCGGGAAAAACGGTTTCCCCTTCGTTTTTAAGGGCTTCCTCCCCCAGGGCGTCCAGCACCCAGTCCAGCATGGAATTCGCCCTCAGGGCGTTTCCCGCCGTGGGGTGCCGCCCGGTG
This sequence comes from Clostridia bacterium, assembly GCA_017523615.1. Taxonomy (GTDB): domain Bacteria; phylum Bacillota; class Clostridia; order Christensenellales; family Aristaeellaceae; genus RUG756. The sequence continues at coordinate 12,331 of JAFWWK010000119.1, forward strand.
AGCGCTTTTTCCGTATCCCGCGGGCAGCCCAGCAGGTACAGGCGCTTTTTTGCGCGGGTCATGCCCACGTACATCAGACGGGCTTCCTCGGACTTTTGCTTCAGGACGTTCTTTTCCCGTACCGCCGCCAGGGCCGGATTGGGCAGTTCCACCCGGTCCGGGCTGAGGGCGCGCAGGGCGACGCCCAGATCCGTGTCCCACTGGACGCCGGCATTGCTTCCGGCTTTGAACCTCGCTGCCAGGCCCGGCATAAAGACCACCGGAAACTGCAGGCCTTTGGATTTGTGCATCGTCATGACGCGCACCACGTCGTCCCTGTCGGACAGGGTGCGGGCCGCGGAACGTTCTCCGGCGCGGCGTTCGTTCTCCCGGAGCGTCAGGAATTCCTTCAGGTCCAGGCGGGCGTTTTCGCCCTGGGCCTGTTCGGCGAACAGCCGGAGACGCGCCCGGGCGTCCTCGGGAAAAGGATCGGCCCCGGCCCTGAGGTACAGCCCGCTTTCGCCGATCAGTTTCCATAAAAAGGTGTCCAGCGGGATAGAGCGGGAATAAAAACGCCATTCCTCCAGGCACCGGAGCACCCCGGCGCATTTTCTCCCCAGGGGGTCGTCCTTTTCCGCGCGGCTGAAAAAAGCCCGGTGGAAGGGGATCTTCCTGTCTCCCAGGCGGATGAGGGCCAGTTCTTCGGACGAAAAACCGAAGGCAGGGCAGCGCAGGGCGCCCATCAGGGCGATGTCGTCGCAGGGATTGACCACCGCCCGGCACAAAAGGGTGGTGTCCCGCACCTCTGGCAGGTCCCAGTAACGGGCGTCGGCCTCGGAATACACCGGGATGCCGCTGTCCTCCAGCACCTTTGCCAGGTCCCCGGAACGGTTTACGGCGCTGCGCAGCAGCACCACGATGTCGCGCCAGCGGACCGGCTCCCCGTCGACGCGCAGCTTTTCCCCGTCGTGGAGGCTGCGTATTTCCTTTGCGATCCAGGCGCATTCCTTCTGCCAAACGGTCAGCGCTTCCTCCTCGCTCTCTTCCTCCGCATCGGACGTTTCCCCGGCGTCCCGCTTAAAGACCACCACGCGGATGGGGTCGCCGCCCTTTGTCTCCGGACAGGTCAGTCCGGGGATCAGGGCATTTTCGCTGTCATATTCGATCTCGGTGACCGAGCGCCGCATGGCATGGCGGAACACCATGTTGATCCCGGCGATCAAAACGGGATCCGAGCGGAAATTGGCGTTGAGCAGGATCTTCCTTTCCGCCCCGTCTTTTTCCGTGGGGAAGGAAAAGAACTTGCGCATGAACAGCGTGGGGTCGGCGGCCCGGAAGCGGTAGATGGACTGCTTTACGTCCCCCACCATGAAAAGGGTGTTCACCCCCGGGAGATGCAGGCGGGATACGATGCTCTCCTGGATGCCGGACACGTCTTGGTATTCATCCACGAACAGGTGGTCGAACCGCGCTCCGGCTTCCCGGGCGACGTCGTCGTCGGAAAGCACCCGGAGGGTGAGGTGCTCCAGGTCGCTGAATTCCAGGCGGTTTTTGCGCTGCTTTTTGTCGAAATACTTCTGATCGGCCTTTTCGCACAGATCGATCAATCCCCGCAGGGCCGGGAGCGACGCTTCGTAGGCCCTTTCCATGGCTTCCCGCGTACCGGGCCAGCCCGCGGCGGCCCCGTTCAGCGCCTTGCGGAAGGCTTCCCGCAGGGCCTTGTAGTTTTCCGCCAGGGCGGGGTCCTCGTCGGGGGGCGCCTTTTTACGGGAGAGCATCACCAGTTTCACCGCGCCGGAGGAGGCGTGGTCCCGCAGGACCCCTTCGAAGACTGCCCGGTCGCTCCGAAGGTTTTCCAGGTATCTTTCCGGCAGGCGTCCGGCAGCTTCCAGGGCTTCCATATCCTGAAGGAGCTCTTCCGCGGCGATCAGCCTCAGGTCCGCGCACCGCTCCAGTTCCGCCATCATCAAAGCGCTGCCCGCCGCTGCCCGTTCCCTGGCCCAGGCGAAAGGCTCCGCCCGGGACATCAGCGCCCGCCGCAGGGCGGGGACGAGGTCCTCCAGTTCCTCGTAATCGAACTGGTTCCGCAGGGCCGCGGAGTCCGGATCCGGGTCGGTCCATGTTTCGGCGAGGGCCTCGGAAAGGGCCTCCTCCCACAGGGGCAGCAGTTCGCTTTCGGAGGACAGGCGGAAAGCAGGGTCGATGCCCGCCCGGCTGAAATGGTCCTTCAGAAAACGCTGGCAGAAGGAATGCAGGGTGGATATATGGGCGCGCCCCACCCGGGCGGCCTGGCGCCTGAGGGCGGACGAGCTCCCTTCCCTGTTCAGCGCCGCCTCGATGCGCTCCCGCATTTCGGCGGCGGCTGCCCGGGTGAAGGTGACGATCAGCATCCGGTCGATGTCGCAGCCTTCCCGCAAAAGACGGATGACGCGTTCCACCAGCACCGCCGTTTTGCCGCTGCCGGCGGCGGCGCTGATCAGTACGGAGCTGTTGTCGGCCCCGATGGCCTCGGTCTGGGCCGGTGTCCAGGGCATGGCGTTCCCTCCCCAACGGAATTTGAAATATTATAACACGTTTTACGGCAAAAAGAAAATCAGGCGCTTAGGCGCATGGGACAGCGGATAGGGTCGTCCCCTAAAAAAACACAGGGTCATAAACAGCGGAAAAAACACGGTATGCTGCCATATCATTTCAGTACAGCTCTGTGAGCTGTCAGGGAAACTGAAAAACACCCTTTTTCCCGAAGACAAAAACATAAGGAGGCCGCATGGCAGCCCATATCCGTAATCCAGCCTCATACGCGAGCGAGGCGCGGGTTTTCCCGCGCCCCGCGCCGTTATTCGTATTGTTCCCGGTTATCAATAGATCGGCTCGGCCCGGAACAGCTCATAGGAGCTGCCTACCGGGTAGACCTGGACCTGCTGGGTATCCCCGTTAGAGCCGAAGGGCCTGTCGTCCCCGACGGAGCTGATGTAGGAGAACAGCTCGTTCAATGTCAGGACGCCGTCCCGATCGGCGTCCGCGGGCATGCGGCCCGAGGTGCCGACGCCGTCGGTGAGCCATTGGGTGAAATAGTTGCGGGCGGGCGGGCCTTCGGTGCCCCAGGAATCCTGCAGGTAACGGGCGGCGCACAGCACATAGAACTTGTCCGGTACGCGGAATTCGCCGATGCGGCTTTGGACGATCTGCCCGCTGCCGTTTTTGTCATAGATGTAGATCACGTCCTCAGCCCGGTCCAGCTTCTGGCTGGGGAAGGCGTTCACGACGGTATCGGCGGAAAGGCGGGAGGCGGCGTTCTGCTCCTCGGGATGATCGGGATCGTAGACCGCGGCGCCGGAGCCGCAGGCTTCGATGACAACGACCACCTCGCCGGGGACCGCTTCCAGCGTGCCGGCAAGCTGATACAGGTCCAGCCAGCTTAGCTGCCCATTGGGATCCACACATCCCAGGGATCCGGGGGCTTCGTACCATTCCTGCCAGGTGGTGACGGAATCGCCGTGAGTGGCGATGAAGAACAGGGAAACGTCGTCATTGTCCGCCCCGGAGAATACGCTGCCCACCAGGCTGAGGATCTGGGTCGCCGACCGGTCGGTATATTTTGCGGGCGTCATGTATTGTGTGCCGATGGGAGTGAAGCGCGAGGCGAGCATGGAAACCATCAGATCGCAGTCGCCCTCGTTGCGGGTGCAGATGTCGTCATCAAAATGGACCTCGCCGATGAGCAGCGCGCGGTAATTGATGCCGCGGACACGTGCCTGGACGTGGGGGGACATGGCGGTCTCATAATTGCCGACGGTGGCCGTCACCGCAAAGAGGTAGTCGGTCTTAAAATTGAGGGCGGTCAGGTCGATGGATGTGTCGGTGATGCCGGGGATCCGGCCGCCGGAAGCGAGGGCGCCGTCCTCAGCCTCTGCGTAGTACAGGGTATATCCCGAGGCCCCGGGAACGGCGGACCAGGCGACGCTGACAGAGCCGTCCCGGCGGGCCGTGACCTGGGTAATGTACGGGGCGACCGGGCTGGATATGACAGCGATCTGAACATTGCCGGAGGGAGACCAGGCGCCGGTGTACAGCTTGTTTACCATCTGCCGGTAGGCGGCTGAAGTAAAGGCGCCGGAATATTGCCCGGGAAGGCCCACGTGGTTTTTGTCCGGTTCGCTGCTGACAACGCCCAGGCGGGGATTGGTGCCGCCGATCTGTTCCCATTCGCCGTTCACGAGGCGGGACAGGGCGTCGATCGCCGTCACGCCGACGAATTTCATGGCGCTGGTGACCGTACTCGAATAGGCAGCGGAACAGTCGGCGTCCGTGCCGATAAGATATTTGTTGTTGACCCTGGCGGCCTGCTGGATGGAATCGATGATGCTGCCCCCGCAGGAGAGGATCACATCCACGCCGCCTTTGTACCAGAGGTCTGCCATGGCGTATACATCCGCTCCTGCAGAGAAGGTGCCGGTATAGGCATAGGCGACGGTCACGTCGCTTGTGATCCCCAGTTCCAGGGCGGCGGCGTTTGCGCCGCGGATAAAGCCCTGGCCTCAGGAGGCCACGTCATCTGTTTCCATGCCGCCCATGAAGCCCAGGGTACGGTAGCCCATGCGCACAGCGGTGTATCCAGCCATAAAGCCCGCCTGGTCCATGCGGTAAAGGGAGGCGTAAACATTATCCACCGGGCTGCTTATCCCGGCGTCCAGACAGATATAGTGTACGTCGGGGTTGGCTTCCGCGGCTGCGGGCACATCCGACGCCTGCGGGAAGCCCGCCGTGACGATCACGTTATACCCCTCCCGTACCGGGGCGCCGATATCGCCGCAGTACCAGGCACAGGGCAGACCGCGGCCGGAGCACCAGGCGGATACCGCCTGCCAGGCGTCGCTGCCCAGGGATCCGTCTTCGGGCTCTGCGCTGTCCCCGACCATGGCCACGCGGTAAGCCGAGCGTGTCAGGGTAAGCCGCGGGCAGCCGTTAAAAGCCGTTGAGTCCACGATCACATCCGCCGGCAGGTAAAGAAGGCCGGCGAGGCCTGCGCATCCGTCGAAGGCGTGGGCGCCGATGCGCTCCACACTGCCGGGGATCAGGGGAACGCCCGTAAGTCCCGTGCAGCCGGCGAAAGCGTACGCGTCGATCTCCGTCACGCCTTCCGGGATCGCAATAACACCTGCGAGGCTTTTGCATCCGCGGAAAGCTTCGGCTTCGATCAGCTGCGTATCGGAGGGGAGGCAGTGGGGATCCGCCATGGCCGACACAGGAACGGCAAGCGCCATGCAGGCGAGAAAGGACAAAAGGATCACGGCTTTTTTCATTCGGCTGCTCCTTATAAAAAAAGCTGCTGCGCTTAAATCCGCAGCAGCCAGCTTCTGGCATTGTATGAGGGTCAGCGGGCGGGCACGTCGCTCATGATGGGCTGCAGGCCGTTGCGGTAGGTGACCCATTCGGGGGAGTTCTTCCAGTAATCGGTGAAAGCGTAGGTGACTTCCACGTAAGCGTTGAGGTCCTTGTCGAAGATCTTGGCCTTGCGCACGTCCAGGTTGTAGGTGACCATGCCGTCCAGATTCACGAGCACGGCCTGGGCGCCGCCCAGTTCACCCTCGATGTCGACGCCCTGATAAGGCATCACGGTAATGCCCCGCTGGGACTGGGCCTGGGCCTTGGTGGTGAAAACGGTGAAGGAGGGGTTCTGCTTGTAGTACACGTTGCCGCCGGCGTCCCGCAGGGCCATGTTCAGCCTGAGGGTGCCGCCGCGGACGGTGGCCCACATCACGCCCACGATCTGAAGCGTGGTGGTGACGACGGGATAGACCAGGGTGACGTCACGGGTCAGGGGAACGGGGACCACGGTGAAGCGGTCGCCCATCTCGAACCCGGCGACCATGAAGTGGGCGATCTTCCATTCGTCGCCCAGTTCCTTGTAATGCTCGTAGCGGGTGATCATCTTCCAGGTGGGGTTGTACTTGTGGTCGGTGATCTGAGGAATGGTCAGGAAATAATCATAAGTCAGGGTATAATCGGAGGGAATGGCGGGGGCCCATTCGTCCACCGAGGCCATGGCGGGCACGCAGGCCAGCAGCAGGCAGAAGATCATCAGAATGGCTACGATCTTTTTCATAGAATACTCTCTCCTTCCTTTCGGCAGGACGAGCCTGCCGGGACGCTTTATCTCGGTACGCTCATATTATAGCATACATATTGATAAAATCAAGGCTTGCTCCGCCGCTGCGCGCGGGAAAAACGCGGGAGGACGGGCTTGTCCGTGGAAGGGGCATCTGCTATAATGCGGACGAAACGCGGAAAGAACGCCGGACGGGACCGGGCGGAGGAAAAAGGAACGAAGATAACGGAGGGGATCGCGCGTGGACGGAAAGGGAAGGGAAGAAATGTACCGCGCCTGCGGGCTTTGCCCCAGGATGTGCGGGTGTGACCGCTTTTCGGGACGCGGGTTCTGCGGCATGGGAGTTTTTCCGCGCATTGCCCGGGCGGCGCCGCATCTGTGGGAGGAGCCCTGCATCGCCGGGACGGACGGCAAAGGGACCGGCGCGGTCTTTTTTTCCGGCTGTACCCTGAAATGCGCCTTCTGCCAGAACCGGACGCTGAGCCATGATAATTTCGGCGCGGAAGTGGATACGAAACGCCTTGCCGGGATCTTCGCGGAGCTGGAGGCCAAGGGGGTCCACAGCCTGGACTTGGTGACCGGGACCATGTTCATCCCCTCCATCCTGGACGCTTTGGACCTGCGCCGCCCCGGGGTCCCCGTGGTGTGGAACACATCGGGCTATGAAAGGGCGGAGACGCTGAAAATGCTGGAGGGATATGTGCAGGTGTACCTGCCGGACCTGAAGCACGTTTCAGCGAGGCTTTCCTCCCTTTGCGCCGGGGCGGGGGATTATTTCCGCCGGGCGTCGGCGGCCCTTTTGGAAATGCGCCGCCAGGTGGGGGAGAATGTGTATGACGAAAACGGGCTGCTGAAGAGGGGAATGGTCGTCCGGCACCTGGTGCTGCCGGGCTGTACGGCGGACGCCCGGGAGGTGCTGCGCTTCCTGGCATCGGAGCTCAGGGGAGTGCCCGTCAGCATCATGAGCCAGTATACGCCGATCCCGGAATGCCATATCCCCGGCATGGACCGGCGGGTGACGGACAGGGAATACCGGCGGGTGCTGGAATGGGCCGAGGAACTGGGCATCACCGGATACAGCCAGGAAAGGACCAGCGCGGAAAGGGAATACACCCCGGAGTTTGATTTGGAGGGGGTCGGAACTGAGCGTCAGCCCAGTGGGCTGTTCGCCGAAGGCGAAAGCGAGGCGGTTGCCCGGGGCCTGCCGGCCCGGCCTCGCTGAAAACAGTCCACCGGACTGTTTTCCGGGCGCTGCGGCCCCCAGTGAGCAAAGGAGTATCACGAGCGGCAGCGAAGTGAGACGACTATTGCGAACTGAGGAGCCGGAGGCCGGAGCCTCGCGAGCGGCAGCCGTTGTTACAAATGGCGGGGCAGGTCCTTTTGATGATTGAGTGAGGAAGTCAGGGGCCGGGAATGGTCAGTGATGGCGGCCCGCAGGCCGCCGCTGCATATCACTTTCCCGTCGCCCGCCCCGGCAATAACGTTTATTGCCCGCAGCTTATGGTCGAGTGATTTTTTAGGGACACCCGCAGCGGCGGCCCTCGTGCCGCCGCATGGCAGGGAGTGCTTATTTTGCGCATTATTCCGTAACACGTTCCCCGCGGCCCGGTACAGACAGGCGGAAACTGCCGTTTGTTGGCGGCGGGGCTGTTCGCCGGATCGGGGTGCAGGGGTGAAAACCTCTGCCGCGGGGTTTGGGGCCGCGCAGGCCCCGAATGCCACGGAATGATGCGAGGAACAGAGAACCGTCCCCTGTGTTCGCGTGTTCGCGGACTGCGCGCTCCCGCCCGGGAACGGTTGCAATCCCGGGACGTTTGTTTTATAATCATTATATTCGATATAAAATAACCGCCCACGCGGCGGGACAGCGTGCGGAGGAGACACAAAATGGACATTCGCGAAAGAAAAGACGCCGATCCGCGGTATATGTGGCACCTGACGGATATCTACCCGTCGCCTGAAGCCTTCGAAAAGGATTTTGAAAAAGCGAAGCGGATGGTGCCGGAGTTTGCGGCCTTGGCCGGGCATGTCCGGGAGGACCCGATGGCCGCGGTGCGCGCCCGGTTCGAGATCGAAAAACTGATCGGCAGGCTGTACAGCTATGCCTTTATGAAGCAGGATGAGGACACGGCCGATACCTCCGCCCAGACTCTGTCCGGCAGGTGCATGGGCCTGGCCGTCCAGGCCGGGAGCGCCGCCGCCTTCCTGGAACCGGAGCTGCTGGAAATGGACGACGCCGATATCCGGAAGCTGATCGAAGACCCCGCCAACCGGGATTACGACGTGTTCCTGTCGGATATCCTGCGCCGCAAGCCCCACACCCTGTCCGGGCCCGAGGAAAAGCTGCTCTCCGCCGCGGGCGAGGTGCTGGCCGCCCCGGGCGAGGTGTTTGACATGTTTGACGACGTGGACGCGCCCTTCCCCGAGGTGACCGACGCCGAGGGGGAGACCCAGGCGCTGACCCACGCCTCCTACGGGGTGCTGATCCGCTCCGCCGACGAAAGGGTGCGCGAGGAAGCCTACCGGGCCATGATGGGCACCTTCGGGAAGTTCGCCTCCACCGTCACGGCGATGTATGCCGGCCACGTCAAGGGTGACATTTTCACCATGCGGGCCCGGAAATACGACACCTGCCGCCAGATGTCCCTGGACTATAACCAGATCCCCGAAAATGTGTACGACAGCCTGATCTCCGCCGTGAGCGGGGCCATCCCTGCGCTGACGCGGGCCCTGGAGATCCGCAAAAAGCAGCTGGGATTAAAGAAGCTGCATATGTGGGACCTGTACGCCCCCATCCTGAAGGATTTTGACCTGAACATGGATTATCCCACGGCCTACGATACCGTGATCAGCGCCCTGGGCGTGCTGGGGGAGGATTACACAGACCTGCTCAAAAAAGCCCGGGACGAGGGATGGATCGACGTGTATCCCAACAAAAACAAGCGCTCCGGCGCTTATTCCTCGGGCTGCTGGGGCGTGCATCCTTACGTGCTGCTGAACCAGACCGACAACCTGGACAGCTGCTTCACCATCGCCCACGAAATGGGCCACGCCCTGCACACCTGGCATTCGGAAAAAAACCAGCCCTATCCCAAGGCCGATTATTCCCTGTTTGTGGCCGAGGTGGCCTCCACCACCAACGAGGTGCTTCTGATGCGGTACCTGATGGACAAGTACAGGGACGACCGGACCGCGACGGCCTACCTGAACAACCAGTTCATCGAGGCGTTCCGGACCACCGTGTTCCGCCAGACGCTGTTTGCCGAGTTCGAATACCGCGCCCACACCCTTTTGGAGGGCGGCGCGCCCCTCACCAAGGAAAACCTGGGGGATATCCATTTTGAACTCAACAAAAAATATTACGGCGCGGCGGCGGAGGTGGACGACCTGATCCGCAGCGAATGGATGCGCATCCCGCACTTCTACCGCTCCTACTACGTGTACGTCTATGCCACAGGCTACTGTGCCGCGGCGGCCATCGCGGACAAGATCCTCCGGGAAGGGGAGAGCGCGGTGAAGGGCTATAAGCGTTTCCTGTCCGCCGGGTGCTCGGTGCCCCCCATCGAAGCGCTGAAGTACGCCGGGGTGGACATGAACGACGAAAAGACCGTGGCGGGTTCCCTTAAGGTGTTCGAGGCGGCGGTGGACGCGCTGGAGAAAGCCCTCGGATAAAGGCCCCGGACAAAAAATGGATCGGCCCATCGTTCCCGGCGCTCCCGCGGGAGCGTCGGCCGTATACGGGATCAGGTGAAACATGACTGGATTCAAATTTGCCAAAAGACGGCGCACCATCGGGGAAATGGCCGACCTGAACGTGCTGGTGGAAAAATGGAAAGAATCGCTCCTGAGCGTCCTGCCCATCACCGTTCTGATGCTTTTGCTGTGCTTTTTCCTGGTGCCGCTGCCATCCTCCGCCCTGTCGGGCTTTGTGTTCGGCTCCTGCCTGCTTGTGATCGGCATGGGCCTTTTTAATCTCGGCGCGGAAATGGCCATGACCCCCATCGGCGAGGGGGTCGGCGCCTCGCTGACCGCCTCCCGCAGGCTTTGGGTGGTGCTGCTGGCGGGGTTCCTGGCGGGGGTGCTGGTCACCGTCGCCGAACCGGACCTGACGGTGCTGGCTACCCAGGTGCCCTCAGTGTCCAATTTTACGATAATCATTTCCGTGGCGCTGGGCGTGGGCATTTTCCTGATGCTGGCGCTGTGGCGCATCCTTTTCCGGGTAAAAATGTGGATACTGCTTCTGGTATCCTATGCGCTGGTCTTCCTGCTGGCGCAGTTTGTACCGCCCGGATTTATGGCGGTGGCCTTTGATTCCGGCGGCGTGACCACGGGTCCCATGACGGTGCCCTTCATACTGAGCCTGGGTGCGGGCGTGGCGGGCATCCGGTCCGACAAGGGCGCGGAAAGCGATTCCTTCGGCCTGGTGGCCCTGGCCTCGGTCGGCCCCATCCTGTCGGTGATGATTTTGGCGATCGCCTTTGATCCCCAGGGCGGGGAGAGCGCCGCAGTCGCGCTGAACGCCGCGGGGGATTCCATGGCCCTGTTCCGCAGCTTCAGCTCCCAGTTCCCCCACTATATGAAGGAGATGATCATTTCCCTGCTGCCCGTTGTGGGCTTTTTCCTGGTGTTCCAGTTTGTTTCCCTGCATCTTGTGTCGTCCAGGCTGCGCCGCATCGTCATCGGCCTGGTCTTTACCTATACGGGCCTGGTGCTGTTCATGACCGGCGTCAACGTCGGTTTTATGCCGGTGGGGTGGTTCATCGGCAAAAGCCTGGGGGCGGCGGCTTACAGGTGGGTGCTGGTGCCTGTCGGGGCGCTGACGGGCTGGTTCGTGGTGTCCGCAGAGCCCGCGGTGGCGGTACTCAGCCGCCAGGTGTACGACATGACGGCCGGCGCCGTATCCCGGAAGGCCCTCACGCGGTGCCTCAGCGCCGGGGTAGCCATCTCCGTGGGCCTGGCCATGACGCGGGTGATCCTCCGGATCCCGGTAATGTATTTCCTGGCGCCGGGCTATGCCCTGGCGATGCTGCTTATGATCTTTTCGCCCTCGGTATTTACGTCCATCGCCTTCGACTCCGGCGGGGTGGCTTCCGGCCCGATGACCGCGGCATTCCTTCTGCCGATGGCCATGGGCGCCTGCGAGTCGGCGGGCGGGGATGTGGTGGCGGACGCTTTCGGGGTGGTGGCGCTGGTGGCCATGACGCCGCTGATCGCCATCCAGCTGCTGGGCATCGTCTACGGCACGCGCACCCGCCGCTCCCGCGGCGGCGTGAGCAGCGAACATGAGGAGATCATCGTGCTGATGGAGGACGAAGAATGAGCGCTGTCGAACTGTTTGTTTTGATCGTGCCCCGGGACCTGACTGACGGCTACGGGCTGTATTTCAGGGAAGCGGGCATCCGTACCCTGTTCAGCTTTCCCTGCGGCGGGACCGCCGGGGCGGGTATCCTGTCCCGCCTGGGCCTGGAGAAAAACGAGAAGACCCTGTTTCTGACCGTGATGGACAGGAAAGGCGCAAGGAAGCTGATGAACGGCTGCGTGACCGACATGGGCCTGAAAATGTCCGGCAACGGCATCGCGATGATCGTTCCGATGCAGGCGGTGGGCGGCGCCACCGCCCTGAAGGTGCTGGCGGACAATATGCCGATAGATCCTGACGAGGTGAAACCGATGGATAAGAAACCCACATTTCCCTGCTCCCTGCTGGTGGCCATCTGCGAAAAGGACCATTCCGAGGAAGTGATGGCCGCGGCCATCGCCGGCGGCGCCGGCGGCGGTACGGTGATCCATGCCAAAGGGACCGCGGGGGAGACGATGAAAAAGTTCCTCGGCGTGTCCCTGGCCACCGAGAAAGAGATGGTGCTGATCCTGGTACGGAAGGAGACAAGGGACGCGGTGATGTGCCATGTGATGGATTCCGCCGGGGTGGACACGCCGGCCCACACCATCATGTTTGCCCTGCCGGTGGAGGAGACCGCCGGCGTCCGGAGCCTGGAGGCCCCGGAGGAAGTCCCGGAAGAAAATGACGAAAGCGCCGATGCGCGGAAAGGTGCTGAAACGGTATGATCAGGAAACAGGCGGTCAATCCTTATCTGCCCAACTGGGAATACGTGCCGGACGGGGAGCCCCATGTGTTCGGGGACCGGGTGTATGTTTACGGGTCGCACGACTTTTTCGGCGGCGACGTCTACTGCATGGGTGATTACGTGTGCTGGTCCGCCCCGGCGGACGACCTTGGGGACTGGCGTTATGAAGGCGTGATCTACCGCAAGGACCAGGACCCCCACAACGGGGACCTGCAGGGCAACCTGTACGCGCCGGATGTGACGCGGGGCCCGGACGGACGGTATTACCTCTATTATGTGCTGTCCACCTGGGGCGTCGTTTCGGTGGCGGTGTCGGATACCCCGGCGGGTGCCTATGAGTTCCTGGGTTACGTCCGGTATCCGGACGGCGCCAGACTGGGCGAAAGGGAAGGCGACGAACCCCAGTTCGATCCCGGTGTGCTTACGGAAGGGGACAGGACCTACCTGTATACCGGATTCTGCGGCTACGGGGATATGGGACGGCACGGCGCGATGTGCACGGTGCTGGGTCCTGACATGCTCACCGTTATGGAGGCCCCGCGTTTCGTGGCGCCCGGGGTCATGTACGCCGGGGGTACCGGCTTTGAGGGGCACGCCTTTTTTGAGGCGCCGTCCATCCGCAAAAAGGACGGGCTGTACTGGTTCATCTATTCCTCTATCCAGTTCCACGAATTGTGTTATGCCGTGAGCAGTGAGCCCACCGGCGGCTTTGAATACAAGGGCGTGCTCGTCAGCGGATGCGACAAGGGCATCGGCACATATAAGCCGGCGGAGAAGCCCATGTACTATACCGCCAACAACCACGGCAGCATGGAAAAGATAGGCGGCGACTGGTACATCTTCTATCACCGGCATACCAACGGCACCAATTATTCCCGGCAGGGCTGTTTTGAAAAGCTATCCTTCCGGGAGGACGGCATGGCGAACCAGGCGGAAATGACCTCCTGCTGCGGCTTAAGGCCGCTGGAGGGCCGGGGGGAATATCCGGCGCATATCGCCTGCCACCTGTTCACCGATACCGAGATGACCTACGTTCCCTGGTCGGGATGGATGGACGACCGGTTTCCCAAGATCACTCAGGAGATCACGGAAGGCGGGCATGGGATCGGGTATATCGCCAATATGCGGGACAGCGCCACGGCGGGATTCAAATATTTCGACTGCCGGGGCGTGAAAAAGGTGACCGTGCGCACAAAGGGGTATGCCACGGGCGCGGTGAAAGTAAAGCTGAAATGGGACGGGGAAGCGGTCGGAAGCATCCCGGTGGGATACGCCAACGTATGGAAAGACACCCCGGCGGAGGTGAACATCCCGGACGGCGTGCACAGCCTGTATTTCACTTTCCGAGGACAGGGGCACCTGCAGTTCGCCGCGTTCCGGCTTGATTGATCAGGGAAAAAAGACGTCCATTCAGGGCTTCCGCGCCGGTTATACCGGGAAAGCCTTGACAGCGGCGGAAGGCCCTCTTTATAATGTTGCAAATCCATTTTCCGCTAAGAACGGCGGAAAGAACGGAGGCTGCCTGAAATGGACCTGGAAAAAGACTTCGGCAACAGGGTATTCAACGACGGGGTGATGCGCCGCAGGCTTCCCGGGGAAACCTACCGCGCCCTGCGCAGGACCATCAACGAGGGCCGGCACCTGGATCCGCAGGTGGCCCATGTGGTGGCCAACGCCATGAAGGACTGGGCCATCGAGCAGGGAGCCACCCATTATACCCACTGGTTCCAGCCCATGACCGGGGTCACCGCTGAAAAGCACGACAGCTTCCTTTCGCCCCTGCCCGGCGGCAGGATCATCATGGATTTTTCCGGGAAGGAACTGGTCCGGGGCGAACCGGACGCCTCCTCCTTCCCTTCAGGCGGCCTCAGGGCCACCTTTGAGGCCCGGGGCTATACGGCCTGGGATCCTTCCAGCTATGCCTTTATCAAGGGCCGCACCCTGTGCATCCCCACGGCCTTCTGCTCATGGGGCGGCCACGCGCTGGACCAGAAGACCCCGCTGCTCCGCTCCATCCAGGCCATCAGCCACGAGGCCAAACGGATCCTGAGGCTTTTCGGAATGAACGACGTCAAGCGCGTCATGCCCACCTGCGGCCCGGAGCAGGAGTATTTCCTGATCGACCGTGAATATTACGACAGCCGCAAGGACCTGAAATACTGCGGGCGCACCCTTTTCGGGGCCCGGCCGCCCAAGGGCCAGGAGCTGGACGACCATTACTTCGGCTCCCTCAAGCCCCGCGTCGCCGAATTCATGAAGGATGTGGACGAGGAACTGTGGAGCCTGGGGGTGATGGCCAAGACCGAGCACAACGAGGTGGCCCCCTGCCAGCACGAACTGGCCAGCGTCTATGAAAGCGTCAACGTGGCGGTGGACCACAACCAATTGACCATGGAGGTGCTGCGCAAGGCGGCGGCCCGTCACGGCTTTGCCTGCCTGCTGCACGAAAAGCCCTTCATGGGGGTCAACGGCTCGGGAAAACACAACAACTGGTCCCTGCAGACCGATACCGGTGTCAATTTGCTGGAGCCGGGGGACACGCCGGTGGAAAACGCGCTGTTCCTGCTGATGCTGGCTGCGGTGATCGCCGCGGTGGACAGGCACGGGGACCTTCTGCGCGCCAGCGTGGCCGGGGCAGGCAACGAACACCGTTTGGGGGCCAGCGAAGCACCGCCTGCCACCGTCAGCATGTACCTGGGGGACGAACTGACCGGCATCCTGGACGCTCTGGTGAACCACAACGCCTATACCCCCATGTCCAGCAGCGAAATGGATGTGGGCGTAAGGATCCTTCCGGCCATTCCCCGGGATACCAGCGACCGCAACCGCACTTCGCCCTTCGCCTTTACCGGCAACAAGTTCGAGTTCCGCATGCCCGGGGCGTCCATGAACGTGGCGGCGTGCAATACCGTCATCAACACCGCCGTGGCCGACGAACTGCGCATGTTCGCCGACCGGCTGGAGAAGGTGGAGGACCTGCGAAGCGCCGTCCAGGGCCTGATCATCGAAACGGTGTCGGAGCACAAACGGATCATCTTCAACGGCAACAACTATTCCGACGAATGGAAGGCCGAGGCCCGCCGGCGCGGCCTGAAGGATCTCAGGACCCTGCCGGAATGCGCCTCCTGCCTGCTGGAGGACGAAAATGTGGCGCTGTTTGAGCGCATGAAGGTGTATACCCGGGAGGAGCTCCGTTCCCGGTATGAGATCCTGATGGAGCATTATTCCAAGGTGAAAGCCATCGAGGCCAACACCATGCTGGACATGACCGGCAAGCAGTACCAGCCCGCCATCCTCAGGTATTCGCAGACCATTGCCGGGGAAGCGCTGAAAAAGCAGGCCCTTTTGCCCGACGTGGACGCCTCCTATGAAAAGGACCTGCTTCGGGACCTGGACCGGCACCTGAAGGACATCGAGCTAAAAAAGCGCCTTCTGCAGGAACTGACGGATCACGTGCCCGGGGACGGGGTGGCCTCCGCCGTATATTTTTCCACGAAGGTCAACTCGGTCATGGAGGAGCTGCGCGCCCTGGTGGACGAGTGCGAGGGCCTGGTGGACGAGACGGTCTGGCCAGTGCCATCCTACGGACGGATGCTGACCCAGCGTGAGGGCGGGGAGCGCGCCGAACGGGATACGGACGGAGAGTAAACATGGAGAGTGAATTTTCAAAGGCCGCGGGGATGCCCCCCGCGGCCCTGATCCTCTTTAAGGACAGGGATCTGTGCGTGGCGGTGAAGCCCGCCGGGGCGACATCCGAGGACGACGGCGATCAAGGCATGCCGGCCCTGATCGCCCGGGCCCTTTCCACAAAGGCCGGGGAGGTGCGGCCGGTGCACCGCCTGGACCGGGAGACCGGGGGCGTGATGGTCTATGCCCTCAGCGCTTTCGGCGCATCCGGCCTTTCAAAAAGCGTCCGGGAGGGCCGCCTGGAAAAACGCTACCTTGCCGCGGTCACCGGTTCCGTCGGGACGGAAGAGGGGCTGTGGCGAGACCTGCTTTATCACGATCCGGCCCGGAACCGCTCCTATGCGGTGAAGCGGATGCGCCGTGGCGTACGGGAGGCGGCCCTGCGTTTCCGTACGGCAGGCGCATTTGACGCCGGGGACCGCTGGCCCGCCGGCGAGATCCTGGATATCCGCCTGATGACCGGGCGTACCCACCAGATCCGTGTGCAGTGCGCCTCCCGGGGGCATCCCCTGATCGGGGACAGGCGCTACGGCTCCTCCGCTTCCGTCCCCATGGCGCTCTGGTGCCTGGAGATATCATTCCCACACCCGAGAAGCGGGAGGATGGCAACGTTTTCCTGCCTGCCGGGGGAGGGGACGTTCCTTGCGATGATGTTGGATAAGACCGGAATAAAACCAGATGGTTCATTTCCGGCTCCGACCGGCGGCGGCGCGCCGTGAAAGCCGTTCCCGGAAGCCGGGCTCCCGAATTGGATAAAAAATACCCGCGGGAGCCAAAACAAAGTCCCCGAAACATTGACAGAATGCTTTTAATAAGGATATAATCATACATGGCAGGCACGAAGGGCGCCAAACCCCAAGTGCGTATGTATGTTCGACAAAGAGGAGGAATTGATATGCCAATCAAAATGACCGTGGACGGAAATGAAGCGGTAGGACACGTTGCGTACATGTTTTCCGATGTAGCGGCGATTTATCCGATCACCCCGTCCTCACCCATGGCCGAGCATGTGGATGAATGGGCCGCGCAGGGCAGGAAGAACCTGTTTGGCCAGAAGGTCCACATCGCCGAAATGGAATCTGAAGGCGGCGCCGCGGGTTCCGTGCACGGCAGCCTTGCCGCCGGTGCGCTGACCACCACCTTTACCGCGTCCCA
>JAFWWK010000120.1 GCA_017523615.1 Clostridia bacterium
CGGCACGCTGTTCATCAGCAGCCAGACCCCGGTGTACGCCGGCATGATCTGCGGCGAATCCAGCCGCCCCGGGGATATCGTGGTCAACGTGTGCAAGGCCAAGCACGTCACCAACATGCGCAATTCCTCCGCCGCCGAGGACAGCCTGCGCCTTGTCAGCGTGCATCCCCTGACGCTGGAGGAATGCCTGGAGTTCATCGACGACGACGAGCTCCTGGAGATCACACCCAAATCCCTGCGCATGCGCAAAAGGATCCTGAGCCACGAGCAGCGCATGAAGAACGCAAACCGCGCGAAGCTGGCGGGGGAAATGCAGTAGATCGATCAAAAAACACGGCGTCCGGATCGAATGTCCGGGCGCCGTTTTCAGGTGCCTTCGCCGCCTGGTGCCAGTGCGCTTTCGGGGGAGCGGGCGATCAGCGCCTCCTTTTCCCTGCGGCTGAGGCGCTTGACGGCGGCCTCCCGCCGCATGGCCTCGCTTTTTGTTTCAAACGCTTCGTGCCACACCAGGCGCACCGGAAGGCGGGCGCGGGTGTATTTTGACCCGGCGCCGCGTTTGTGGGCGGCCAGGCGCTTTTCAAGGTCGTTGGTCCAGCCGCAGTACAGCGTGCCGTCCGCGCACTCCAGAAGATAGGTGTAGTTCATCCGCCGCCCCTTTCCGCCGTCCCTGCGCTTTGGACAGGCCGGCCCCATTATACCCTGAAATTCGTGCGGCGGCCAAACATATTGCAAAAATATTGCGGAAATGTTTCGGACGTGATAAAATATCCCCGTTTCCTGTTTGGGGGAAGCGGTCCCGCGGCGGCAGGCTGCGTGGCGCCGGCGAGTCAAAGCCCCATGTCCCGGGACGTACGAAAGGCGGCGGAGCGGATGAAGAAGATCCTGTTTGTGTGCACCGGCAACACCTGCCGCAGCCCGATGGCGGCCGCCATGTGGCGGCGGATGGGCGGGGAGGCGGAGTCCGCGGGCCTCAGGGCCCCCTCCGGCGCCTGGGCCAGCGACAATTCGGTGCGGGTGATGGACGAAGAAGGCATCGACCTGAGGGATCACCGGTCCTCTCCCGTGACGGCGGACCTGCTCCGGTGGGCGGACCTGGTCTACTGCATGACGGAGGGGCACGCCTTCCGGATCGGGATGTTTTTCCCATCCTTTGCGGACAAGGTGCGGGTGATGCCCGTCGAGGTGCCCGATCCCTACGGCGGAAGCCTGGACGATTACCGCGCCGCGGCGGGGAGGATCCGCGAGGCGCTCCGGCTTATCGCGCAAGGCGAAGCAGCCGGCTGAATTTCGGGAGAGTCCGCCCTTTGAAGGCGCCTCTCCGGTCAGGTGAATGATATGGATATCCGGCCCATAGCCAGGGTGCATAACGATTTTCCCGAAAAATTCGGCCTGCCGCGGCAGGCCGCCTTGCTGTCCCGCATCCCGTCCCTGGTGGTGTTTGAAAAGGAATTCAGGGATAAAAACGCCCTGAGGGGCATCGAGGGCTTTGACCGGCTTTGGCTCATCTGGGGCTTTGCCCCGGTGGGGAAGGGCGGTTTTTCGCCGACGGTGCGTCCCCCGCGGCTGGGCGGCAACGTCCGCCTGGGGGTGTTCGCCACCCGTTCGCCCAACCGGCCCAATCCCCTGGCCCTGTCCTGCGTCGTCCTCGAGCGGGTGGAATGGGATACCCCCCGGGGGCCGGTGCTCCATATCCTCGGGGCGGACATGACCGACGGCTCGGCGGTGTACGATATCAAGCCCTACCTGCCGGGGGCCGACGCCTTTCCGGACGCCCGGTGCGGGTTTGCCGGCACCGCCCCGGAAAGGAGCCTGGAGGTCTTCTTCGCCGGGGATACGCTGGACCTGGTGCCCGCCGACAAACGTGACATCCTGCGGGAGGTGCTGCGGCAGGATCCCCGGCCCGCCTACCGTGAGGGCGGGGACTACGGGCTGAGCTTTGCGGATATGAATATCCGCTTTACCGTGGACGGGAGGCGGCTCACCGTCACCGGGATACGGAAAAAAACGCCTGATGAAACCGAACCATGGAAATGACGGGAAGCCGCGTTCCGTATAACGCGGTGCTCCCGCATAAAGAACGCGCCGTAAAACGGCGCGGCGGAGGAATGAAATGAACAAGAAGGACCTGAACGAGATCCGGCGGCGCCTGAATTTTGAACACAACGCGATCACCTGCATCCGCGGCTGCTATGTGCAGAAGGACGGGGAGATCATCTCCTCCTTCACAAGGCCCATGCAGGCCCTGCCCCGGGAGGAGGCTGAAAAATATCTGGCCATCTTCCGCCGCATCCTCTCCGGGGAGCACGGGCAGAACCTGCTGGACGTGGATTTTTCCCCGGAGCAGGTGATGAACGGGGCGGAACACCGCCTGCTCACCAGGCTGCGGGACAGCGCCCTCAGGGACGACGAAACGGCGGAGGAAATGTACCGCTGCATCATATCGTCGCTCCGTTTTGACGACAACTGCCTGATCCTGATGCTGCACGACGGTTACGACGTGCCCTTTAAGGGGGCCGACGGTGAAAACGATCCGGAGCGCAGCGACGAGGTGTTCCATTACATCCTGTGCGCCGTGTGCCCGGTGAAGCTGACCAAGCCCGTCCTGACCTATTCCGCGGCGGACGGGGAGTTCCATACCCGGGAGTCCGACTGGGCGGTATCCGCCCCGGCGCTGGGCTTCATGTTCCCCGCCTTCGACGAGCGCGCCTGCAACATCTACGGGGCCCTTTTGTATACCAAGGACACAGGGGACGCCAACGAGGATTTCGTCACCCGCGTCATGGGCACCGAGCCCTCCATGCCCGCCGATGTCCAGAAGGAGACCTTCGGCCAGCTGCTTGAAAAGTCCCTGGGGGAGGAGTGCAGCCTGGAGGCCGTGCAGTCCGTCCAGGACATGGTGCTGGAGAGGACCGAGGAAATGAAAAAGGATAAAAAAGCCGCCCCGCCGGTGTTCTCGGCCCTGGACGTCCGGGACGCGCTGGTGGACGGGGGCGTGTCCATGGAGAAGGCCGACGCCTTCACCGACGCCTACGGGGCGGAATTCGGCCCCCGCACGGTGCTGAGCGCCGCCAACGTGGCTCCCAAGAAACAGTTCGAGGTCCGCACCCCGGCGGTCACCATCCGGGTGGACCCGGAGCGCAGCGACCTGGTGGAGACCCGGATCATCGACGGGCACAGCTATATCCTGATCCGCGCGGACGAGGACGTGACCGTCAACGGCGTGGCTGTCAGGCTGTGACGCTCTCAGGGGCCTGCGCGGCCCCTGAAACCCCGCGGCAGGAGCGCTGCCCCTGCACCCCGATCCGGCGATGGGGCAGAGCGCGGACAACAGGCTTATTCCGATATGTCGCCCGGTGAGTTCCCGGGCATGGGAAAACGCGGATACGCCCGCGGGTGAAAGCGAACTTTTACCCGCGGGCGTATCTGCGTTTTCCGGGCGCGTTCCGCGCAATGCTTTGCTCATTGGGCCTCCGTTTCGCTTTCGCCTTCGGCGAACAGTCCGCTGGATTGCCGCTCAACTTCGGCCCCTGGTTCGGGGGCTTGGGGGCTGAAGAAGCCCCCAAACGTCTCTTTCCACGCTTGACCGAAAAGGCGCATTACTCCCTTCCGGTCCAGCAGTAGGTGCACAGCTTGTCTTCGCCGATGCCTACAGCCCGGATCATGTCGTCCAGGCGGTTGAAGGCGAGGCTGGTGAAGCCCAGGCGTTCCCTCATCCTGTCCAGCAGCCGGTGATAGCGGTCGCTGTCGGGGCAGCAGTAGTCATCCAGCACCGTCCGGTCCACCTTTCCGCCCTCTTCCTCGCTGATCACCTGCCGGGCGATCAGTTCCATATCGCTGTTGGAGCGGGAAAAATTGATGTATTTGCACCCGAACATGATGGGCGGGCAGGCGGGCCGCACGTGGACCTCCTTTGCGCCGCTTTCGTAAAGGAAGGCGGTGGTCTCCCTGAGCTGGGTGCCCCGGACGATGGAATCGTCGATCAGAAGGATCCGCCGCCCGGAGATCAGCTCATGCACCGGGATCAGTTTCATCCGGGCGATCAGGTCGCGCTGCTTCTGCATGGTGGGCATGAAGGAGCGGGGCCAGGTGGGGGTGTACTTGATGAAGGGCCGGGAAAAGGGCACGCCGCTTTCGTTGGCGTAGCCGATGGCATGGGCGGTGCCGCTGTCGGGCACCCCGGCGGCGATGTCCACGTCGTCCCTGGTGGTGCCGTCGCGGCGGGCCATCTCCCTGCCGCAGCGATAGCGCATCTCTTCCACGCTGACGCCCTCGTACTGGCTGGAGGGATAGCCGTAATACACCCACAGGAAGGTGCAGATGCGCATTTTATCCCCGGGAGGGCACAGGACCGTCACTCCGTCGGGGGTGACGATGTCGATCTCGCCCGGGCCCAGTTGCTTGTATTCGTGATATCCCAGGTTCAGGAAGGCGAAGGACTCGAAGGAGCAGCAGAACCCCTCCTCCTTGCGCCCGATGATAAGGGGCGTGCGGCCCAGGCGGTCCCTGGCGCAGTAAATGCCCGCGGGGGTCAGGAGCAGGATGGTCATGGAGCCGTCGATCTCTTCCTGGGCGTAGCGGATGCCCTCGATCAGGTTGTCCCTGCGGTTGATCAGGGCGGCTACCAGCTCGGTGGCGTTGATGGTGCCCGAGGACATCTCCATAAAGTGCGAGGGTGAGGAGCGGACGATCTTGTCCGCCAGGGCGTCCAGGTTGTTGATCTTCCCGACGGTGGCGATGGCGTAGGTGCCGTGATGGCTGCGCACGATCAGGGGCTGGGGCTCGTAATCCGAGATGATGCC
>JAFWWK010000012.1 GCA_017523615.1 Clostridia bacterium
CATCACCAGGTTGGTGAAGTTGAACAGGCCCACCAGCAGGCGGGTGCGCGGCAGATTGCCGCTGAGCACCGCCGCCCAGCCGATGTCCGAGATGAAATAGCCGATATGCGCGATGATCGTCCAGTTGAACCGGATCTGCTTTTCCTGCCGCGTATTGTGCAGCCTGTCGTTGACCAGCAGGATCAGCAGGATCAGGATACAGACGATGTTCGCCTCTGTGTAGAAGAAGAAATAATCTCCCT
This sequence comes from Clostridia bacterium, assembly GCA_017523615.1. Lineage (GTDB taxonomy): Bacteria > Bacillota > Clostridia > Christensenellales > Aristaeellaceae > RUG756. The sequence goes on from JAFWWK010000012.1 coordinate 243, forward strand.
GCATGTTTTTCCCTCCGGGGTTCGTTAACGGGCGTTCATCAGGCTCTGGACGTCCTGGCCCAGCAGGCCGTCCTCCAGGTCGTTCAGGTCAATGACGCGGATGTTCAGCTCCGCCGCCCGGTTGCGGGCGGAAGCCCCCGCCGGCTCGGCAGTGACGATGGCCGCCCGGGCGATCTCCCCGCCGAAGCGGTCCCGGAGCACGGCCAGCTCGTTCAGGGCTTCGGTGCGGATCAGGCAGGTCTTGCAGGAGATGAACACCGGCGTGATGCCCCGGGTGCACATGACGTCCAGCTCGTTGGAGACCGCGTGGTCGGTTTCGTCCCCGTTCCAGTCCACCACGGCGCTGGAGCGGACGTCGTCAAAGAGGCCGGAATCCACGCAGGCCTTATACACATACAGTTCCAGGACGCTGCCCACGTCCCGCAGCCAGGCCCGGACCTGGGGATCCCGGAAGGTGAAGGAAACGCTTTCCTCCGGCCGGATCTCCAGGCAGGAGATCATCCGGATTTTTTCCAGGTCCCGCAGGGCCTCCTCCGGCGCGCTCAGGGCCGCGCCGTGCTCGCCCTTGACGGTATAGGCGCCCTGGGCGCTGAGGGAATAGGTGCCGTCCTCCCGGGCGGCGGAGATCCGCTGGATATAGGAAACAATCTTGTCCCAGCGGGTGCGGTGCTTCAGGAAAACGGCGAAGAAGGGATCGAAATCCTCCATATAGCGGGAGAGGATGCTGTTGTCCACCCGGCCCCTGCGCATGGAGCCGCCGGCCATGAGGAAGCAGTCCTCCACGGAAAAGGAGATATTGCAGGGAACGCCGTGGGCGTCCGGCGCGTGCTGGATGCTGAAGAAACTGTTCCGGGTGCGGCTGTAGGTGACCACGGGGATTTTTGCCTCGGAGCAGGCCAGGCCCGCCGCGAAGAGCACGTCGTCCGTGCCGCCGGTGATGTCGATCACCGCGTCCGGGGCCTCCAGCAGGATCTCCCGGAAGAGGGCCAGGACCGCCTCGGTATCAAAGGTGTCGACATAGCGGAAATCCAGCTCCGCCCGGATCCCCCGGTGGGCGAAATAGGCGGCCAGCTGCTTTTTCGCGCTTTTCGGGGCCGCCTCCGGGCAGACATAGATCACCTGCCGGGGGCGGAACATCTCCACGCCCAGCACGTTTTCCAGGGGCCGCTCGTCATAGAGCTCGACCAGCGTTGTGACTTCCATCTGTTTTTCTCCGTTATATGATCCTTCTTTTGCTGCCTCTATCATACCAAAAAAGGCTTCCCGAAGGAAGCCTGGAAAGCATTTTTATTCTTCGCGGTGGTCGAATACCCGGCGGGTCTTCTTTTCGGACCGGGGCAGGGTGTTCAGGGCGATCACGGCGACCTTGGGGGTCACGTTCAGGCGGGACTTGAAGAGCTGCTTGATCTTCTCGCCGGTGGCGCTGAAGTCCACGCGGCCTTCCGCTTCCACGGTGACCATGATGATATCCCGGTTGTTGGCGTCGTCGTGGGCGATATCGATCTTGTATTCGCTGGAAACGCCGTCCACCATGCCCAGGACTTCCTCCACCTGGCTGGGGAACATGTTGACGCCGTGGACCTTGAACATGTCGTCGCTGCGGCCCTTGATGGTGTCCAGCCGCGGATAGTGCCGCCCGCAGGAGCACTCGCCGGGGATAATGTGGGACAGGTCGTGGGTGCGGAAGCGGATCAGGGGCGCGCCTTCCTTCACCAGGGTGGTGATGACGATTTCGCCTTCCTCGCCGTCCGGCAGCACTTCGCCGGTCTTCGGGTCAATGATCTCGGTGTAGAGGAAATCGTCAAAGATATGCATGCCCACCTGGTCCGGGCAATTGATGCCGATGCCGGGGCCGTAGATCTCGGTGAGGCCGTAGATGTCGTAGAGCTCAATGCCCAGGGAGTCCGCGATGATCCTGCGCTTCGTGTCGCTCCAGCGCTCGGAGCCGATGACGCCCTTCTTCAGTTTGATCTGGTCCTTCAGGCCCCGCTTGTTGATCTCTTCCGCCAGCAGCAGGGCATAGGAAGAGGTGGCGCAGATGACGGTGGACTGCAGGTCGATCATCATCTGGAGCTGTTTGTCCGTGTTGCCGGGGCCCATGGGGATGGCCATGGCGCCCAGCTTTTCGCAGCCGGCCTGGAAGCCGATGCCCGCGGTCCACAGGCCGTAGCCGGGCGTGATCTGGATCCGGTCTTTATTCGTGATGCCGGCGATCTCATAGCAGCGGGCGAACATGGTAGCCCAGTCGTCCACGTCCTTTTTGGTATAGGGGATGATGACCGGCTTGCCGGTGGTGCCGGAGGAGGAGTGGATGCGGACGACTTCCTCGTCCGGAACGGCCTGGATGCCCAGGGGGTACGCGTTGCGCAGGTCCGCCTTGTCCGTGAAGGGGATCTTCAGGAA
>JAFWWK010000121.1 GCA_017523615.1 Clostridia bacterium
CTCTTCTGAAGGTCGATCTTACCTTCCGTCACTCTGACGCAGCCTCCTTTCAAGGCGGCCCACCAGCTTGGTCAGGCCCACCACCACCACCAGGTAGATGATCGCCACCGCGATCAGCGGCATGAACGCCGAATAGGTGGCACCGCGGATGCGATTGCCCGCGTAGGTCAGGTCCATCACCGCCACATAGCCGGAAATGGACGTTTCCTTCAAAAGGACGATGAACTCGTTGGCCAGAGCCGGAAGGATGGCCTTGAGCACCTGCGGGGCGATGATGTAATACATCGTCTGGTGGTAATTCAGTCCCAGGCTGCGGCCTGCCTCCATCTGTCCCTTTTCGATGGACATGATGCCGCCGCGGATGATCTCCGCCACGTAGGCGCCGGAGTTGATGCCGAAGGAAATAACGGCCACCAGCACGCCGTTCTTTGTGCTGGTGAAAATGACATAGTACATGATCATCAGCTGGATCACCGTCGGCGTTCCGCGGATGACGGTGATATACAGCCGGCACAGCCAGTCAAAAAAAGCGAATACCGTCTTGCCCAAACCCGGCCGGATCCGCTCGTGGGTGGTGTCCCATCTGGAACGGACCAGCGATACGACCACTGCGATCAGGATGCCGATCATAACCGCGAACAGCGAGATCACCATGGTGTTCCCGAGTCCGGTGAGCAGAAGACGCCAGCGGTCCTTGTCAATAAAACAGAGCCTGAATTCCGCCTGCATCTGCAGGAACCATTTTTCCATGCCATTCCTCCTGCGTATCCGATGATGGTTTTCGCCCGGAAAGCCGGGCGGCGCCGGAGACCGAAAAAAACGGGAGCGGTACACCGCCCCCGTCCGCCCGGATCACGGTTTTATTCCGCGTCGCCGGTGTTGATGTACTTGGCGATGATGGCGTCGATGGTGCCGTCGGCCTGCAGCTCCGCCAGGGCGGCGTTGAACTGCTCGGTCAGGGCACTGTCCTTGGCGAAGGCAGCGGCGTAGTTTTCGGTGATGTATTCGGTTTCCAGGATGACCAGGCCCTCGGTCGCGGCCACATAGGCCTTGGCGGGCTCGTTATCGATGACCACGCAGTCGACCTTGCCGGTGACGAGCGCCATCACGGCGTCGTTGCCGGTCTGGAAACGCGCGACGGTGCCCAGGCCCGCGTCCTCGATGTCGCCGGTCACATAGATGTCGCCGGTGGTGGCTTCCTGCACGCCGACGGTGTAGTTGGCGCCTTCAGCAAACAGGTCGTCCACGGAAGCAATGGCGGAGCCTTCCTTGACGATGACCACCTGTACGCCGGTGGCGTAGGAGGTGGAGAAATCGACCATCTGGGCGCGCTCTTCAGTCACGGTCAGGCCGGCCATGCAGAAGTTCGCCTTGCCGGAAACGACGGCGGGGATGCAGGCGCCGAATTCGATGTCCATGATCTCAAGGTCATAGCCCAGCTTTTTGGCGATGGCGGTGGCGATCTCCACGTCGATGCCGGCGTAGGTGTCGCCGTCCAGGAATTCATAGGGCGGGAAAGACGCGTTGGTGCACATGGTCAGGGTCTCGGCCATCGCGGCGCAGCAAACGGACAGGCCCAGGACCAGGGCCAGAACAAGTGCGGTCAGCTTCTTCATAGATCGGAGATCCTCCTTCAAATTGATTGAGGCAATTATACTCAGGATACGGGGGACTGTCAAGGAATTTCAGAAAAAAATGCATAAAAATTCATTATGAATACAGTTTTGCTCCGACAGGGGCTTTCCAACGCCTGTCCATTCCTCCACACGCCCCGCAGACCCAGGGGTCCCGGGCCGTCAGGCCCGCGTTTTCGAGGGGAAGATTGAATATTTATTTATACAAATCACGCTTCCGGGCCGGTGAAAAAACGATTTTTCACCGGCCCGGGAAAATTGTATGCCGTTATCAGACGCTGATCTCCTTGGCCCGGACCTCGCCCTTCTCTTTTTCCAGGATCGCGTCGACCGTCGTACGCAGGTAATCCTCGGTCTGCTGCACGGAAAAGCCGATGAAATTTTCGCTCTTCAGTCCCCCCAGGATCTCCTCCCGCGTCAGTCTGAAAGCAGGGTCCGCGGCGATGCGGTCCACCAGGTCGTTTTCCATGCCGTCCTGCTTCACCGCCCGGGCCGCGGCCTGGGAATGGACGCGGATCCTTTCGTGGACCTCCTGGCGGTCGGCGCCGCGGGCGACGGCGTCCATCATGATGTTCTCGGTAGCCATGAAGGGCATTTCCTCCCGCAGATGGCGTTCCATCATCTTTTCATACACCACCATGCCCCCGGCCACGTTCAGGTACAGCGCCAGGATGGCGTCGCAGCACAAAAAGCCTTCGGCAATGGATATCCTGCGGTTGGCGCTGTCGTCCAGGGTCCTCTCGAACCACTGCTCCGCCGCCGTCTGGGCTGCGTTCTGGGCGTTGCCGATCAGGTAACGGCTCAGGGCCGCGATCCTTTCGCACCGCATGGGATTGCGCTTGTAGGCCATGGCCGAGGAACCCACCTGGCCTTTCTCAAAGGGCTCCTCCATCTCCTTTTTATGGGCCAGCAGCCTCAGATCGTTGGAAAACTTGTGGGCGCTCTGGGCGATGCCCGACAATACGTTCAGCGCCAGGGAATCCGTCTTGCGGGAATAGGTCTGCCCGGAAACGGGTACGCTCGCCTCAAAGCCCATTCGACGGGCGATCATATCATCCAGCCGGCGCGCCTTTTCATAATCCCCGCCGAACAGTTCCATGAAGCTGGCCTGGGTCCCCGTGGTCCCCTTGCAGCCCAGGGGCCGGAGGACGGACAGGAAATGATCGATCTCGCCCAGATCCATGACCAGGTCGTTCAGCCAAAGGCACGCTCTTTTCCCCACGGTGGTGGGCTGGGCGCTCTGGAAATGGGTGAAGGCAAGGCAGGGGACGGCTCTATATTTGTCCGCAAAGTCCCTCAGCACCCGGATGACCGCCAGCAGCCGGGAGCGTACCAGGGTCATCGCATCCCGGAGGATCAGGACGTCAGTGTTGTCGCCCACATAGCAGGAGGTGGCCCCCAGGTGGATGATCCCGCGGGCGCGGGGACAGATCTCTCCCCAGGCGCGGATATGCGCCATCACATCGTGCCGGGTCTCTTTTTCGTATTCCGCGGCTCTGTCCAGATCCAACCGGTCGCGGGTCAGGCGCATCTCCTCGATCTGCTCGTCCGTAATATTGAGGCCCAGCTCCTTTTCGCTTTCGGCAAGATAGATCCACATATCCCGCCAGGAGAGGAACTTATGCCTCTGGGAAAACAGTTCCTGCATCTCGTCGCTGGCGTAGCGGGTGGAAAAAGGGGATACGTAGCGTTCCGTCATGTCCTGCATTTCTTTTTATTTTCCTCCGTCTGGTTCAGTTGGCCCCCGCCTGGGCATAGGTCTTGGCGTCCGGACTGAAGATGGCCTCCAGGGTCGCCGCCCCGGCGACGCCGTCGGGCTTCAGGCCGTTAAGGTTCTGAAAGAGGGTGACTCCGTTCAGGGTATTGTTGCCGAAATCGCCGTTGACGGCGCCGTTATAGTAGCCCAGGGTGTCCAGGCGGTTCTGCAGGGCCTTGACGGCGGGAGAATTGTCGCCGAACTGCAGTGTGACCCCCACAACGCCCATGGGCATGTTGTTCTTGCGGACCTTGCCGTAGAACAGGGCGTCCAGGGTCTCCGTCCCGGCAACGCCGTCGGAATAGTTGATATGCCTTTTCTGGAAGCTCATCAGGGCAAGAAGGGTGCCGTTGTTGAATTTACCGGTCGGCTCGCCCGCAAGGTATCCCAGTTCGATCAGGCGGATCTGCATCTGCTTGACCAGCGGGCCCTGGGCGCCCACCTTCAGGAAGGTGTCGGATTTATAGGTCGGGGCGTCGGTGGGCCTGGGCGTCGGGGTGGGGGTGGGCTTCGGGGTGGCCGTGCCCTTGGCCTGGCGGTAGGTCAGCGCATCGGAGGCGAACATCTTTTCCAGCGTGGCGCCGCCGGCTACGCCGTCCGACTTCAGGCCGTTCAGGTTCTGGAAGGTCTGCACCGCTTCCTGGGTCTGAGGGCCGAAATTGCCGTTGACCGGCCCGGCATAATAGCCCAGGGACTTGAGCCTGGTCTGGATGACCTTGACGTCCGCGTTATTGTCGCCGTAACGCAGGGTAATGCCCACCATGCCCGAGGCCGTGGAGGTCTTTTTTGCTTTGGCGGAGAACAGCGCGTCCAGGGTATCCTTGCCCGCGATGCCGTCGGACACGCTGGTGTGGCGCTTCTGGAAGGCGCGCACCGCGGCTTCCGTGGCGTTGTTGTATTTGCCGTTGGCCTCGCCCGCAAGATAGCCAAGCTCGATCAGGCGGTCCTGGACCTTGCGGACCAGGGTGCCGGAGTCGCCGTTCTGCAGGCGGGTATTCTCATTATAATTTGGGGCGGCAGTGGGCTTGGGCGTCGGGGTGTCGGTGGGGCTGGCCGTCGCCTGGGCGCTGTCCAGGACCGCAAGGGTCCTGCTGCCAGCCACGCCGTCGGCCGTCAGGCCGTACTGGGCCTGGAAGCGTTTGACCGCCGCCTCGGTCCCCGGACCGAAATCGCCGTCGACACTGCCGCTGTAAAATCCAAGCTTCTTTAATTTGCGCTGCAGTTCGCGCACCGCGTCACCCTGGGAGCCGCTGCGCAGCGACGAGGATGTGGCCGTGGGCACGGCCGTGGGCGTGGACTGTACCGGGGACGCCGCGGGGATGGTCGCCGACGGCGTTTGGGTGTTGATCACGATCACCTTTGCCGTAGGCGTCGAAGTGCCGCTGACCACGATGATCCCGCCGGTATACGGCGTGGTCTCCGGCTCGGCGCCGGCGGATGCGTTCACCGTCACGATAGGCTGGTACACCGTCGTAACAGCCTCCGTCGGCCGGGAAGGATATTCCGGATACAGGTCGCCGCTGGCGTCCACCGCCGGGGTCGGCGCGTAGCAGCCGCCCAGCAGCAGCGTCAGGCATGCGAGCACCGCCGGCAGGCACAGCCGCCGTCCTTTTTCCGTTTTCCGTTTTATCATGCCGATCTCCTCTTTTCCTCGCTAATGCGTACCCGCGGATCGTTTTTCCCCCGACGCGCAATAAGACGGTGCCGCGCCCTTCGCGCGCCTGTCAGAAAAACACGCCGTTCCACACCTGAAATCCCAGGGCCGCTGCCGCCTCGGTGTTGATCGCCGCGTCGTCGATAAACAGCGCTTTCTCCGGCGTCACATGGTATCTTTCCATCAGGATACGGTAGATTCGGGGATCCGGTTTGGTCACTTTTTCCTCGGAACTGACCACGCGGCCGTCGAAATACCGGAAAAAATCGAACTTCTCCCAGCAATAGTCTATCTGCGGCGTGGCATAATTGGTCAGGGCCAGCAGGCGCTTCCCTTCTTCCTTCAGGCGCGGGATGCCGAGGCTGAGGGGAAGGCCCTTTTTGAGCTCGTGGAAGTGGTCCAGCGCATACAGGATCTCCCCGGCGGCTTCGTCAGGGAGGCCCTCCTCCCGGACGATGTTCAGCGCAAGCGTCTCATTCGGGACCAGGCCCTCGTCGAAACAGCTCCATCGCCAGGTGTGATCCGGCACGAACAGCGCGTGGCGGATGCGGTCGCGGTACTTTTCCCCGATCAGCTTTTGCATGATCTCCTCGGTGTCAAAACGCATCAGCGTATTCCCAATATCAAACACCACGGTATCGCAAGCCGCGCTCCTGGCAAAAAGCTCCTCCAGCAAGTCCATTCCTCCTTTTTTTTGCGCCGTTTTTTTTTGCGCCGCCGGCGGGGTCTCCGTCAGTTTCCTGTGCCCCGCGGCCTTTCTTTTTGCGCCGTCTTTTTGCGCCGCCGGCGGGACTGCCGTCACTTTCCGCCCGCGCCCTTCTCCGCAGCCAGGTCCTCCTCCGTCATCACCCGGAGGCCGGCGTCCCTCAGCGCCCGGGCAGCGCAGCCCCAGCCCTTCGTGAGCGTTCCGGAAAAGGTGCCGTCGTACACCTCGCCGCATCCGCAGGAGGGCGAGCGCGCCTTGAGGACCGCCTCCTTACATCCGAGCTTCACCGCCAGGCGCACCGCTTCCCGGGCGCCCCGGAGGTATTCCTCCGTCACGTCCCGCCCGTCCGCGGTCACGACGCGGCCGTCTTTCTGTATCTCCGCGGGAGTCCTGGGGGTGGGCAGCCCGCCGAGCTGCTCCGGGCACACCGGGACAAGCACGGCGGCGCCTTCCGCCAGGGCGGCGACGGCAGGGCATTCCTTCCCCTCGCCGTCATAACGGCAGCAAAGCCCCAGCAGGCAGGCGCTCACCAGGATGCGCCGGGTGTCTTTCATGTCCATGTCAGGCAAGGCTCAGGGCAATGTCCATCATCTGGGTGAAGGTCTCCCGCACCTCCTGAGGGGTGCAGCACTCGCCCGTGAAGGGATTGTCCGAGATGGTCAGAAGGCTCAGGGCGTTCTTCCCCGCCCGGGCCGCGTTCAAGTACAGCGCATAGGTCTCCATTTCAAGGCACAGCACATGCATCTTCTGCAGCACCTCCAATTGGGGCCTTTCGTCGTAAAAGGTGTCGGAGGAGTACACCGCCCCCACCCGCATGCCTACGCCCAGGCGCCGGCCCTCGGCCACCGCCTTTTCCAGCAGGTCATAGCTGCAGCAGGGCGCCATGACGCCCCGGAAGCCGAACTGGTCGCCGTAGGAGGAATTGGAATAGGCGCTCATGGCGGCCACCACCGAGCGGATCTTCAGGTCCCTGTCCACCAGGCCCGCGCTGCCGACGCGGATGATGTTCTCCACGCCGTAATAGTTGTACAGCTCGTAGGAATAGATCCCGATGGACGGCATGCCCATGCCGCTGCCCATGACCGATACTTCCCTGCCCTGCCAGGTGCCGGTATAGCCCTGGATGCCCCGGACATTGTTGACCAGACGCGGTTTTTCAAGGAAATTCTCGGCAATGAATTTCGCCCTGAGGGGATCCCCGGGCATCAGCACCGTGCGGGCGAAATCGCCCTTTTCAGCCGTGTTGTGAAGCGTACCCATGATCTCTTTCCTCCTTATGTATGACTTCGGAAATCAGGAATCCTTCCTCATGGAATAAACGCATCCGCAGTAATCCTGCCGGTACAGGCCGTATTCCGCGCTGAGCCTGAGGGAGCGCAGATATCCGTCCCGCTTTTTGAAATCCGACGGCAGATACCTGGCCCCCGTCGCTTTTTCGGCCCTGAAGCCGGCGGCGTTCACCTTGTCCGCGTCCTTGTGGGGACTGACCGTCAGCGTGGTAGTGAACAGGTCGAACCCGCCCCGCAAAGCGGCCTCGGCCGTTTTCATCAGGCGCATCTCAAAACAGATCTCGCACCTTCTGCCGCCTTCCTTTTCGTCCTCCAGCCCCCGGATGAGGCTGAACCAGTTTTCCGCGTCCCATTCCGCCACCGTCAGGTCCACCCGCTTCCCCGCGGGACGCATTTCCTCCAGCAGCCTCGCCTGCTCCGCGGCCCGGCGGTCAAACTCCTCCCGGGGATGAATATTGGGGTCGTAGTAGTAGACCGTGACGTCAAAAAAAGGGCAGAGCTTTTCCAGTACCGCGCTGGAGCAGGGCCCGCAGCAGGAGTGGAGAAGGAGCCGCGGTGCCCGGTCCCGGCAAAGGAGATCGATCTCCCGCTGCATTTTCCGGTCGTAATTTTCCTTCGGCATAGGCCCTCCCCGGGGCGGATGTGCCCCTTTTAAACATTATAACGAATTTTAACACTTTTGAAAAGACTATAACCCGGTTATCGCAAATTGTTGCAATTCATTCTTTCCGGAAACGGACGCGCGCGGTATAAGCGGGATACGGCGTTTCGCTTGTATTTTTATCCCTTTTGTGATACCATAAAGGTGCTTGAAAAGGCAAAATATCGACGGGAGGGTGTATTCTCATGGGAATGTTTGATAAGCTCATCGCCAACCTGAAGGCCTCCAGGAAAACCATCGTTTTCACCGAAGGCACCGACAAAAGGATCCAGGAAGCGGCCGCGCGTCTCCTGAACGACGATCTGATGGACGTGATCCTGTGCGGGAACGTGGACGAGGTCAAGGCTTCTGCCGCCAAAAACGGCTTTGACGTATCCAAGGCGACGGTCCTGGATCCGCTGACCTATCCTGAAATGGACGCGATGGTCGCCGCCATGGTGGAGCTGCGCAAGGGCAAAATGACCGAGGATGAATGCCGCGCCGCCCTTCAGAAGAGCAATTATTTCGGCACGATGCTGGTTAAACTGGGCAAGGCCGACGCCCTCCTGGGCGGCGCCACCTATTCCACCGCCGACACCGTCCGCCCCGCGCTGCAGATCGTCAAGACCCGCAAGGGCTCCAGTCTGGTGTCCTCCTCCTTCGTGCTTTTCCGTGAAAAGGACGGCGTGGAAGAACGCATCGTCATGGGCGACTGCGCCATCAATATCGAATACAAGGACAAGCTGGACAAGGACGGCAACGTGGTCCAGACCGCCGCGAAGCAGCTGGCCGAAGTGGCCGTGGAATCCGCCCGGACCGCCGAATTCTTCGGCATCGATCCCAAGGTGGCCGTGTTGTCCTTCTCCACCTACGGTTCCGGCAAGGGCGGCACCGTCAAGCTGAGCCACGACGCCGTGATCGAAGCCCGGCAGATGGCCCCCGACCTGACCATCGACGGCGAATTCCAGTTCGACGCCGCAGTTAGTGAAGAAGTGGCGAAGACCAAGTGCCCCGATTCCAAGGTGGCGGGCCAGGCCAATACCTTCATCTTCCCCCTGCTGGAGGCCGGAAACATTGGCTATAAGATCGCCCAGCGCCTCGGCGGATTCGCCGCCTACGGCCCCATCCTGCAGGGCCTCAACGCCCCCATCAACGACCTAAGCCGCGGCTGCAACGCCGACGAGGTCTACTGCATGGCCATCATCACCGCCGGCATGGCCTGATATCCCCGCACAGCCGCCGGAAAAACGAACGATCCCGCCTCCCCGGTTTCCGGGGAGGTTTTTTCCTGACCGGAGCAGATGACGCAAAACCCTCCGCGGGAGCGGAGGGCACGGTTTTTATTTTATTCGGATACGCCCCTTTTCAGCCGAGGCTGCGGATGATCCTGACGCATTCCGCAGCCCGTTCCCGGTCCTCCGGGGTCATTTCGGGCCACGGCGGACGCACGGCCCCGCAGTCCACGCCCCGGGCTGTCTTCAGCACCTCCCGGGCGACGGCGGACGGCGCGTCGCAGGTGTCCATCAGGGCGGCGACGGACTTGAGGACGGCGCTGTCCCCCGAAGCGCGCCGGACCGTATTGAAACGGAGGGAGCTTTCCAGACGGACGCATATCTCGGGGATCATGGCGCTGAGATACCCGATGAGGGCGTCCGCGCCCAGGCTGATGCACATCTCGAATTCAGCCTCCCGGGTGGCAAACAGGGATATGTCGTCCCCGAAAACCTGCCTGTATTGTTTAACGGCGGTGCTGCCGCCTTCAGGAACGACGATCCCCTTCATGCGGGTATCCCGCCCAAAGTCGGCGAGCAGGCGTTTTTCTTCGTCTGACGACGGGATCGGGACGTCGCAGAAGATCATGTCGGTGTTGCCGGCGATGTCGGCGGTGCGCCGCCATGCGTCCAGCAGGGAAGAAAGCCCGTCCCATTCCCTGGGGCGCAGGACCACCGCTGCGTCAGCGCCGCACTCGGCGGTGCGGCGGACCAGCTCCCTGCATTCCTCCGTCCCCTCGCACCCGATCTGGCAAAGCACCGGCACCTGTCCCTCCGCCTGGGCCATCACGTTCTCCATCACGGCCACCTTTTCCCGGACGGTCAGGCCCGGTTCCATGCCCGGTTTGCCGTTGACGAATATCCCGCTGACGCCTTTCCCGCACAGGTAACGGGTCATGCTTCTCACTCCCCGGGGATCGATATGCCCCTGGGAGTCATAACACGCATATAACGCCGGAAACACACCTCGGTACTTTTTCATCAGGACCTCCGGGAAAGGAATTGCTTTCGCCGACGGGAGGGGCAGGATCCGGCGAAAGGAAGGGAACAGTCGGGTCAATTGACTATACCTTATCACTTATAGGTATGTCAAGGCTTTTCCTTCGGGGAAAACTGACAATAAAGCGCCCATCCCCTTGCAAAGCGCCGGTGATTTGTGTATAATCCCATATGAACACGGACCCGTCAGACGGGAACGGGATGCGTCTTTTTTTCAAGAGAGCCGCCGGATGGTGCGAGGCGGCAAAGGAGGCGCACCGCTTCCACTCCCGGAGGGTGCGGACGAAAATCCGCGGGGAAGGCCCCTTACAGCCTCAAGAGCGGCCTGCTGAGGCAGGCAAGCCGGGTGGCAACACGGGTCCACCGTCCCGGAAGGAGGGGCGGTGTTTCTTTTTTATCATGATCCCGCGCATATCACGCGGACGACGAAGGAGGACCTTTCCCATGCTTGATATCAACCTTTTGCGCACCGATCCCGAAAAAGTGAAGGAAAACATCCGCAAAAAATTCCAGGACGCCAAGCTGCCCCTGGTGGACGAGGTCGTCGCCCTGGACAAGGCGAACCGCGAGGCCATGCAGAAGGCCGACGCCCTGAGGAACCAGCGGAAGGTGCTTTCCAAACAGATCGGCGCCCTGATGGGCAAGGGCCAGGCTGACGAGGCCGAAAAGGTCAAGTCCCAGGTGAACGCCATGGCCGAGGAACTGGACGCCCTGCAGGCAAAGGAAGAAGAATATAAGGAAGAGATCCGCAAGCGCATGATGGTGATCCCCAACATCATCGACGACAGCGTTCCCATCGGCAGGGACGACAGCGAAAACGTCGAAGTGGAGCGCTTCGGCGAGCCCGTGGTGCCCGATTACGAGATCCCCTACCATGTGGATATCATGGAGCGTTTGAACGGCATTGATCTGGACAGTGCCCGGAAGACCAGCGGCAACGGCTTTTATTACCTGATGGGCGACGTCGCCCGCCTGCACAGCGCCATATTGTCCTATGCCCGGGACTTCATGATCGACAAGGGCTTCACCTACTGCGTGCCCCCTTTCATGATCCACGGGAGCGTGGTCACCGGCGTCATGAGCTTTGCCGAAATGGAAAACATGATGTACAAGATCGAGGGCGAGGACCTGTACCTGATCGGCACCAGCGAGCATTCGATGATCGGCAAGTTCATCGACACCATCCTGGACGAGGAGACCCTGCCCCGGACCCTGACCAGCTATTCCCCCTGCTTCCGCAAGGAAGTGGGCGCCCACGGCATCGAGGAGCGCGGGGTCTACCGCATCCACCAGTTCGAAAAGCAGGAAATGATCGTGGTCTGCCGTCCCGAGGACAGCATGGAATGGTTCAAAAAACTGTGGCAGTTCACCGTGGAGCTGTTCCGTTCCATGGATATCCCGGTGCGCACCCTGGAGTGCTGCTCCGGCGACCTGGCGGACCTGAAGGTCAAGTCCCTGGATGTGGAGGCCTGGAGCCCCCGCCAGAAGAAGTACTTCGAGGTGGGCAGTTGCTCCAACCTGGGCGACGCCCAGGCCCGCCGCCTGCAGATCCGCGTCAAGGGGACCGACGGCAAGAAATACCTGGCCCACACCCTGAACAATACCGTGGTGGCGCCTCCCCGGATGCTGATCGCCTACCTGGAGAACAACCTGCTCCCCGACGGCCGCATCGCCGTCGCCAAACCCCTGCGCATGTACATGGGCGGCAAGGAATATATCGGCTGATCCCGTTCCGCAAGGACCGGGAAAAACGATCTCCTGCGGCGTATATTCACCGGAAAAACTAAAAAATTTTTTTCGGACGGCGGTCATCGGGCCGCCGTCCGTTCTTTGTCCGGTCAGGATGGACCTGCCGCCGCGGGTGAAGGCGTCGGAGAGGGCAGAGCTTCATAGGGGATCATCGTCGGATGCGGCGCTTCGATAAAGGGAATGCCATTCTCCTGTGCGAAGCTCTGGGCAACGGAGTATGGCTGGCCGTATATCGTCAGTTGGTCACACCCGTCGAAAGCACCGTAATGGATGTTCGTGACAGACGCGGGTATATAAACAGACTTCAGGTTGGGGGATTCGCTGAATACAAAGGCCCCGACAGATCTGAATCCTTTTGGAAATATGATCGACTCCAGAGAATCGCAGCAGCCGAAGCACTGCTGTGTGAGGGATGTCAGGCGGCCGGATAAGCGGACCTCCTTCAGGCTGCTGCATCCGTAAAACGCATAGTGCTGCACCTCCCTCACACTGTCCGGCATAAGAACGCTGCGGAGATTTGTGCATTCACTGAAAGCACAGGCCTTGATGGTCTCGACCGAATCCGGGATATATACAAAGCCGAGTGTATAACATTGGTCGAAGGCATAAATGCCGATCGTCCTGACGGTGTCCGGAATGTAATAAACCGTATCATAAATAGTCTGGGGATGGTACAGCAGCGTTTCCATTTCATAATCGAAGAGCACCCCGTCCACGACCCTGAAGTGTTTGCTGTCCGGAGCGACCCTGATCTCCTTCAGACTGTAGCATCTGCCTCCCGCAAAGTGATCGTCGTCTATTTTTTCAAGGCTTGCGGGGAGCGAAATGCTTTCCAGCCCGGAACAGTCGTATATAACGCCCCCGCCAAGCCTCTCGACCCCCTCCGGAATGACCAGCTCGGTCAGGCTTGTACAGCCAAAGAAAGCATCCTCACCGATCTTTTTCAAGGTAGACGGAAGCGCTGCGTCCATCAGATAAGCGCACCTGAAAAACGCCTTGTCCCCAATGCTCGTAACTCCCTCTTCAACCACCAGTTTCTTCACGTCGGTCTTCATATCATACCAGGGAATATCGTCGTAGGGCACTTCGTCCATATCACCGTGTCCGGAAATGGTCAGCGTGCCGTCGTCCGCCAGCGTCCATGTCAGATCGTCGCCGCATGTCCCGGAAGTCTGATGCGGCCTCTTTTCGATCAAAACCCGTACCATGCCGGTTTGCGTATCGTCCTTAAAACGGAAATAGAAGAACCTCTCCTTCCCCGCGTCCAGAAAAAACTGTATGACGACTTTATTGCCCTCGACAGAATTGATGCCCCCCAGAAACGCAGACCCTATACCGGCATCAAAAAGCATGGCGTTAATGGGATGACCGTCTTCGCTCTCGACCGAAATATAGTACGTGGCCGATTCCGGCGGGATAAAAGAGCAGTATTGAACGAATCCCCCTCCGCCGATGGAGATATGCTCAACAGTATCCAATTCGATCACGGCAACGGCGCCGTTTGATTTCCAGCCCTTCGTTGAATTGAACGGTTCCTTCGTCGGCGCGGGCGCAGGTTCGTTTGTCGGCGTCGGCGCGGGTGCGGCCGTCGCCGGCCGGTACAAAAATACGATCTCCTCCGGATCGGCTCTGTTCCCTTTCACGGTGACCCTGCGGGGATCAGCGTCCTCCGCCGCATAGCCCGCGGGCAGGACCGGTTCTCCGGGGCCGACGGAATGGCTGCCTTCCGCCAGCACAAGGGCGGTAGGCTGCGCCACCGCATCGCCGCTGTCCGCGTCAAGGTAGCGGATGGCCAGCACTGCCCCCCGGGGACGCAAAAGCCATGCGGTCATCCCCGCGGCCAGCAGTATTGCCGCGGCGGCAAATGCGATCAGCCGTTTTGCATGCGGCTTTTTCCAGCCTCTCCCGTCGGATATCCCATCGTCTTTTTCTTCGGGGGCCCATCCGGTTTTGATCTCGTTTTCCTTCCGGGGGCCTCCTTCTTTTTTGTTTTCGTTTTTTTCTCCGTTTTTTCTTCCGGCTCCGGTCCCGGCTCCGACAGGCCCGGTACTGCCCCTGCCTGCCGCTTCCAGGGCCTCCAGCATCTCGTCGGCGGAGGCATAGCGCCGGCCGGGATCGAAGGCGCAGGCCGTTCGGATCACCCGCCACAGTCCGTCCGAGATCTCCCCGCTGGGCCGCGGCAGCTCCGTTCCCCTGACCCGTTCGCCGAAAGCGTTTCTCCTGTCCTCCAGGGACAGGATCTTTTTATCTTTCGGCAGGAACGGCAGGCGGAAACGGTTGGCCATCCAGTACATCACCAGGCCCAGGGAATAGATGTCCGCCTTTACCGCATCGTCGAAGTCCGTTTCAAATTCGGTCCCGTTGACTGTTTCCGGGGCCATATAATTCATGGCTCCCGCGCGCGTAAAGTCCATCGTGGCGTGATCCAGCCTCCGGGCCACGCCGAAATCCCCCAGCTTGAAGCTGCCCAGACTGTTGATAAAAATGTTTTCTGGCTTGATGTCCCGGTGGACGATCCGGTTGACGGCGCACGCGGAAAGGGCGCGGCACAGGTCCGTTCCCAAATTGAAAATGTCTTTTTCGTTGACGTCGTTCAGGGCTGCGTATTTCGTCAGGGGCGTCAGCAGCTCCATCCGGATAAATATGTCCCAGGCGGTTTTGTCCTTGTTCTCATAGATCCTGTAGTCCTCGATGCTGACGATGTTGCTGTGCCCCTTGACAGATTCCATCAGTCGGATCTCGTCGGAATAATCCCGCACGATGTTTTTAAGGTATGTGCGGGTCTGCTCCGGGGAAAGGCCCTCCGAGCTCAGCGAGTCCAGTTCGCTTTCGCTGCGGGGAATGGAAGTGACCTTGACGGCGGACCAGGATTCCCCGGCAAGGTCCGTCCGCTTCGCCTTATAGACCACGCCGAAGGATCCCTCGCCGATCCTTTCGGTGATCTCCCATTCGGGCCAGACCTTCTTCAAAAGCTCGTGTATATCCATATCCATCTTTCTCCCGGTCCCTTACGGGCCGATTCCCGCGCTGTCCGCCGCAGAGTACTGCTTTTCCCCTTTTCCTCTGTCCATTATACACGCCCCGCTGCCCTTATTCAAGCGCGCGGAAGCGTTCTTCCCCGTCCCATGCCGAACGGAAAAGGAAGCGTATCCGGCCTTATGATCATTCCTTTTTGCGCCTTCGCACCTTTTTTACCGGGAAGCACCGCCGGACGTGCGGTATCCTGACCCTGTCGAACGGCAAAAAACGGGCGTCGGCGATCCCCGTCACACGGCGTATGGACCCAGCGTATCCCGCCGGGCGTGAAAAAACAAACTACGGCAGCCGATCGGGCGGCGGATATAATCAAACCATCAGAAGGGACCGCGGCAAACCGAAAAAACCGGCTGTCCTGGTCCTTCGGGAAAAAAGCAGGGAGGAAACGATAATGAGCAGGAAAATGATCAGTATGCTTCTGGCGGTTATGCTGGTCCTGGCGTCTGCCGCCACTGCCACCGCGGACGCCTACGCGCTGTCGGGCGACGGAAAGACATCTGTCACCTTTTACGCCAAAGCTGCGGGAAGCGCAAGGATCCTGTTTTCACAGTCGGAAGGACGGTGTGAGGAACTGAGCTACACCCACCTGATCGACGGGATCAGGGGCGTGGAGGAAGAATGGGGAAAATACCACTTTTACATCACAGGCCCCGATGGATCGACCCGGTATGAAGACTGGGACAAGACCTTCAACGGCGGGAATTTTTCGATCTCGCTTCCCCGAAGCGGCAATTACACGATCCGCGTGATCCCTTATACGGCGGATGAAATGACCAGTTCCTGGACGCTGGACCGCTTTATCAAGTGGACCTCCCAGCCGCAGTGGCAGGTCACAGGCTGCGAAAACTGTACCGTCAGCACGCAAGCCCCTTCAAGCGGCGGAAGCACCGAAAAGTCGCCGGGCGGAAGCACTCCCGGCGGAAAAGCCTCAGGCTCCCGGGACATGGGAAGACCCAGCCTCGGCGGACGGGTCTTTCGGTCGGACGAGATGAACATGGCCATCTTCTGGGTCCAGACCCAGCTGAAGGCCACCGGGAAATGGTATCAGGGGGACAATTGGGACTGCACGGGACGCCTGGGCGACCATACCATGTCCGAGATCAGCTCCTTCATGCGCAACCGGGGATACGGCGGCCACAGCGGCCAGGTCGACCAGACGGTGATCGATGAACTGGCCTCCTTCCTGGGAGGACGCACCGTCCCGGTGTATGTGGGCGGATCGTATGACGGCATGGCTTCCATCATGCGCGGCGGTTCCGCGGGGAGCATGGACCTGATCCGCTCCGGCAGTCACTCCGCCGGCGCGCTCTGGGTGCAGACGTGCCTGAGCGCCCTGGGTTATTACTCCGGCAGCCTCGACGGCATATTCGGGTCAGGCACGGAGAGGGCCGTCAAGGCGTTCCAGCGGGATTACGGCTGGGAGCAGCGCGACTATGTGACCCTGGGCGTTGCCCGCGCCATGCTGGAGGCCTACGCAGCCAGGGGCGGGAATGTCAACGCCCTGCCGTAAGGGCGCCCGCTTCCCGGGCGTTTCACCGCAAACGATGCCGGCGTGATCATACATTGCCGGGAACGATCAAAACAAAGGAGGGAAAAACATGACCCGCAAACCCTGTTTCGCCCGCGCGCTGGCCTGCACCGCGCTTGCGTTCGTCCTTCTGTCAGCCCTGGTCCCGGCTTCGGCCGCCGGGATCCCCTCTCTGCCCTATGGCTCGGCCAGTGTGTACTTGAGGGACCCCAATGTGGAGCGGATCCGCCCCCAGTGCGGTCCCGGGTACGGATACTCGGTCTTCGCCAGCATGAACGGCAGCACCCGGCTTTATAAACCGCGGGATATCACCTACCTGAACGCCGTCTTCTGCGTCGGAAACTGGGTATACATCGAATTCGGCTACACCGACGGCGTCCAGCGCTACGGCTTTTTCGAAAAGAGCCTCTTCACCGAGCCGAACGGCGGATGGAATTCCGTCCCTTCCTTTTCCCTTAACAGCGGGATGTCCGGCAGGGTGACTTCCGCCGTGACCCCCTACAACGGTCCCGGTCTCTGGTGCGGCTCCTATCCGTCCTGCAAGCTGTACGGCGGAACTTACGTCTTTGCCTGCATGGAGCGCGGCGGCTGGTACCTGTGCCGCTTTTACAACGACCACGGCAACAATTACGGCGAGGTCTACCTCTGGGTGCCCGGGTACGCCATCTCCTGGTACTGATCCGGCGAACACCGGCCCTGCATCCGGCCTTAAACCTCCCCTGCAGTTTCACAACATAATACAAGCAATGATGTGAAGGCCTATCGCCGTTGAGAATGGCCTCCTGGGATGAGATCCCTCTGATCCCTTATCGAAACAAAAGGCGCTGCCGCAGCAGCGCTTTTTTATAGTCTGATTTGTTATTGGGATTCTTTTTTGTTCGTCCTATTTTTAAAAATACTAATGATCGATGCTGTTTATGCTGTTTTAACTTCCTTGGCTTCCGGGAAAATGATCTTATTCACAAAGAAGAAGATCAGCATGGATACGCCGCCGTTGAGAACGGTAGTGCCAATGTTGTACACCCAGTCAGGAACGAATTTTCCGGCAACAGCCACCCAGATGCAGTTGATGGAGTTCACGATGCATGTAATCACGATAAAGGCCAGCAGATACCACAGGGCCTGATACCAGATGTTGCCCTTGCTGCGGAATACCAGGTTGCGCTGGATGGGGAAATTGATGCATTCGCCAATCACCATAGCGATCATGTAGGCCACGAAGTAGCGCAGGCCGCCATGGGTAGCGTCATAGCCCAGGATGTTCCATTTGAAGGTTTCGCCAAACATAGTCACGTCAATGCCGGGCCAGCCAAAGTCCTTTTCCGGCAGATTAGTGAGCAGCTTGGGCAGGAATTGGAGGATCAAATATTTGAACACCGTGATCACATTACTGACGATAACAAACAATCCGCCCTCCCGGATCCATTTGGCAGCGCTGGGATGCTTTTCCGCAAAGCTCGTCCAGAAGTTTTTCTTTTCACTCATGCCTGTGTTCCTTCCTTTGTGAGATTCAATTTGGGCCGATGGAAGAAATGATGAATCAATCTGCCGCAGCCCCGGAAAAAGTGTCCGTTGACGATGAACAGAATATCCTTCGCCATGTCAATGCTCACCATGCCGTTCATCATTTTCGCCATGCCCCTGAAAGGCATATTGTAGATAAACAGCATATTCAAGTCCGGTTTTCCCGCAGCC
>JAFWWK010000122.1 GCA_017523615.1 Clostridia bacterium
GCTTTACGGGCTTCATCCTCCACAGCAGTGTCGATGATGTACACCAGTTCGTACTTGTTCATTTCTTTCACCTCCTCATGGACGTATGGCGCCGCAATCCCTGCGGCGCAAGGATGTGCCAATTAGGTATTATACACGCTTTTCGCGGGATTTGCAACAGAAAAATAAAATAATTTCTGTCCTGAATTAATTCACCGGTTCGTGCTTCCGGCGGGTCAGGCAGAGGGGGGAACCGGGTTCACATGGATCATGATGTGCTTCACATCCGGGAAGGCGGCCTCGATATCGTCGTGCACGTTTTCGGCGATGGCGTGGGCACTGTTCAGGCTCATGCTGCCATCCACGGCGATTTCCATTTCCACATAGATCCGGTTGCCGAAGCGGCGGGTCAGCAGGCTGTCCACCAGGACTCCCTCATGCTTCAACGCCTGATTGCGGATGGCGCGCTCCGTTTCCTCGTCGCAACGCTCGTCAACCATTTTCCGGACGGCGTCGCGGAAGATGTCATAGGCCGCCTTACCGATCATCAGGCAAATCAGCAGGCTGGCGACGGGATCCAGGATGGGAAAGCCCAGACGCGCCCCGGCGATGCCGGCGAGCGCGCCGACGGAGGAGAGGGCGTCTGAGCGGTGATGCCAGGCGTCGGCCCGCAGGGCGTCGGATCGGATCCGGTCCGCTGCCCGCCGGGTGTAATGATACATGCCCTCCTTCACCACGATGGAGACCGCGGCGGCGATCAGCGCCAGCAGCCCCGGAACGGGCAGATCCTCCTGGGAAAGGATCCGCCGGATGCCCTCCCGGCCGATGAGCAGCCCTGTGAACAGCAGCACCGCGGCCAGCACGATGGCGGCCACGCATTCCATGCGCTCATGACCGTAGGGATGCTCCCGGTCGGAGTCCTTGCCCGCGGCCTTCACGCCGAAGATCACAATCACCGTGCTGAACACATCCGAAGCCGAGTGCACGGCGTCAGAGACCATCGCGCCGGAGCGGGCCAGCAGGCCGGCCAGCAGCTTCAGCGCGGCCAGAAGAAAGTTGATGAGGATGGTGACGCGGGATACATGCATGGCAATCCTGTTTTCCATGGAGCAAACCACCTTTCCGCGCTGTCCCCAACAGAAAACGGGACAGCCGTCTCTCTCTGTCCCGCGAATGCCCCGCATTCCCTGCCGCCAGCGCGGCCCGGCTCCCGAAGGCCTGTTCAATCACAGCATGATGATACCATGCCGTCCATTCTATGGCAAGGCCGGAGCCGGCAGAAAAAAAACTATTTCTGTCCTGATCCCGGATCCGGATAGACCGACAGGGTGACGCCCTCCAGGACCGCGGACACATCCGAAAAGCCCGGCCCCTCCGTTCCCGGAAGGACGGCCCCCAGCAAAGCGCCGATCCCCCGGTCGGCATTGTCAAAGATCGTTTCCGTGACGGGCGAAGGCCTGACGAAGCTTGTTTTGATCAGAGCCGCGCCGTCCTCCCCGATACGGAAGGAGACCAGAGCCAGGGGCGCCTCGTTTCCGCAGTCCAGCAGAACGCTGACAAAACCCGCCGGATATCCTTCCAGAACACAGACGTCCGTCGTCGACGCGATGGATGCAACGGCGGACCATTCTATACTGTCTCTCCCGCTCAGGAGGATGTCCGCGGATAAAAGCACGCGCGACGCCAGCCAGTCGGCGTGGGTGACTGCGCCTTGCGGCGCCCCGATCCCCTTCAGCAGCGCCGGAACGCCCGTATTGACCACAGCCGCGGGGATCGTCAGTACCGCCGCGCGCGCGATGCCGCCCGCCTGTTTCCAGCCATCCGTTATGCTGAGCACCCGGTCCGTCATAACCTCGTCCGAAATGAACAATCCGATTATCTCCCGTTCCGAGAAGATATCCGCAGCCTGGTCCGCCGCTTCCCTGGCCTTGCCGATGAGGGCCAGGTCAGAAGCCTCGTCGGAGGACGCGGCTCCGAAGGCCGTCAGCAGCGCCAAAAGAATCAGTAAAAAGCCAACCGCTCGCTTCATGGGTAATCCCTTCCTTTCGGAAAGCCAGTTTACCATATGGTCCCGTCCCTGTCCACATGGGGAATCTGTGTCCGTGCCGCCGCCGGTTTATGCGCCGCCGGTTTTCAGAAACGTTGTTTTACGGGACAGTCCCGGGACTTTTATGCCGGTACGGCGCATTTAAAACACCCGTCCGCTCCGGGTTTTATATTTCCGCATTGAGCTTTTTATTTTTTTCGGATATAATAAGGACCTGCCCGGAATCCTTACGTTTTCAGGAGGCCCGTTTTGAAAAAAATCCTTCCCTCCCCCGCCCGTTTTCTCACCCTTCTTTTTATCATCGGTTCCGTTTGCTTTTTTTCTGCCCAGGGCGCGTCCGCTTCCGGCAGCCTGCCCATCGTTTTCCGCGACGAGACAGGCAGCGCGCCGTTTGAGGACGTCAATTATGTGACCGAAAGCCCGTTTCCGGAAGGAGCGGAGCTTTTGCAGGTGGATTTCCTCGGCATCCGCCAGGGGGACTGCGTCCTGATCTCCAGCTGCGGCGAAACGATGCTGCTGGACGGCGGCGAGACCATCCGGTTCGCTTTTATCAATGATTATTTTGAAGAGCACGGCATCGATCATCTGGACTATATGTTCCTGACCCATGCCCACGACGACCACCTGGAGATCCAGCAGCGGCTGATCAAGCGCGGTTTTCCGGTGGGCAGGTTCTATAGTCCATACGACGAAAAGGACACCTGGACCCTATGGAAGCCCCTGCTCAAGCTCCTCAGGGAAAAGGAGATCCCCTATGAAAAGGTCTCTACCGGCGATGTGATCCATGTCGGCGCCGCCGAACTGATCGTCTTCCGCAATACCTCCGATGGGCTGAGCATGAACGACCAGAGCGCTTCGGTGATGCTCCGCTACAAGGGAGCTTCCGTCTTCCTCACCGCAGACATCGCGGGCCTCACCCAGCACTGGCTCTGCGACAATTTCGGGGATGCGCTGGACGCCGACATCATGAAAAGCCCTCATCATGGCATCACGACCAACGTGGCGGAATTCCTGGACAAGGTCTCCCCCGGTCTGGTCATCATCACCAACGACAAATCCAACGTCGGGAAATATGACGCCCAGCTGGACAGGCTGAACATCCCCAGGTATTTTATTTCCTACACCGTCCATCTCCAGACCGACGGCACCATGTGGTACGTCTGGACCGACCGGAAGTAAAAACGCGGCATCGGATTGCAAAACCCCTTCGATCGATGGTATACTGGTCCTGCGCTTTTCCGGCGCGGGACTTTTTTCAGATCCGGGTATTTTAACTCCCTATTTTTGCGCCGCGGCCCGCGGCGGTCACGAACGGAGGACAACATGGCGGCATTTGTGGACCGTGCCCCGCTGACGGCGAAGGCCGGCAACGGCGGGAACGGCTGCGTATCTTTTCATCGGGAAAAATTCGTCCAGAACGGCGGACCGGACGGCGGCGACGGCGGACGGGGCGGGGATGTGATCCTGCTTGCGGACAGCAACATGCACACGCTCCTGGATTTCCGTTTTCATTCCAAATACGAGGCCCAGAACGGGCAGGACGGCGCGTCCTCCCGAAGGATCGGCAAAAACGGGGAAAACCTTATCATCAAGGTACCCGTGGGCACCGTGGTCCGGGACAAAAAGACCGGCACCGTCTGCGCCGATATGTACGAAAAAGGGAGGCAGAAGGTCCTGCTGCGGGGCGGCCGGGGCGGATGGGGCAATATGCATTTCGCCACGCCCACCCGACAGGCCCCCAATTTTGCCAAGCCCGGGATCCGCACCGAAGCCAGGGAATTCATCCTGGAGCTCAAGTCCATCGCCGACGTGGGCCTCATCGGCTTCCCCAACGTGGGCAAAAGCACCCTGCTCTCCCGGGTCACCTCGGCCCGGCCGAAGATCGCCAACTACCATTTCACCACCCTGACGCCCAACCTGGGGATCGCCCGGGTCCATGACACCGATTTTGTCATGGCGGACATCCCGGGCATCGTCGAAGGCGCCAGCGAGGGCGTGGGCCTGGGATACGAGTTCCTCAGGCATGTGGAGCGGACCCGCCTTCTGATCCACGTGATGGACGCCTCGGGCATTGAAGGCCGCATCCCCTCAGAGGACCTGGACATCCTCAACGCGGAGCTGAAAAAATATGGGTCCCTGTCCGAAAAGCCCCAGATCATCGCCGCCAACAAAATGGACCTGGGCGACGGCGAGGAGGGTCTTCGGATGATCCGGGACCATGTGGGACCGGACGCAAAGGTCTTTCCCATCTCCGCGGCGACGGGCATGGGCGTGGACAGCCTGATGGCGGAGGTGGCCCGCACCCTCGCCTCCCTGCCCGAAAGCGAGCCCTTCCACGAGGAGGAGCTGGCTCCCGACGCCCTGGAGGAACAGGGGGGCTTCAGCGTCGTGATGGACGAAGGGGTATTCGTCGTGGAAGGCCGGGGAGCGGAACAGCTGATCTCCAGCGTCAATTTCGACGACGAGGAAAGCATCAGCTGGTTCCACCGCGTCATGCGGCAAAGCGGCATCATCGACGCCCTTCGCTCATCCGGCGCCGGGGAGGGAAGCACCGTCCGCATGGGAGGCATGGAATTCGATTTCATCGAATGACCGTACGCATCCGAACACATACGGCGTCTGTTGACGCCGGAGGAGGAAAACATATGACCGAGATCAATTCACGCCAGCGCGCGTTTTTAAGGTCCATGTGCAACACCATGGAGCCTTCCCTGTTCATCGGCAAGGACGGCGTCACGGAAAACACCGTCAGGGAATGCGAAAACCTTCTGGAAGCCCGCGAGCTGATCAAATGTTCCGTCCAGAAGGAAGCCCCCATGGACGCCAGGGAAGTCTGCACAGAACTGTGCTCCAGGACCGGCGCCGCCCCCGTACAGTGCATCGGCCGCAAGTTCTGCCTTTACCGGCCAAAGCAGCAGAGCGATCCCGTGATCGAGCTGCCCCGCTGAATGGGAGGCAAGGGATGCACGCCTTTTCACCCTCCCGACGGACGCTTTTTTCTCTTCTTGCGCTTTGCGCCGTCCTGTCCGCCCTTTTCCCCTTCCCGGCCCTTCTCCGCTCGGCCGGGGCGGATTGGGGCGCGGCCGGCTTTGAAGTGTCGGATAACGAGCCCGTTTGGGACGAAAACAGCTATGCTTCCGACTACATAAGCATCGAGATCTCCTCCCAGTGGTACGGGCATTCGGATGTTTACGTCTGCGATATCCGCATCGCCAGCACCGACTGCTTCCGCAGGGCTTTCGGAGGGGACAAGTGGAAGACCTCCTCCGAAAGGATCGGCGCGATCGCCGAAAGGAACGGCGCGGTCCTTGCGATCACCGGCGATTCCGGGGCCAGCCTCTCCTCCGGTATGATCGTCGGCAACGGCAAAGTCCTCCGGGATACCGTCAGCCCACGGCGGGATCTGTGCGTGATCTACCTGAACGGCGTGATGCGCACCTTTATCGCCACGGAGTACGACATGGCTTCCCTGCAGCGGGAATTTGCGAACGATCCCGGCGTATGGCAGGTGTTCCTGTTCGGCCCGGCGCTTCTGGACGCCGAAGGGCACGCGCTGGAGAAGTTCAATTCCAACGTCTATCCCGCCAATCCCCGCAGCGTCATCGGCTATTTTGAGCCGGGCCACTACTGCTTTGTCCAGGTGGACGGCCGCGGGGTGGATTCGGCCCTGGAAA
Organism: Clostridia bacterium; assembly: GCA_017523615.1. GTDB lineage: Bacteria > Bacillota > Clostridia > Christensenellales > Aristaeellaceae > RUG756. The sequence continues at coordinate 5,701 of JAFWWK010000122.1, forward strand.
AAGGCCGAAGGTCCACCGGCCTGAACCTCAAGGAACTGGCCGCGTTCATGGAAGCGCTGGGATGCCGGGCCGCCTACAACCTGGACGGCGGGCAGAGCAGCGTCCTGTGGTTCAATGGAAGGGTCTTTTCGACGCCCTACAGCGGCGGGAGGAAGATCGGCGACATCGTCTTGATCGCGGACGAGCCCGCCTCCGATCCCTCGTTCATCATCCGCTGACCGTCACGCCCCGGAGCGTACGCAAAAATCGTCCCGGGGCGTTTTTTTATTTCGGATCCTCCCTGACGAAGAAGCTTCCATTGCTGCTGCTTATACGCTTCGGCCGTCCAAATTACGTTTCCCGCCGCACTTGCCAAATACGGGCATATATTGTATAATTTAAGCATTGGGGGATCTTTCCCCATAAAAAGATCCAGTGATGATCCACATCCCGAAAGGAGTCTGATTGCCAATGCACAAGAAGTATGTGTACCTGTTTACCGAAGGTAACAAGGACATGCGGAACCTGCTGGGCGGAAAGGGTGCCAACCTTGCCGAAATGACCAACATCGGCCTGCCCGTCCCCCAGGGCTTCACCATCACCACCGAAGCCTGCACCCAGTACTATGATGACGGCCGGAAGATCAACGACGAGATCATGGACGAGATCATGCAGAACGTTGCCAAGATGGAAGAGATCAACGGCAAGAAATTCGGCGATCTTGAAAACCCGCTGCTGGTTTCCGTCCGCTCCGGCGCCCGCGCTTCGATGCCCGGCATGATGGATACCATCCTGAACCTGGGCCTCAACGACGACGTCGTCGCCGCCATGATCAAGGGCAACCCCGATCCCAAGTTCGAGCGTTTCGTCTATGACTGCTACCGCCGCTTCATCCAGATGTTCTCCGACGTGGTCATGGAAGTGGGCAAGAAATATTTCGAGCAGCTCATCGACGCCATGAAGAACGAAAAGGGCGTCACCTTTGACACCGAGCTGACCGCCGCCGACCTGA
>JAFWWK010000123.1 GCA_017523615.1 Clostridia bacterium
AGGCTGATCTCAGACTGTTTATCCTTGGTTTTTGCTGAGCACATTTTTTGATCTCCCTTTCATGTGCCCTGCGTAAGGAACCGAAGGATGCGTATGAAACCCATATGCATCCTTCGGTTTGTATATACTGTCCATGGGAGCCTGAAACGGAACAGGTTCCCGGCAGATCAAAGAGAGGTTTGCTGCATATTTACAGGTTTTGGCACGGTGTTGATATGAATAAACTGAAAAGTATACTCTCATGGCTTGCAAAAAACTGGATCATTCTGGTATCCGGGCTTTCTTTGGCCGGGGCCTGTACGATCACGTTCATTAACGTTATTGTACGCTATTTTTTCAGGAGCTTTGTCATTATCGGCGGCGAAGAACTGACGACACTTTTCATCTGCTGGACCGTTTTTGTGGGAGCGGCGCAGGCATATAAAGAAAAGATGTTGTTCGGGATCGATGTTATTCTCAATCTGATGAAACCGAAGATGAGAAGCATCGCCGGCGTGTTTATTGATATAATCGTTCTGGTCGTGTCCGGTTATGTGAGTTATCTCGGCTGGAGGCTGGCCAATTCCGCATGGATCCGGACGACGTCCAATCTCTCGATCCCCTACTTTTTCGTTGACGTTCCGCTTTGCATCGGGTTCGCCATGATCTGCTATTTTGATTTGAAGGATCTGGCAGGTCGAGTGTGGGCTTTGACCCACAAAACAGAATCACCGGGAGAGGGGGCATAAGCATGGGCTTTTTACCTATCATCCTGATGTTTGTTCTTTTCTTCCTGGGTGTCCCGGTCGCGATTACCCTCCTTGCCTGTGTGCTGCCGTATTTTCTGTTCATCAATAGCGGCATGCCGGTCTACCTTATCCTGCAGAAGATGGTTTCCCAGCTGGAGTCGACCTCCCTTTGGGCCGTCCCGTTCTTCATTACGGCGGGCTGTATCTTGAATTATTCCGGTGTAACGAAGCGTCTGATGGATCTCTGTGAAGGTCTGGTCGGGCATCGGCCGGGAGCCCTGGCACAGGTCAATGTCCTTCTGTCGGCGTTTATGGGCGGCATTTCCGGCTCCGCGGCTTCTGACGCCGCGACGGAGAGCAAGATTCTCGTCCCGGAGATGCTCAAGCGTGGCTATGATAAAGATTTCAGCGCGGCAGTAACGGCGGCTTCTTCCCAGATCACGCCCATCATTCCGCCGGGAAGCGGTCTGATCATCTATGCCTGTGTCGCCAACGTGTCGGTCGGACGCATGTTTATGGCGGGGTGGATCCCGGGGATTATCATGACGGCGCTTATGATGATCCTGGTAAACAGCATCTCAAAAAAACGGGGCTATGTTCCGACCAGGGAAAAACGCGCCAGCGCGAAAGAGCTTTGGCACTTGTTCAGGCGTGCAATCTGGGCGCTGATCCTTCCGTTTGTCATCATCATGGCGATCCGCATCGGCATTTGCACCGCTTCCGAATGTGGTGCCTTGTGCGTTTTCTACTCCCTGTTCGTCGGGATCTTCATCCACAAGGAACTCAAACCCAAGCATTTCTTCCCCATTCTCAAGGAAGCGGCCATCAGCACGGCTTCGGTCCTGATCATCATGTGCGGCGCAAACGTGCTG
>JAFWWK010000124.1 GCA_017523615.1 Clostridia bacterium
AGTGGGTCCCGACGGCGAGATCATCATGGATTATTCCATCCACGACGCCATCCAGGCTTCCTTCGACCAGATCGTATTCGTCATCCGCAGGGATATCGAAAAGGAATTCCGCGAGATCATCGGCGACCGCATCGAAAAGCTCTGCGCCAAACGGAACGTCCGGTGCGACTATGTGTTCCAGGATCTTTCCGCCCTGCCGGAGGGCTTTTCCGTTCCGGAGGGACGCACCAAGCCCTGGGGGACCTGCCACGCGGTCCTGGCCGCCAGGGAAAAGATCACCGGTCCCTTCGCCGTGATCAACGCCGACGACTATTACGGCAAGGAAGCCTACCGGCGCCTCGCGGCTTTCCTGAAGGATGCGGACGCCTCCGACCCCTCAAAGCTGTGTATGGCGGGCTTTATCCTTGAAAACACCCTGAGCGACAACGGTTCCGTCACCCGCGGCCTGTGCCGCACCGAAGGCACGCGCCTGACAAGCGTGGTGGAGACCAAGGATATCATCAAGACCCCCGAAGGCCCCGAAGCCGGCGGCGTCAAGCTGGATCCTTCCACCCCGGTGTCCATGAACATGTGGGGCCTGACCCCCGCCTTCCTCGACAACATGGGCAAGGCTTTTTCCGCCTTCCTTTCCGGCATGACCGACCCCCAAAAGGACGAATTCCTCCTGCCCATCTACATCGGCGGGCTGCTTAAGGATAAAAAGGTGTCGGTGGACGTCCTCCCCACCGCGGACAAGTGGTTCGGCGTAACCTACCACGAGGACAGGGACGCCGTGGCCGAAAACCTGGCCGCCCTGGCTGCCCAGGGGCTCTACACCCGTCCCCTCTTCAGGGACCTGGAGGTATGACGCGTTATCTCCTGAACGCCGCTGTCCGGAGGGTCTTCCTCCGGACGGCGGCGTTTATCCTGTCCGCGGCGCTTTTGTTCTCCTCCTCCGGGGGTGAGATCGTGCGCTGCTCCGCCCTCCGGGACGCATATATCCTGGGAAGGGCCGCGGAAGACGCCATGGCCGGGGAGGTCCATTTTTCCCTTCCGCCCGCGGTCCTGATGCGGCCCCACCGCATCCACGAGGACAAGGGGACCCCGGGATCATGGGACGAGCACGACGCCGTATGGAACATGATCTACCTTTTCCCGTCGGTTTATATGATGTCCTACGCCGTTTACCCCCGAGACGGGGAAATGCGGGTGGACCTGTATTTTTATTACCGCGACGGCGTGCAGCTGCTGGACGCCTCCCGGAAGGACGCTCCCCTCACCGCCGCGGAAGCCGCCGCCCTTGAAAAAGCGAAGGCGATCGCCGTCGGGGCCGGCCCCTCCCTGGCCCCGCGGGAAAGGCTGCTCCGGCTGTGCGAGGCGCTCTGCGGCGCTTTTTTCTTCCTGGACCCCCGGGACGCCCCGGAGGGGTGGGACGTGAAAAGCTGCGTCACGGCATTCACCCAGGGCTGCGCCAACTGCCAGGGGTACGCCGACGCGTTATTCCTGACCGCCTCCATGGCGGGCTTTGAGGTAAGATACCAGAACGGCTGGAACCGTTCCGGCGAAAGCCACACCTGGAACCGGGTGTTCCTTGACGGCGCCTGGCTGGACGTGGACCTGACGTGGATGGACGAAGACGGCGGGGTCAGGGAAGCGTACTTCCTGACGGACCCCGGCGATCCCGGCTCGGGACACATCGCCGAGGAGAGCGAATGGCCCCTCAGCCCCGATTAAAAGGCGCACCGGACAAGGGGATCCCTCCATGAAAATCAGGGGGCGGCGAAGGCAGGAAAAGCCCTCGGGAGCCTCCTGCGTTTCCCCTAAAACTCCTCCTGGGAATATCCCCCCGTGTTTTCCGGGGCAAAAAAAGCTTGCTTTTCCCCGCGGCTCTGGGTATAATAACCCGGATCAAGTTTCAGGGAGGACAATGTGAAGACGCTTTTCAAAAACGGGCTTGTCTGGTCCGGCAGCGGGTTCGCGCCGGCCGACATTCTTGTTTCGGACGGTGTGACCGCCGCCGTCGGGCCTTCCATTTCCGGGTCGGCGGCGGACAGGTGTTTCGATCTTCACGGTCTCAGTGTTTTTCCCGGCTTCGCAGATGTACACGTGCATCTGCGCGAGCCGGGTTTTTCATATAAGGAGACCATCCGCACAGGCTCCATGGCCTGCGCCGCGGGGGGCTATACCGCCGTCTGCGCGATGCCGAACCTCTCCCCGGCGCCCGACAGCCCGGAAAACCTGGCCCCGGAGGAAGAGATCATCCGCCGGGACGCCGTCATCCGCGTGCTGCCCTACGCCTCCATCACCGTGGGCCGCCGGGGAGAAGGCGACGTGGTGGACATGGAAAGGCTGAAGGGGCGCGTCTGCGGCTTTTCGGACGACGGCACGGGGGTGGTCGGCGCGGACACCATGCGGGAGGCCATGCGCCGGTGCCATGACGCGGGCTCCCTGATCTCGGCCCACTGCGAGGACCTGTCCCTGATCCCCAGGGGCGCTCCCATCCATGACGGCGCGTGGGCAAAGGCCCACGGATTTGAGGGCATCCCCTCCGAAAGCGAATGGGGCCCCATCGTGCGGGACCTCGCCCTGGCAAAGGAGACCCGCTGCCGCTACCACGTCTGCCATATCTCCACAAAGGAGAGCGCCGCCGCCATCGCCCGGGCCAAGGCGGAAGGGACTTTGGTCACCTGCGAGACCGCCCCCCATTACCTCCTTTTATGCGACGAGGACCTGAAGGACGACGGAAGGTTCAAGATGAACCCGCCCCTCCGCTCCCGTGAGGACCGGGACGCGCTGGTGAAGGCCTTCATCTCCGGCACGGTGGACTGCCTTGCCACCGACCACGCGCCCCACAGCGCCGAAGAAAAAAGCCGGGGCCTGAAGGGCAGCGCCATGGGCATCGTGGGGATCGAGACCGCCTTCCCCCTGATCTATACCCATTTCGTCCTGACAGGCCTGATGCAAATGCGGGACCTGCTGGACAGGATATGCTATACCCCCCGCCGGATCTTTTCCATCGACGGGGGCATCCGGCCGGGCGAACATTTCGAAATGTGCGCCTTCGACCTGAACGAGGAATACGCCATCGACCCGGCGGGATTTTATTCCATGGGGCGCGCGACGCCCTTCGGGGGCTGGCGCGTCCGCGGCCGATGGCACATGACCTGCTGCGGGGAAAACGTGATCACCCCCCGGGGAAAGGAGCCGCTGAAATGAACTTTACCCTCACCGAAAACGTTTCCCTCTCCCCCACGGTCTACCGCCTCAGGCTGGAAGGCCCCCACGGCGCCCTCCGTCCGGGGCAGTTCGCCCAGGTCAGCGTGCCGGGGCTGTACCTGAGGCGTCCCATCAGCCTGTGCCTCTGGGACGAAAACGGCGTGACCCTGGTCATCCGGGAGGTGGGAAAGGGCACCAAAGCCCTGCGCTCCCTCTCTCCCGGCAGCCAGGTGGACGCCCTGCTCCCCCTGGGGAACGGCTTTGATCCTTCCGCGGCGGGGCAAAAGCCGCTGCTGGTGGGAGGCGGGGTGGGCCTTCCGCCCCTGCTGGGGCTGTGCAGGGAACTGATCGCCCTGGGCAAAAGCCCCACGGTTCTGTGCGGCTTCTCCTCAAAGTCGGATTCCTTCCTGACGGAAGAATTCCTGTCCCTCGGATGCCCCGTCCGCGTATCCACCCTGGACGGCAGCCTGGGCGTGAAAGGCCTGGTCACCGACCTAATGGAAGGGTGCGATCACGACAGCGTTTTTTCCTGCGGCCCCCGGGCCATGATGAAGGCCGTGTTCGATAAAACGGACCGTCCCGGACAGTATTCCTTCGAGGAGCGGATGGCCTGCGGCTTCGGCGCCTGCATGGGCTGTTCCGTGCCCACCCGGAGCGGCATGAAAAGGGTATGCGCCGACGGGCCGGTATTCCCCGGCGGGGAGGTGATCTGGTGAAGGACCTGAAAGTATCCCTCGGCGGGATCGTGCTGGACAATCCGGTGATCCCGGCCAGCGGCACCTGCGGCTTCGGAAAGGAGCTCTCAAGGTGGTATGACCTGGATATCCTGGGATCCCTTTCCTTTAAGGGGACCACCATCGCCCCCAGGGACGGAAATGCGGCGCCCCGCGTCGCGGAATGTCCCGCGGGGATGCTCAATTCCGTCGGATTGCAGAACCCCGGCGCTTATCACGCGGCGGCCTTCGAACTGCCGGAGCTGAAGTCGTTTTTCCATAAGCCGCTGATCGCCAATATCTCCGGCTTTTCGGAAAAGGATTACGTGGAAGCCGTGGAGATCATCCAGCGGGACAGCGCCGTTAAGATCCTGGAGATCAACATCTCCTGTCCCAACGTGCACGGCGGCGGCATGGCCTTCGGCACCGATCCCAAAATGGCGGCGGCCATCACCCGCGCGGTCAAGCGCGCAGCCGAAAAACCGGTATACATGAAGCTGAGCCCCAACGTGACCGACATCGTTTCCATCGCCAGGGCCTGCGTCGACGCGGGCGCCGACGGACTGAGCCTGATCAACACGCTTCTGGGCATGCGCATCGACCTGAAACGGAAAAAGCCGGTGCTGGCCAACAAGGTGGGCGGCTATTCCGGGCCGGGCATCTTCCCGGTGGCCCTCAGGATGGTGTGGCAGGTGACCGGCGCGGTGGACGTGCCCGTCATCGGCATGGGCGGCGTTTCATCCGCGGAGGACGTGATCGAAATGATGTACGCCGGCGCCAAAGCTGTCCAGGTGGGCGCCGCGAACCTTCAGGATCCCCTCGCCTGCAAAAAGATCATCGAGGACCTTCCGCGGGCGATGGAGGAATACGGCATCGAACGCCTCTCCGATATCCGGAGAGTGGAATAAAAGAGTAAAAACAGAAAGAGAGGAAACCGTATGGCTAAGGATGTGATCGTCGCCCTGGACATGAGCAGCGCCGCGGACGTAATGGCTTTCCTGGACCGTTTCACCGGGGTGAAGCCCTATGTGAAGATCGGCATGGAGCTGTTTTACGCCGAAGGCCCGGACATGGTGCGCCGTATCAAGGACCGCGGGCACAGGATCTTCCTGGACCTGAAGCTCCACGATATCCCGAATACCGTCAAAAAGGCCATGAAGGTGCTGGCCGCGCTGGACGTGGACATGACCAACCTGCACGCCGCCGGCACCATCGCGATGATGGAGGCCGCCCTGGAGGGCCTGGAGCGTCCCGGCGGACATACGGATTTGATCGCCGTCACCCAGCTCACCTCCACCGACGAGGAGCGCCTGCACACGGAGCTGCTCATCAGCGTCAGCAAGGCTAC
>JAFWWK010000125.1 GCA_017523615.1 Clostridia bacterium
CCATGGCCCCCGGCGCCATCGTGTTCCCGATGGCCAACCCCGTCCCGGAGATCGAGCCTGACGACGCCAAGGCAGCCGGCGCCGCCGTGGTCGGCACTGGCCGCAGCGACCATCCCAACCAGATCAACAACGTGATGTGCTTCCCCGGATTGTTCCGCGGCGCTCTGGACGTGCGCGCAAGGGACATCAACGAGGCCATGAAGCAGGCCGCCTCCTTCGCCCTTGCGGACCTGGTGGCCCCGGAAGAGCTGACCGCCGATTACATCCTTCCCCTGGCCTTTGACAAGCGGATCGGACCCGCGGTGTCCAAGGCAGTGGCCCAGGCGGCCCGCGACAGCGGCGTAGCCAGGCTGTAACGCCCGGCCGGAGAGAACCGAAGAGGAGGTATAACATGAGCAAAAAGCCCGATCTGCAAAAACAGCCGCTGACAAAATCACTTACCTTCTTCAATCTGCCCTGGCCCATCTTCTGCATCATCGCCGCGGTGGTCTTCGGAGCCACATACCTGGGCGTGCTGCCTACGGGTATGACGGGCTGCTTCGCCTTCATGATCGTGCTGGGCACCATCCTCGGCTGGATCGGCGATCACACCCCCATCATCAAAAGCTATCTGGGCGGCGGCGCCATCGTCTGCATTTTCGGCTCCGCCCTCCTGGTCTATTTCCACCTGATCCCCGACGGAAACATGGCTCTGCCTCTGAAGAGCGGATACAACCTGCTGAGCGGCATCAACAACTTCTTCAAGGGCGACGGCGGGTTCCTCGACTGGTACATCGCAGCCCTGATCACCGGCTCCATCCTGGGCATGAACCGCAAACTGCTGGTCAAGGCCGCCGCCCGTTACTTCCCCGCCATCTTCGGCGGCCTGATCCTGGCCTTCGCGCTGTGCATGGGCGTGGCGGCCCTCATGGGCTACCCGGTCATGAACGCCCTGCTCCTCATCGCCCTGCCCATCATGGGCGGCGGCATGGGCGCCGGCGCGACCCCGCTTTCCAAGATCTTTGACACGGCCAGTTCCATGAGCGCGGATACCGCGCTGTCCATCATGACGCCCGCCGTCGCCATCGGCAACGCCATCTCCATCGTGCTGGCCGGCGTTTTGGTCAAAGTGCTCGCCAGCGACAAGTTCAACGGACATGGCATGCTGATGAAGGCCGGCCACATGGATCCCAAGGAACTGGAGATCAGCCCCGAAATGCAAAAGAAGCGCGACCACATCGAGGTGAAAAACCTGGGCATGGGCCTTCTCACCTCCGGCGGCTTCTTCGTCTTCGGCTTCATCCTCGCGGGCATCTGGAAGGCCCTGGTACCCAGTGTCACCATCCACGCCTATGCCTGGATGATCATTACCGTTGCAGTCTGCAAGATCATCAACATCGTGCCGGAAAATCTCGAAGTCGCATGCTACCAGTGGTTCCAGTTCGTCATGAAGAACCTGACCACCATGCTGCTGGTGGGCATCGGCATCTGCTATCTGGACATCAACACCGTGGTCTCCAGCTTTTCCGTCACCTACCTCCTCCTGTGCCTTGCCACCTGCGTCGGCGCCTTTGTCGGCGCGGCCTTCATCGGCAAGCTGGTGGGCTTCTATCCCTTTGAAGCCGGCATCACCGCGGGCCTGTGCATGTCCAACATGGGCGGCACCGGCGACGTGGCGGTGCTTTCCTCCGCCGACAGGATGGAATTGATGCCCTTCGCGCAGATCTCTTCCCGCCTTGGCGGCGCGGTCATATTGCTGCTGGCCAGCCTGATGCTGTCTGTCCTGGCCCAGTACATCGTCACCGTAAATCCCGAGGTGGTCGAGGAAGCCGTCCCGCAGGCCCTCAATATGGTCCGTTACGGCATGACGGTCATAGGCCTCGGCTGATAAACCAAAGCCTTAACGCACTGCGCGGCGGGGACGGAACCATCCCCGCCGCGTTTTTTAAGCCGTTCTCAAATAAAAAAGTCCATACCCAAATGAACCCGGACATGAAACGCTTTTTGAAGACAGCGGGAAGATCGGCGCGATGCCCCCGGAATGAAAACGACGCGGAAGCCTTACGCTTCCGCGCCGATATCGTCCAGGTATTTTCTGACGTTCAGGGACGCCGCGTAAACGGCGTTCTTTTTTTCGCCTTCGGCCGCCAGGCTTTCCCGCGCTTCCCTCAGCGACAGGCCGGACAGCATTTTTTCAATGATCCGCGCCTCCATGGAGGCGCCGTTCACGGCCGGAGCCTCCGGCGCGGGACAGGAGCGCAGGTCCATCACCACGCAGTATTCGCCCTTTTCGCTCTTTTCGTTGGCTGAAAGCTCCGCGAGCACCGCGGAGGGCGTGCCCCGCAGGGTCGTCTCGTGCAGCTTGGTCAGGTCGCAGCTGACCGAAAGCATGGCTTCCGGCAGCGTTTTTTCCACCGCCCCGACCAGATCCCTTATCCTGTAGGGGCTTTCGTGGATCACCGCCCCGCGGTGATGCCCCCGCATGGACAAAAGCTTTTCCTCCAGATCCTTCTTTTCCCGGGGAAGAAACCCAAAGAAGGTGAATTCCCGCATATCGAACCCGCTGACCGACACTGCCGCGGCCATGGCCGACGGTCCCGCCACCGCGTACACCGGTACGCCCCTTTCGGCGCAGGCCTTCACAAGGTATGTCCCCGGGTCGGACACCGCGGGCGTCCCCGCGTCGGTCACCAGGGCGCAGTCGAAGCCCTCCGTGATCATCCTTTCGCAGATCCGGGGGCCCATGTTCTCCTCGTTGTGCTGATGGCAGCTGACAAGGGGCGTATGGATATCGAAATGGTTCAGCAGCTTCAGCGTTACCCGGGTATCCTCGGCGGCGATCAGGCCCACGCTTTTCAGTGTTTCGACCGCCCGGGGGCTCATGTCCCCCAGGTTGCCGATGGGCGTCGCCACCACATACAAGGCGCTCATAATATCTTCTCCATGCCGTAAAAGTCAGGCCTGCAAAACGCGGGCTTCTATAATAAAATGATACAGCTGTATATCAGAAAGGCCCCTTTTCAAACACCCTCAGCACCGCCGAGTGGCTGCGGGGGTTTGCCGCGATCTCCTCCGGCGACGGCTTGACCGCGCCGCCCCCCAGCACCTTTCCCAGGGGCTTTTTTCCGCACATGCAGACAGGCGCTTTGGGCGGGCAGGTACAGGGGTTCTGCATTTTCCTGAAGGCCTGCTTTACGGCCCGGTCCTCGATGGAATGGAAGGTCAAAACGCACAGCCGCCCGCCGGGCCGGAGCAGGCCGACCCAGTCGTTCAGCGCTTTTTCCAGGGGCGCGATCTCGTCGTTGACGGCGATACGCACGGCCTGGAAGGTCCTGCGGGCGCTGTGGCCCTCTTCCTTTCGCCTGACCGCCTTCGGGATGGCCGCGTCCACCACCCCGACCAGGTCAAAGGTGGTCTCAAGGGGCTTCTCCCGGCGTTTTTCCACCAGGATACGCGCGATGCGCGCCGCCCATTTTTCGTCGGCGTATTCGTAAAGCGCCCTGGTCAATTCCTTTTCGTCCACCGTATTCAGCCACTGGGCTGCGGTCATGCCCGAGGTCGGGTCCATGCGCATATCAAGCGGCGCGTCCTCATGGAAGCTGAAGCCCCTTTCCGGGGTATCGATCTGGTGGCTGGATACCCCCAGGTCAAGGAGGCCCCCGTCCAGCAGGATCCCCTCCGGCAGCAGTTTTTTGACGTCGTGGAAATTGCCGTGGATCGCATGGAATCCGGGATATCCCTTCAGCCTCTCCGATGCCGCCTCAAGGGCGGCCGGATCCCGGTCGATGCCGTAAAGCGTCCCTTCGCCCATTTTTTCAAGGATCAAAGCGCTGTGGCCGCCGCCGCCCAGGGTGCCGTCGGCAAATACGCCCCCCTGGCCGGGGCGGAGGTATTCGATGATCTCCCGGGGCATCACCGGTTCATGATGGAACGCCATGCCTTCCTCCGTGATCTTTGAAATCCCGTTCCCCTGTTCCTTGGGGACAGGGGAACGGGATATGGTTCCTGACATCGGCCGCAGATCATGAAAGACCCGTTCCGATCTTCAGTAAAACTGCGTTTTTACGCTTCCAGTTCTCTCAATTGCTTTTCCAGTGCCGCAAGCATCTGCCTGTTGGTCTCGATCTTCTGCTTTTCGGCTTCCACCAGGGCCGCGGGGGCTTTGGAAACGAAGCCGGCGTTGTTCAGCTTGCCCTCGCCCCGCTTGATCTCGCCTTCAAGCCGTTCCTTTTCCTTCGTCAGGCGCTTACGCTCGGCCATGAGGTCCACCAATTCGCCCAGGGGAATAAAGAACTCGCCCGCCGCGGTCACAGCGCCTACGGTCTTTTCGCCGGGTTTTTCGCTGTCGCCCAGCAGGATCTCCTCGGTGACGGCGGCCAGGCGCTTAAAAGCGCTTTCCTCGCTCATAAGCGTTTCGGCCCAGCCCTCGGCGGGGCGGACCATCAGCCTTGCCCTGTGACCCGCCTGCACGTTCATGCTGCTCCTCAGGTTGCGGATGGCGCGCACCATGTCCATGACGCCCTCCATCCTGAAGCAGGCCTCGGGGAATTCCAGGCTTTCGTCGGCCTCAGGCCACGCGGACAGCATGCAGCTGCTCTTTTCCTGCCCGGGCAGGTAAGAGAACACCTCTTCGGTCACGAAGGGCATCAGCGGATGCAAAAGGCGCAGCAGGCCGGAAAGCACCGTCAGCAGCACGGCCCGGGCATTGTCCTTTTTCTTTTCGTCGTCTCCCAAAAGGGCGCTCTTCGACAGTTCGATATACCAGTCGCAGAATTCGCTCCAGGCGAAGTCGTAGATCTTCTGGGCCGCCAGGCCGTAATCGGCCGCGTCGAAGTTTTCGGTCACCTGGCGCACCGTTTCGGTGTACCGGGTCAGGATCCACTTATCCTCCGCCGTAAGCATGGCGCGGTCCAGTTCAGGCGCGGTATCGCCCATGTTCATCAGCACGAAGCGGCTGGCGTTCCACACCTTGTTGGCAAAGTTCCGGGCCATCTCCACCTTCTCGGTGGAATAGCGGGTATCGTTCCCGGGGCTGATGCCCATCACCAGGGAGAAGCGCAGCGCGTCG
>JAFWWK010000126.1 GCA_017523615.1 Clostridia bacterium
CGACGCAAAGTATGGGAATCTGCACAGGAATCTGAAATGGGCGCGCAGCAGCACCATCGGACACGGCGCGCCTTGCTGCGATTTCCGCATCATCGATGTCAGCCGCCGCCCGGATTATGACGGCTGACCATCGGGCAAATCACAACGAAGAATGGCAGCAGTCGCCGCCATTTTCTCCACGATCACGGGCCCGATTCCTGGACAATAACGGGGGTGCATTTATGAACAGAGAAAGCGTGGAGAGAAATCTGAAAATCGGCCTGTTCGGGGCATTGCTGACGCTGGTCGGCGACCTACTGATCGGCGCGGCGAGGTTCCCGGACGGGGCAAATATGATCGACGGTTACTTCGCCATCGCGCTGGCCATGCCGGCCTGGCGGCCGATTCTGGGCGGCCTGATTGGCTTTGCGGGGATTTGCCTGGAATTCTGCGGCCTCATGACGATCCATCCCCTGATACGGGAAAAGATGCCCCAGGGCGGCCGGTTCTACAAGCTTTCGATGTACGTCTATCTCGCCGTCGCCGGCGGCGCGGTGCACCTGCCCTGCGGCGCGTTCATGTGGATCTACAAATCCGTCGCCGGGGCGGCGGGAAAGGCCGTCGGTCACGACATTGCTATGAAATACCTCTTGTACTTCCTGCTGCCGGCTGCGGCCGTCTTTGCAGTGTTCTTCATCGGCGCGGGTATCGTGCAGTTCATCGCGTTCTTCAAGGGTCTCACGCCATTCCCGAAATGGTATTGCGTGTTCAACCTGCTGCTCGGAAAGGCCGTGTTCAACGGGGTTCGGCGGCTTGGCAACACAGCGCTGATCAACGGGATCGGGACGTCAAACATGTGATACAGGAGCATGAACGGGCAATCATAAGGAGGATGTATCATGGAGCGGAAAAACAAGAAAAGAACGGAGGAAAGAGCATGACAGCAGAACAGCGCGCAAAGACGGCAAAACGAATGGATGAACGATCATGAAGCATGAGGATTTCAACTTTAAGCAACATGGCTTTGTGGGACATCTGGCAGAACCGGATGCGGGCAGCGACAGGGCGGTCATCGTCATCATGGGCGGAGAACAGAGCCTGCTCCCCGGCATCAAATTCGCGGAACGTTTTGCCGATTATGGAATCACGGGTCTGGCCGTGTCCCTGTTCGGTGCCGAAGGTCTGCCGGATACGCCGAATCAGATTCCGCTGGAGATGTTTCTCCCCGTCGTCCGCTATCTCAGGGAACACAAGCGCATCGGGCATATCAGCGTATACGGGCAATCCATGGGATCCATCTTCGCAATCCTGGTTGCGCAGTACATAGGCGGGATGGAAAACCTGATCCTGGTGTCGCCGACGCATGTGCCCTTTGAAGGGACTCTGAAGGACAAGAAGACGATGACCGGCCACAGCGTGGCGACCTGGCACGGCAAGGACATTCCGTTTGTCAAAGCGGATTTTTCCAACGGAAAGGCTGGGAAGTATCAAAAGCATCCGGCTGTTTCGCACAAGGTCACGGGCATGTGGGTCGCCTATTATAACGCCTATCAGGACAAAGCGACCGTGCAGAAAGCAAGACTGGCGGTAGAAAAGACCGACGCAAGGGTGCTGTTGATTGCAGGGCAGGAGGATGAGGCCTGGCCCGCGGAGCTCTCCGCCAGGGAGATCGAGCGTCAGCTGAAAAACAGCGGTTATCAGAAGGATGTCAAGGTCGTCCTGTTTCCCCACGGCAGCCACCTGAACGGCCTCATGCCGAATCGGGAGAGAGAAAAGAAGCTGTACCGGATGATCCCCCTGATCGGGTTGATGTACAGAACCTTTGGTAAATACAGAAAAGAGAATCTGGGGTATTTTGCCGAATCGGAAAAGGAAATCATCAACTGGATAAAGGGATAAGAGTGGAGGGCGACAAATGCTTGCGATAAAACTCATAGCGGAAGGCTTGGGGCTTGGGCTCTTGCTGTATATCATCTGCGCTGTTGGGATCAAAAACAGCGCCATCGGGATGGTGCATCTGTATGATCCAAAGGTGCAGGATCGCGTTATCCAACTTGGCATGACGACATGGGAAGCCATCCGGAAGCGGAGTTCGCTCTTCAGGGGCCTGTGCCTTCCGGCCTATATGGCATATGTGCTCGTATGTGTCTGGGCAATCAACGGAACCAGAGGCTTCTGGCCGGGGTTCTGGCAGGGCTTTGTGATCCTGTCTGTCATGAATCTGATCGACCGCTTCCTGATTGATGAATACTGGGTCGGCCATACAAAGGCATGGATCATCCCGGGCACTGAGGACCTTCGCCCCTATATTACAGCTTCCGACAAAAAGAAAAAGTGGATCATGGGAACAGTCGGCATGGCGGTGATTGCCGCCGGCCTGTCAGGAACCATGTGCATGATCCTTCGGTAGGTTTTTCACCCTGAGAAGTCATATCCCCCAGAGGTGTATGACAGAACGGAAGGAGATACGGCCATGATAAAGCTCCAGGGTTTATCCTGCGAACAGGTTCGGGAAATCGCCAGTCAGACGGCAGACGCGTTTTATGATTACAGGTATCATGACGGAGACACCGGCCTGATCAAATACATCCCTTCCAGAGAGGCGATGTTCATCTATATCCATGGTATCGTGCGGGCCGCTTACAAGGCCGGCGTGCTCTACACGACTTCAGACGGCAGCGAAGGGTATCTGATGCTGTCCGGCGAGGGTGCCGGCGGGAGGATTGGATTTGTGGATGGACTAAAGATGATCGCTGCGGAGAAGAAGGCGCTGGGCGGCTTCGGGAAAATGAAGCGGTTTATCAGCGCCTGTTTCTGCGACGGAGGGACCATTGAGACCCGCATGCGAAAGGAAAAGCGGAAGTTCCTGCGCGTCGAGATGCTGGTCGTGCGGAAGGAATTTCAGGGGCAGGGCTACATGCGGCGGATGCTGGAGTATGCTTACAGGATCGCGGAAGACCATCGGGTGCCGGTGATCCTGGATACCGACGACAGGGACAAGGCCGCCCGCTACGAGCATCTCGGAATGAAGCTGGATCGGGTGCGCGATTGCGGTGAGCGGTTCCACATGTACGATCTGATTCGCGAATGTGAGACACAGGGGGGCTGTCAGAATGAATGCGATCGGCATTGACCACAACCTGGACCGGGCAAGGATCAAAAAGCTGCTGACCATCGGGCTGTTCGCCTCGATCCTCACGGGGATCGGTGATTTTATCCTGTGAAGCGCTGATCTATCCGCATTGCAGCCATTTCATCTTCCCGGAATCGCTGCTCCGGCTGTTCCTCCCGACATTTGTCGTCGACTGGATCCTCCCGCTCGTTTTCAGGGAGACGGGGGGATATGTCAGGGAATGCCGGGAAAGCCGGATCGATCTCGACCGGCATATCCGTGAAATGATCCGGGAGTGGACAGCGGGCTAAGACTCTGTGCCGA
>JAFWWK010000013.1 GCA_017523615.1 Clostridia bacterium
AAGCTGTCCGGCACTTACAGGCCGGTTCCCGCTCATGTCCCGAAAGACCGTCATGGCGTTCACCGCTGCTGTGGCTCCTCATCACAGGTTCGTACCTGATGAATGTATATTCAGTTGTGAAGGTGCGTTCCGGTTTCCCGGTTCGTAACAACTCGGTTGTTACGAGTATCAGTCTATGAAAAAATGGACGTTTCCACAGGGATGGGGGACGACCCGTTTTGCCCGAAAACGGGCCTTTATACGACCCTTTTGCTATTTCAGTCCTTTTGCAATGTCCGCAAGAATGGCCTGGGCCTCTGAAAGCTGCTTTTGAATATGCAGCGATTCAAAAGATCTGCCCGTCAGCAGGTAGTCCGTGCTGACGTCAAAGAAACTGCTGATATCCAGAAGGACCATGATGGAGCATCCATGGGCTCCGTTTTCGATCTTCTTGTAATGCTCGTAGCTGAGATTCAGCTCATCCGCCATCTGCTGCAATGTAAGTCCGTTCTCTTTACGAAGGGCTTTAACCCTTTGTCCGAATTCCATCTGGTTGAAATACATGTCTCATCCTTTCCGCAAGCGCGGCAGGATGGACTTCCATCTCCGTACGAAGCGGTCGGAACAAGCGGTATTTCCCCAATGCAGAGCAAACGAAAAAGCGCCGTCGAAATCGAATCCGTGGTCAAGGTATGGTTGTCCCTTAACCAACAGATCCGGCTTCGTACGGCGCTTGGTAGTTTTTACAGTCCCGGAGGGATCCTGCTCCGCTTGCTCGATTTAAAGTCGATTTGCGTTATTCAGTTGTTGTGTATATCAGTTATTCTGAGCTGTATTCATATAAGCGGGATCGTTCTCCCCTGCCTCGCAATGATCTCCTCAAGCGTCTGCGGCTCATAATCCTGCCACATGGCACCGACATTGTATGCTTCGCAGCGCAGGCCTTTCCGGCGGATCTCTTCCTTGATCCGCTCCTCCATGACCGATTCCTCCGTCTTATGGGTATGTCCATGCAGCATAAAGCCCATATGACGGGCCCCGTTATAAAACGGAATAAAGTAGTGGCACAGGATCAGCCGGCATTTGACGCCGTCCGCCATGACTACCATGTCCTTGTAATCCGCAACTTCATGGAAACAGCTCTCATATTGTTCGCTGCGCTTGTCATGATTGCCCCGGATCAGATGGATAAAGCCATTCATCTGCCGTGTATAGTCAGCGATTGCAGTACGGTTCCTGTATGCAAAATCGCCCAGCACGTAGACATGGTCCTCTTTCCGCACCTTCCGGTTCCATCGCCGGATAATCTCCATATCCATTTCCTCTGCGGTTTCCCAGGGCCGGTTGTCAAACCGGATACAGTTCGCATGCCCGAGATGCAGGTCACTGATAAAATATGTCATCATTTCCTTCCGCTTCTTTCGTCGTCCATATCGCCCGAATCCCCCGGCAGCATATGGGGTTCATCATAAGACTGGCTTTTCAGTTGTTTCCGCTCAGCCGCCCGGTCGATCGTCTGCCTGTGGATACTGTCGATATCCGCAAGGATGCCTTCCTTTATGATCTTCCCCAGGCTGACCGGCGTGTATCCGCATACATTGGCGGCAAGGTTCAGATGCCTGCAGCCATCGCGGTATTCTTCGATCCCCCAATGATCGTGCCCATGGATATTTAGGCACCAGGATAATCCGTAGACCGGCTCGTGGGAGAGCAGGATCTTCTCCGCGATAAACAATGGCCCGTCGTATATCTCATCGAAAATGTCCTTATAGTCTTTCTTACGGTCGTGATTCCCCAGAAGCAGCACTTTGTGGCCAGCCTTGATCTGTGCGGCGTACTCCCTGCTCCCGACATCGCCGAGACATATAAAAGTATCGTTCTTTTTGACCAGGTCGTTGATGATGCGGACCTGTTCCTCCGGCGGGATCCAGTCCGGATCCATCAGCTTGCAATCACTGTCCGTAAAATGCGTGTCTGACAGGAGATAAACAGATCCTTTTTCGGACCAGCGCCGGAAAATGGGATATAAAGTCGCTATCATTTGACACCTCCGAGCTCCCATGAAACCGTATCTAGCAACAGGAATTCCTGAGTCCCGATCGGCTTCCTGTCCCGGTAGGTGGAGAAAACGTCGCAGGAGATCAGGTTCCCCTTCTTTGTGATGGATTCCACGGGCGTATGCCCGACCACCTGCAGCAGCTTCCTGGGCTTGTACATCTTCCCTTTGTAATACTGGGGCCGGTACCAGATGGGAGAGAGGTCATTCCACAGTTCCCCGGCCTCGAACCCGTTTATGGCCTCGATAACCGCGTCTACATCGTTATAGATTTTTGCGGGAAGGTATTCCAGCACATATTCATCCGCCAGACCTCCATGGCAGAAGAGCACGTTGTCGATCCGGTGCAGGAAGGCAAGCTGCCGTTCGTCCGGGAGCGCCTCCCGCAAAACACGCAGCTTTTCACATACTGTCCATGGTGCGATTTTTGAATATCCGGTTTCTCTCTGGTTCCACGGATAGCAGATATCATGGTTCCCGTAACACCAGAGTGTATCAGGGTATTCCTTCGCAAACGCGATCGCGGCGTCAAAGGTTTTGATATACAGGTCCAGGTTGAACTCCTGCCGCCAGTCGTCCGGGATATCCATCAGGCAGACGGCCCGGTCCGCTTTACCCTCTTTCATCAGTTCCGACGCCCGTTCGAACATCCACGGTTTTAAATGGACATCGGGTATGACAAGCACTTTCATGATAATCAGCCTTCCTCATTCTTCAGCAGGTACTTGTTGCTGACCACTTTCATGGACAGCGCCGCGCTGATCAGTTCACAGTAAACCGGCTCCATCGGACGTATCACGATGCCTTCCTTCTTGCCGCCGTTCGGATAATTACCGTCGGCACGTTCCAGAAGTGCCTCAACGGTAGGATATTTTGCCGGCAGGTCCATACCGACCTCCTCGATGGGGACGCTTTCCAGCTGCAGGTCTTTACAGATCTCCAGCATCCGGTTCAGCCCGACGCGCTTCCCGTTCTCCCGGATCGTAAAAACATACCAGTGCGGTTTTGCCAGCTTCAGGCGGTTCTTCTGAATGCCCGGGGCACATAGTTCGCCCTGGATGGTGAATGCCGTCAGACCTTTCTCTGCAGCAAATGCCTCCATTTTCTCTTGAAGTCCCATGCTCTTTACCAGCTCGTAGAAAGGACTGTTCCCGTCATCCTTATATTCGTAATTGTGCCCGGTCACGTGGAATCCGTTCTCATCGATACTGACGGAATGAGAAGACCCGTCCATCTTCGTACTGATATAGTATTCCAGACTGGCGAACGCCTGAATCAACTCCGGTTCCGCCTGCACCCTGGTCTCATCGGTATGGGGTACGTCCACGGGCAGGGTCCCGATCATGGTTCCGCCGGTCGTGATCCGTTCCTCGATTTCCCATTTCCTTACACCAAGGATCTCCGTAACATCCATCCCCAGCTCCGCATCCGCAGGGATTGCCGGGAAGGTGTCCACCGGGAGCAGAAGCCCCTGGGAGATCTGACCACGGAATTTCATGGTCCGCAGGCGGAAGCCTTCTCCCATGATATCCGTCTTCCGATAACTGGATATCCGGAGGAATTCAAACTCCGGCCTGATTGGCAGGAAACTGTCCACTTCGAAGTAGACCGCCAGGTCCATCGGCTGGAACTGTCCTTTATTCACGACGCACTGCCAGCCCAGGACGTGCGCCAGTTCTATCCTGTCAGCGCCTTCGATCGGCTCAATCTGCCAGATGCGCTGTATACTCGCCAGTTTTCTCATTTTCTTCTCCTTGTCTGTCTTTATCGTCTGATCTATCCAGTGCACTTCCGGTTATTTCGAGCGGTAATACCGCAGCCACCATCGGTGTGCGTCTTTATAAGTCCTGAACCTGCTCCGGATCAGAGGATCATTCCTGTCCCAATCCCGCTTCAGTTCCTTCTCATCCTTACGGAACATGTAATCGCTGATATTCCAGGAGCAGTATGCCTTCCGATATCCCCCGCCGTTTGGGATATCCGCTTTGCGCCGTATAATGCGGTTTGCGATCTGTTTCCCGGATTTATACGTGGGACCTTTCCTGGTGGAGTCCTTATAAACAGGTTGTTTTTTATAACTCCTGCTCATTCCGGTTCTTCTCTGTATACTTCTTCAATCCGGTCTGCCTGCCATTTATGGCCGTCTTCACCGGGAAGACACTCATCACAGTAAGGTGAGATCCAGCCCCTTGTGATCCAAATCGCCGGTTTTCCGCAGCTGATACAGGTGCGCCGGCTGATTCTTGAATACTTTTCGATGATCTCTTCCGTCTGTCTGTTCCCGCCGTAGTCATACCATCTAAGCTCTCCCCATTTTTCCTTGACTTCCAACACGCGATATCTGTACAGATCTCCGGATACTTCCAGTTCTGCCTTTAATTCGTCGCACATCTGCATGCCAAAAGCTTTTGCCCAGCCTCGCGGCATAAAATCCAGTTCCGTGTATTCCCAGTCATAATCTGTATCTTCGATCGGCCCGTCCTCCATTCCCTTACGTCCGCTGTATGGGATCAGGAACGGGTATTTTTTGCAAAGGGCCTTATTGTATTTTTTCTCGTGATTCATTGCTGTATATGCCTCCATAAAAAATCCCCGGCCTGATCGCCTTGTCTCTGCGATGTACCGGGGAAATGCTTTTATGGTATGGATCCGTTATGATTGTCAGGCCGCCATACAGTCCTGTATCAGTCTGTAATAGCGCAGAAGACGCTCGGCGCCCGGCCTTATCTCGTTTTTCGGATGATACCTGCGGTCACCTGCGACCAACATATCCATCGGTACCTGTAAAAGTTCACTTAATGCGTACAGATTATCCAGTGTCGGCATGCTTTTGCCGTCGAGCCAGTGATAAATCGACTGCACGCATCCCAATGAAAGGAAAGCCCGTACATCCTGTACGGACAGACCACGCCTCTCCATCAGCGTTCGTATCTGTCTGCCGGTTTTTTCCTTATCAATCACAGGGATCATGACATCCGCTTTCTTCATCTTTTTGGGCTTTTGCCCGGAATATTCCTCAGGCCATTATAACCGATGAAACTGGCGCTGTCATTGAACTTGTAGTTCAATTTTTCCCGTGTTTACGCCATTTCCCGGTCCTTCCGGAACAGTTCCTCCGGTCCATCGATCTTCACCACGTCATCCAGCGGGATCTTCTTCCCGTCAACCAAGATCGTCTGTGTAACTTCGGCATCCACGTTCCAACAGATGCCGGTGATGGTTTTATACTGTCCCTGGAGCCCGTATGCCTCATGATCCTCATCCCGGCAGGGCTCGTAGTATGTGACCGATACCTGTACCCGGTTTTCCCTGGCCATCCGGCTGTTATACGTCAGATTATGCAGGATCTCCAGCCGTCGGGACAGTTCCTCCGCGTCTTCCGGACTTAAGGTGATTTTGTCCGTATACAGCTCGTTTTTGCACATGATCGCGAAGTCGAACCCCCGCAGCGCGTCAAAGGGGGCGAAGATCTTGGCCCTCTTCCCGACATCCATCTTCGGATGGCGGATCCGGAAGGCATCCATCCGGTCATGCCGGGGCTTCCCTTTCAGGAAGACCTCGCGGTACTTAAAGCCTGCCGGCATTGTCATCATCCCGATCGCGTACATAAGCACCTCCTTTTCCTGTGGAGGGCTTCTGCGCAATCAGGACGTCGGATTTCGTGTCCCGTCAGGCTTTATGCCCTCCGATTTGTGTGTTCCGTTCCAGTGTGGTCGCCCCTTCCAGCATGTCCATGCCCTTGAAGACGGCATTGGCCCCGTACCTTTTCCGGACTTCCAGCATGGCTGCTGTCAGCCGCCGGTCCCGTTCCAGGGCTTCATAATCCACAAACATGTTCATCTGATACATTCCTATGTCTTCGGCTACGTCGCAGGCGCATACCCCGAGCTTCCGGTACAGCAGCCGGTGGTCCGTTTTCTCGTCAAACTGTTTGACCATGGGCTCCGTGATCAGCTGCAGGTTGTTGGTGACGGTCTTCAGCCGTACCGTACCATTGCTGTGCTTCGGGTGGAGCCTGCCGTAAAAGTCCAGGGAAACCGGGCCGTCGTAGTTCGGGCAGGCCTCCAGGCTCTTATAGTCATAGGACACCCAC
>JAFWWK010000127.1 GCA_017523615.1 Clostridia bacterium
ATACCTCCAGTACTATCTTGGCTTTGAATTCCGGTGCGTACATTGATCGTGCCATGGTCTTCTTCTCCTTTCATCGCTTTCATTCTACCATGTTCACGATCTTTTCTCTACTTCCTGGTCCAGTTTTCAGGGACCATTATAACCGGTACGCATTCATGGGGGGACCGGGATTATGATATGATATCCTACATTTATGAACTCTAGCGGCAAAGAAGGGTATGAAATTTGGGCATACTGATCTGCGGGCTCAACGGAGCCGGAAAAAGCACTCTCGGCAGGATGCTGGCTGAACGCATCGGATACATATTTATCGACAATGAGGATCTCTATTTTCCGAAAACAAACGGGGAATACCTTTTTTCCGATCCGCGAAGCAGGGAAGAAGCCATACGGTTTCTGGAAAAAAGGATCGAGGACAACCACAGGTTTGTCTTCGCCGCGGTGAAGGGAGATTACGGTGATAAACTGATCGCCACGCTGGATCATATCGTGTTGATCGATGTCCCGAAACGGATCTGTTGTCAGCGCGTCCGGGACCGGTCATACAGTAAATTCGGGGCAAGGATCCTGCCCGGGGGAGACTTATACGAAAAAGAAGCGGCATGGTTTTCCCTGACAGACATGAGGCCGGAAAATTATACGACAAAATGGCTTGAGACGGTCAAATGTCCTGTCATACGAGTCGATGGGACGCAGCGGGTCGAGGAAAACGTTGAATATCTTGCATCCGTATTGGTCCCATAAAGATACCGAAGGATCGGGCCGTGCTTCTTCGACCGGAGTGCGGGCTTTTGTTGATCTGCCTGTATACGTCTGTACGCCCTGATCCGGAGGACAGACAGCTGGCCTTTATACGAATGATCCGGTACAGCCCCCTCCTCGTTCCGGTAAAGATTCATCAGCGGGGATCGGGACAGGAAGGAATAAAAGCGGGCTTCAGCCCCGCTCTACCGTGATCACGTCCATGAAGCCGACCAGATCAAAAATGGCGATGATGTATTCGTTGACATGGATCAGCTTCATTTTTCCGCCGCACTCTTCCATCTTCTGCTCAGCTGTGAGCAATACGCGAAGACCGCTTGAGGCGATGTATTCTACTTTTTCAAAATCCATGATGATCTCCGTAACGCCGTCAAGCTGCGCCGCAAGTTCCTCATTCAGATCTAAGGAAGCGGCGGTATCCAGACGTCCTTCGGGTCTTACGGTAAGCAAAGCCCCTTTTTTTTCAAAAACGGTGCCTGACATGTTCGTATCCCTCCATGATTATATATACTGTCAGTATTTTTTGCGGACGGTCAGGATATTCTGCCCGTCCCGGTAGCTGTATGAAACATCATCCATGATTTTCTTTACCATGAACAGCCCAAGCCCGCCGATGAAGCGTTCCCTTGCCGGCAGTGAGATATCCGGGACTGCCGCTGTCTGCGGGTCAAAGGGGGTTCCCCGGTCGATAAATGTCAGAACGATGCTTCGGGGATCGTTTTCAGTGTCAAACCGCACCGTTGCGAAGCTGTTTTCCCGATGGCATCCAAACTTTGCGATGTTGCCGAGGATCTCGTCGATGGCAATATCGATCTGTATCCGCAGCCATTCGTCACAGCCGGTCAGAGCCAGCTGCCGGTTGACAAAATCCGTTGCCGTCCTGATCTCATTTACGGAAGCGGTTACGGTTATTTCGGGCATTCGCATCCCCCCTGTCTTTTTACTGTAGCAGACCTGAAAAGCCTTCTGGTTTCATGGTGAATCCGATTTTGCATCCATCCGCACCGCAGTCCGTGACCTTGGCGTACGCTTCCAGACCGCTGATGCGAAGCATCAGGTTCTGCAAAGGCTGAAGGGGACTTTCGGTGGTCAGCACGCCGAATTTTTCGTCTTCTGTTACTTTGGACAATGTGCCGGCGTGAGGTTCAGGGTCAACAGTCTTCCCATCCAACAGATAAAAGACGAGATCCTTTCCTTCAGACAGCGTCCGCCAGCGGGTCTCACCGGAGGAGCCTGTCAGGGTGACGCCGCCATTGATCCCGGCAATAACGTAAAATCCCATCTCTTCTTTGCCGCCCTTGGGCATGAAGCGGCTTTCCTTAAGGATCTTTACTTCCGCGCGGATCTTTTCCCGGGTACGTTCGGCGATGCAGACTTCTCCGCCCAGGCTGAGGGCCTCCAGACGGCCGGCGAGGTTCACTGTTTCGCCCATGCAGCCGTATTTCATTTTTTGCTCGGAGCCGATATTGCCTACGACAGCCGGACCGGAATTGATGCCGATCCCCATTTCCAGATCCGGATAACCGTTTTCACGGTTCCAGGCGTTCACCTCCGTCATGGCATTCTGCATTTCGATGGCGCATGAAACGGCGGCTTCGGCATGATCCGGTATGCTTAGGGGTGCGCCGAAAACAACGAATAGCCCATCCCCAAGAAATTCGATGATCGTTCCCTGGCGCTTTTTGATCACGGCGGCCATGATCTCAAAATAATGGTTCAGCATGGTGATCAGGTTCTCGGAAGGTATGCGTGTGCTCATGGCCGTGAATCCCCTCAGGTCACTCATCAGGACGCTGACGTCCGCTTCCCGCCCGCCCTGCTTTTCTCCATCAGGTGCGGTCAGAACATAATCCGCGATCTCCGGGGAAGTGTAGCGTTCGAAGGCGGAATGGACCTTCATCAGGCTGGTCAGGTCGTGGATCACGATCAGCGCCAGGTTGTCATCCTCAGATTGGCAGGTCAGGGTCACATGCAGATTAAAACGTTTGCCTTCCCGATTCACATAATCCACCAGCGATCGAAAGGATTTTTTTCTTTCCGTGCCGCCGTCAATGAACAACTGGATAAAAGCGTCGTTTTCTTCAACGTAGGGGATCGCATCCCAGAGCCTGTCACGCCCGCATACGTCCAGGCCAAAGAGCTTGTCGGCAGCCGGATTCGCAAAAAGCACCTTACCGCTGGACCCGGT
Source organism: Clostridia bacterium (assembly GCA_017523615.1). Taxonomy (GTDB): domain Bacteria; phylum Bacillota; class Clostridia; order Christensenellales; family Aristaeellaceae; genus RUG756. The sequence goes on from JAFWWK010000127.1 coordinate 2,951, forward strand.
CAGCAGTACGGCGTCATCCATATTCGTGAGGATGTAATTGATCCATTCGTTCATATGTTCCGACAGCATTTGTTACGCACGCTCCTCTTTTTCCGCGCAGCTGCTCCGGGTCAGTTTCATAAGGTATTCGATATCTTCTGTCAGCGGTTCTCCATGATAAGCCGGGCGGGTGTATTCGATCACCCGCGGAACACCGGGCACAACAAGATCGAGGAACGGAATGAGCGATGCGAAATCGAGCATTCCGTCACGGAGGCGGTTATGCCTGTCGCGGATGCCGTCGTTGTTGTGGAGGTGGAACCCGCCGATCTGCTTTGACAGATCCCTGACCAGTTTTCTCAGGTCCCATCCATTGGCATTGGCATGACCGACGTCGATCAGGACAGGAAGCTGATGTGAAAGGCAAAGGGATGTGAATTCCTGTTGATCGAGCAGCTGGGTCCCTTCCGTGAGAATGCCGGTATTTTCGGTAAGGAGTGTGGTGTCCGGGAACATATCCTGCGTTTCTTCCAGGCTGCGCAGGGCGTTTTGAAGCATGATGTCTTTCTTTTCTGGAGGCACCTGTCCGTTGTTCAGATGGAAGACCATGAACGGCGGACGCAGGATCCGTGCATATTTCTGAGTAAGAAGGAGATGGCGCATGCCTTCCTCCCATGCCGCGCTGCCGCGCGGAGCGGAATGCTCCACCCCCCAGACAGGCTCATGGAACATCAGCGGGCCGGAAGAGAACAGATCGAGGTTCTGTTTCAGGTCGTCTTCGAAATCCTCCAGATCGAACATCATGAGCAGCTCAAAGCCCAGAGAATGTCCGAATCGTTCACGGTAGAAACGCCCTGCTTCCAAGTGTGCCCGCGGCAGCACGCAGGTGTCGATAAAAATGCCCATATTTCTCCTTCCGTCGGCTGAAAAAACCCGGAAACCCGGCGTTCACCAGGTCCCGGGCCAGCATATGCTGATCCTTGGGGATCAGTTTTCTTTTGCGGCGGTCCAGCACAGCCCGAAATAATCGGCGGTGAGCCTCCTTAGGCGGTTGGCGAGATGTCCGAGGATCATTTCCACCTTCATGGGATTGGCTTTGAACAGCGCCTCAAAATCCTCCGCGCGGATGGCTTCCAGCACGGTCTCGTTTTCCGCGACCACAGCCGTCGCACTGCGCCTGTCGTTGGACACAAGGCCCATCTCACCGAAGAAAGCGTTGGTATAAAGCGTCGTCAGCTTCGTTTCTTTGGGTGTGCCATAGTTGACAAAGATAGCAACGGAACCCGCGTGGATCTGATACATAAACACGCTTTCGTCGCCTTCACGGAAGATGATCTCGCCGTCGTTGTAGTATTTCACCGGCAGAACAGCTTTTGCGGCATCTTCGCCGAAATTCTCACGGGCTTTGTCTTCAACAGTAATGGCGCCGAGCTTCGCAGCGTAATCCCTGACAGCTTTATATTTTTTCAGCCTGGCGAGGAAACTGTCTTTCTGCTGCGTATCGGCGTCCTGCTTTTCACGGATGAAGGCGCTGACTTCGTCGTAATCTTTTGTCAGCTGGCGAAGACGATCGGCGAGCTGAGTCATCAGCGCCACGATCCTGTCCGGCTGCTCGGTGAAAAAGAAACTCAGATCTTCGGCGGTCAGTTCGACGACGTGCAGTTCTTCTTCCGCAACGACGGTCGCGCTGCGGGGCCATACTTCGATGATAGCCATTTCACCGAAATACTGGCCGGGCTTCATATCCGCAATTTTCCGCTGGTCCGCCTGGCCGTAATGCAGATAAATACCGGCGATGCCTTCCTTGATCTCGTAGAAGGTATTCCCGACTTCGCCCTCGCGGAAGATCACTTCGTTTTTACCGAAAACCTTGGTATTCATGTCCGTTTATTCCTCCCCTTATCGGCTATGTCCCAGAAAATGATTCTTGGTTTATGATACTCATTTTGCGTCCGTTTGTCAAGGCAATATGTATGTGGTATAATCGGATTGTCGGGGCACTGCGGCCGGTTTTGCCCATGGGCGACGATCCTGCTCGAAATGGGCATGCGGTCAGGAGCCGGCCGGCCGTTGCCGTGATGCGCCCTGAAGGCCTTTGGGATATTTCAAGTGTCGGCGGCTTCCGATATGTGTCCGGAGGTGCGCCGGAAGGAGAAGGATATGGCCCCAAAACCGATCTTGTGGATCGTGATACCCTGCTATAACGAGGAAAAGGTGCTGCCCATCACGGCGCCCATGTTCCTTGACAAGCTTGCCGCGCTGACGGACGCCGGAAAGATCAGTCCCCGCAGCCGGGTGCTGTTCGTCAACGACGGATCCAGGGACGCCACCTGGGAGATCATCCGTTCACTGGCAGCAAAAGACGAGCGTTTCATCGGCATCAGCCAAAGCCGAAACCGCGGGCACCAGAACGCGGTGCTGGCCGGGCTGATGGAAGCCATGGATAAATGCGATATCACCATCTCCATCGACTGCGACGGGCAGGACGACATCAACGCCATGGACCGGATGGTGGATGAATACTTGGCGGGGTGCGAGGTGGTATACGGCGTCAGGTCCAAGCGTGAAACCGATACCTTTTTCAAGCGATTTACCGCCGAAGGCTTTTACAAGCTGATGAAACTGCTGGGAGCGGAGATCGTGTTCAACCACGCGGATTACCGCCTGGTCAGCACCAGGGTGCTGAAGGAATTTGCCGGCTTTGAGGAGGTGAACATCTTTCTCAGGGGGATGTTCCCGATGGTGGGTTTCAAAAGTGCCACTGTCTATTATGAGCGCGCGGAGCGCCTGGCGGGGGAGAGCCATTATCCGCTCCGCAAAATGCTGGCCCTTGCCTTTGACGGGATCACCAGCCTGTCGGTGCGTCCACTGTCCATCATTACGGGGATCGGGGTGTTTTTCAGCCTGTTGGGGCTTATCGCGGCTGTATGGGCGGTTGTGATGGCGATCCAGGGGAATACTGTGGCGGGATGGGCATCCACCGTATGCCTGGTATGTATCATCGGAGGGATCCAGCTGATCTCGACCGGCGTAATCGGCCAATACCTGGGCAAGACCTATATGGAAACAAAACGCCGTCCGCGCTATATCATCAGTGAACGTACCTGGGAAAAGACCGGGCGCCGCTGGCTGGAAGGATCGGAAGGGGAGGATAAGGAATGATCAGGAAAGTGAAAACGGAAAGCGGCTGGGTCGTGGGTCTGCCGGCGGCTGACCCGCGCATCACAAGCTACAAGGGTATCCCTTATGCGGCGCCGCCCATAGGCGCCAACCGTTGGCGCGCCCCCCAGCCATGCCCTCCGTGGGCGGGGGAAAGGGCCTGCTATGCCTTTTCGCCCATTCCGATGCAGGCCCCCATCAGCGCCGATCCTGCCAATCTATACGACAGGGAATGGCATGTGGACCGGGAGATCCCCATGAGCGAGGACTGCCTGACGCTGAACGTCTGGGCTCCGGCGGATGGGCGCAGGGACATGCCGGTATTCGTGTGGTATTTCGGCGGCGGGCTGCAGGTCGGCTATTCCGCAGAAATGGAATTTGACGGGGAACGGATCGCCCGCAGGGGCATCGTCGTGGTCACCGTCAATTACAGGGTGAATGTGTTCGGCTTTTTAAGTCATCCTGAGCTGACGGCGGAGGATCCCGAGGCGCCGGCTAATTTCGGTTTCCTGGACCAGCAGTCAGCCACGCGCTGGGTCAAGAGGAATATCGAAGCCTTCGGAGGCGATCCCGGGAACATTACCATCGGCGGGCAGTCCGCCGGCGGTATGAGCGTTTCCGCCCAGATGACCTGCCCCGAAAACCGGGGCCTGTTTCAGAGAGCTATCATCCAGAGCGGCACTTTCCATTCTCCCTACCCCTCGGATCTCGGCCTTTGCAACGACATGAAAAGCGCAGAGGAAAAGGGAAGGGCTTTTTTTGACTTCCTTGGGGTCAAAAGTCTCGCAGAGGCGCGCCGGATCGACGCTGTGACCCTCAGGGACAAGGCTATGGAATGGGACGGCGTCCATGGCTGGGGCAAGACCTTTTGTGAGGCGGTGGACGGCGTGTTCTCCACGCGCCCGAGCGGCGAATGGTTCCTGGATAAGGAAAGACTGAAGGTTCCGGTACTGCTGGGACATACCGACAGTGAATTTTTCGCCTGGCCGGACCTGAGAAAAAGGGAGAAACACCCGAGGAATACGCGCTCTGCCTGTTTGGAAGCGATGCGGCGGGTTTCCTTGCCTGCTTTTCCGGCCCGGCATCCCCGGAGACGATCTCGCGGGAGGGCGGGATCAGCTCCATCGAGTTCGCCATCCGCGCAGCGGCGCGGCGTTTCGCAAAACAGGGGGAGAAAACGCCGCTGTATTATTACATGTTCTGTCCGGAGATCCCCGGATGGGACCATCCGGGTGCGTTCCATTCATCGGACCTGTGGTTCTTTTTTGAGACGCTGGCAAAATGCTGGCGTCCCTTCGCCGGGAAGCATTACGGCCTGGCCAGGCAGATGTGCGATTACTGGTGCGGCTTTATCAAAAACGGCGATCCCAACGGAGAAGACCTTCACGGAAACGCCCTGCCTTCGTGGCCGACTTTTGACCCCGATGATCCGGTCAGGATGCGTTTCGGTGATACCGCGATATGTGAAAAATGCCCCGAAACGCCGCTGATGGCCTTTCTGCAGGAGCGGTTTGCTGAAAAGGCATAAGCATTGATACAAAGCTTCGGTTCGTCTTCAACTGCCCTTGCTGAGCCGATACGGAAAAATACAAAGTCTTAACGGCACCCTGCCCAAACGAGCGGGGTGCTTTTTATGACAACAGGGCTGGACGGAGCAAAGGGACTCGGGGAGTGCCAAAGGCCGATAGCGCTTCCGGATCAAAGTACTGAACGTTACTCCGAAGCGAATTTGCCCGTGACAGGAAGCCCGGGAGGTGACAGTGCGTTTTTTTATATTTCAGCTGTTGAACGGAAATGCAACAAACTTAGACATTAATAATCAAATTATAAACTAAAAAAGATATATACGAAACCTACCGCTGCTACCGGAAAATCTCCGCATCGAGAACATGTGATGGGCAAAGTGGCTACAAGGCGACCGCTCTGAATGAAGCGGTAGAACAGCAGGTCAGGCTGTTCCTTTCCAAACTGGAAGCGGTACCCAAGGAGCGGCTTGTGGAGCTTGCCAGCGCCAGGAACGAGGAAACCTATACGCTTTCGATCTCTTCAAAAGCATCTTCCAGTTCCTTGTTTACGCTGACGGTACCGTCCGCGAACAGGTATTCCAGGGAAGAGAGGACTTCGGCATCTTTGATGGAAACATCGCCCCTGACGCAGAGCCTGCTCCCGTACTTTTTGATGGTCTTACCTTACATGGTGACTATTACTTTCCCAATTTGGAACTCCCCGAAGTACCCCTTCAGGCCATTGGGCACTACGGCCGGATGCGCCTGAATTATCTCCGGGAGCGTCGTCCTGGCCTGTACACCCGCCTGATCTTATCCGGCAAACTTTATGAGCACCTGGCAGAAATCGATCAGACCAGCCGACGGCGAATAGAGCAAATCATCCCCGGGTTGGCTCAGACAGAAGGAGTCGATGAAATACTGAAAGCAAAGGATCAAATGGTCTGGGTTGGCCGAATGAACAGCATTCGCCAGCGTGCGGAAGAAATGATCCTGCAAGAACTGATTTACGGATAATAATTAGCCGCTTCTTCGGAGGCGGCCTTTTTATGTAAAGAACCTTTATTCCGAAAACTCGCTTGAAAAAACTTCTCGATGTTCGTAAAACTCCATTGAAAAATATTTCGCGCAAGGCAAAAAGTCCCTTGAAAAATATTTTGATTTTGCATATACTATGATCGTGATCAAAGGAGGGCTGGCTATGCTGAAACGTAAAATTGAGGACATCCTGAAAAACTGGAAGGATACGGAAGGGCACAAACCGCTCATCATCAAGGGTTGCCGTCAATGCGGCAAGACCTTTTCCGTCCGGCAGTTCGCCCAGGAAAACTATGCCCATGAAATCTATCTGAATTTCTATGAGAATAAAAGCTACGCTTCCGTTTTTTCCGGCTCTCTGGAAGTGGATCATTTGACCATGCTTATTTCTGCCCTCCTGGGGTCTGAGGCCATTTTTGAGGCGGGAAAAACGGTGCTCATCCTGGATGAAATCCAGGAATGTCCCGAGGCACGGACTGCGCTTAAGTTTTTTTCCATGGATGGCCGGTACGATGTGATCGGAACAGGCTCCCTGCTGGGTGTGAAAGGCTACGGCAAACGGCCCACCTCCATTCCGGTGGGGTATGAACAGATCGAAGAAATGTATCCCATGGATTTTGAGGAATTTCTGTGGGCGAACGGCATTGAAGCGCCTGTGATCCAGTATTTGTCCGAGTGCCTGAAAAATGAAACGCCCGTTGCGGAGGCGCTGCACGAAAAGCTGCGCCAGCTGCTGCTGCAATATGCGGTGGTAGGTGGCATGCCTGCCGTGGTGCAAACCTTTGTGAATACGCATCAGATGAATACCGTGCTCC
>JAFWWK010000128.1 GCA_017523615.1 Clostridia bacterium
CCTTTCGGCATGGAGCTCATCATATCGGGATCGACCACGGCGATCTCCGGAATGTCGTTGACGTCGACGCAGACGAACTTGCGCTTTTTCTCTACGTCGGTGATGACGTAATTGATGGTGGATTCGGCACCGGTGCCGCCCGTGGTGGGAACGGCGATAGTGAACACGGTGCGGCGTTTGGTGGGTGCCACGCCCTCAAGGGAACGGATGTCAGCAAATTCAGGATTGTTGACCACGATGCCGATGCCCTTGCCGGTATCCATGGAGGAACCGCCGCCGATGGTGATCATGAAATCAGCGCCTGAAGCTTTGTAGGCGGTCACGCCGTTCTGGACGTTTTCGATGGTGGGATTGGGCTTGATATCGGTGTACAGCGCATATTCAATGCCGTTCTTTTCCAGGAGATCGGTGACCTTTTTGGTGACGCCGAACCTGACCAGATCAGGATCGGAAGCGACGAAGGCCTTCTTCAGTCCCCTGGCAGCGATGATGCCGGGAATCTCGTTGATAGCACCGTGTCCGTGATAGGAAACACCGTTGAGTACAAAGCGGTTGACAGACATTGGAATCTCCTCCTTTTTATTTTTCAAGGCCCTATGATCAGTGTAAATCAAAAAATCGGGATACGCAATAGGCATATACGGTTTTTATAAGTACAAATATGAGCAAGGAACGGTTGTGGTTGTGTTTTTCGGGGCGGATGGTATAATAGACGGTGCCGGGACACGGCGGGATTCGTTCCCGTTTCCCGGAAGGAATGCGCATAGGAAATCATGTCGGAGGAAAAGATGGATCCACGGCCGATCGGGATATTTGACAGCGGCGCCGGCGGGATCAGCGTCCTGAGGGAGATACGGAAGCTGATGCCGTGGGAAAGCCTGGTTTTTTTTGGCGACGACGCCAACGCGCCTTACGGGACCAAACCGCAGGAACAGGTATGCGGCCTTTCTCAGGACGCGGTCCGGTTTCTGCTGGGAAAGGACTGCAAGGCAGTGGTCATCGCCTGCAATACCGCCACCGCGGCGGCGGCCGCCTTCCTGAGGGGAAAGTACGATATGCCCATTATCGGAATGGAACCGGCCATCAAGCCTGCTGCTGCCCTGAGAAAGGACGGCATCGTGATCAGCATGGCGACCCCGGGGACCCTCGGGAGCCGCAAATACAGTGACCTGATGGCCCGCTATGGGGAGGGTGTGGTGCCGCTGCCCTGTCCAGGTCTGATGGAGTTTGTGGAGCGGGGAGACCTGGGGTCCGAAGAACTGCACGCCTACCTGAAGCAGCTGTTTCTGCCCTATGCGGAACGGCTGGTGGATGCGGTGGTCCTCGGGTGCACGCATTACGTATTCCTGCGCAGGACGATCGCTGCCCATTTTCCCCCGGGGACCGCGATCGTGGATGGGAACCTGGGGACGGCGAAGCAATTGGCGCGCCGCCTGAAGGAGACGGGCCTGGAGGCATCCAGCGACGGGGAAGGGGCGGTGCGCATCTATTCCAGCGGCGGCGAGGAGAGCCTGAAGACCTTCAGGCGTCTGTATGAGGCGGAGGACGAAGCATGACGATCGAAAAGGGTCCCTGGTTCAGACACAATTACCGCAGGAATCTGTTGGATATGCATATTTCAGACAGCGACGAAGCCTTCCTTACCCGGTTTGATCCCGCAGCGTATGCCGATGCCCTGAAGGAGGCTGGGGTACAGGCGGCCATGGTGAAGGCCAAGTCTCACACCGGCCTTTGCTATTGGCCTGCGGGGATCGGGCGGATGCACCGCGGCCTGGGAGGCAGGGACCTGTTCGGCGCGACGGTGAGGGAATGCCATCGAAGGGGGATCGCTGTCATCGCCTATTACAGCCAGATTTTTGACAACTGGGCTTACGACGCTTTTCCTGAATGGCGGTTGGTATGCCCCGATGGGAAAAGCTTTCGTGATTACCGTGGGATGGGCTGGTTTCGTTCGGGGCGGTACGGTATCATGTGCCCCAATCAGCCGGGCTACAGGGATTATGTAAAGAAAAACCTCGCCGAGCTGTGCGAAAAATACGATTTTGAAGGCGTTTTTCTGGACATGACTTTCTGGCCGGGTATCTGCGTCTGTCCGGTGTGCCGTGAAAAGTACCGCAGGGAGACCGGTGCAGAGATCCCTGAAACAGTGGATTTCAACGATCCGGCATTTTTGAGCTTCCAGGCCAGGAGGGAGGAATGGCTGAGGGAATTTGCCGAAGAAATGCGTTCAGCTGTTAAGGCGGCTCGGGCGGACGTGACGGTGGAGCACCAGTTTTCGATGATCACTTCCCCATGGGTAAACGCATCCACTGAACTGCTGGCGGACACTGTGGACTACTGCGGCGGGGATTATTACGGCGGGTATCTTCAGCAGACCTTTATCAACAAGTATTACCGCAGCGTATCTCCGGCACTGCCCTTTGTATACCATACGTCACGCTGCGAGCCGGAGCTGAGGTACCATACGACCACCAAAACAGAGGAGCAGCTGATCCTGCATGTCATCACCGCCCTGATCCATGACGGCGCCTTTCTTCTGGTGGACGCCGTCGATCCTGACGGAAGGTTCAATGAAAAGGTGTACAGCGGCCTGATGAAAAAAGTATATGCGGCTACCGAGCCTTTTGAGGAATACGCGGGCGGCCGTCCGCTGGCTGATGCCGCGATCCTTTTTCCGTCCAGGGCAAAATATGATCCGCGGGAAGGCCCTTTTGCCATCAGCCGCGATCCCTACGGCGGGGACGAATACCTTTCCGCCAAGCTGAAGATGGCGGGGATCCTGCGGGAATTCCATATCCCGTTCGACGTGATCCCCTCCCGCCGCCTTTCATCTCCCGGGTGCCGGCTGCTGATCCTGAGTTTTGTTCCCCGCCTCAGTGATGAGGAGATGGAAAGGATCGGGCAATTTGTCAGGAACGGGGGAAGGCTGTATGTTTCAGGGCCTGTGGGACATCCCCTGCTGGAGGAGATGCTTGGGATCCGATGCGGCGGGTGGACGGAGGAAAAGTTCACCTATATGACGCCGGCTGTTGAAGGCGCGCTCCCGGGGTTTGACGATGCGTCTCCTCTGACCGTGGACGGGCCCCAATTGAACGCGGAACTGTGGGCGGAGGATGCCTGTGTGGAAGCGGTGCAGACCCTGCCGTGGATCAGGTCCGGGACCGAACAGTTTGCCGCCATCCATTCCGATCCGCCTGGCAGGCCGGGCACAGCGCCGGCTGTCGTCCGGCGAAAGGTGGGAAAAGGAGAAGTTCTGTGGACCGCGGCGTGCCTTGAAGAGGAGCGGCCGTATATGTCTCGCCTGGCGGTGAGGCACCTGATCCGGTCGCTGACGGGCGAAGGAGAACTGGAATGCGAAGCCCCCGGACGGGTAGAGGTACTTCGCTGGGTGAAGGAGGACAGGGAATACCTGGCCTTTGTGAACGAGCAGGAGGAGATGCCCGTCAGCCCCGCATGTGATATCACTGTTTCCCTGAAAGGCGAAGGAAAGCGCCTGCGGGAGCTTCCTGCGGGAGGCGTCATCTGCGGAAGAAGCGAAAACGGGCGGACATGTTTTGAGATCGGCAGGGTGCGCCTTTTCAGGATCTTCCATGTCCTGGGTCCCGGTGAAAACGACTGAAAAGAAAAAGCACCAAAGGAAGCGCAAAAAAAGCGCAAAAGAAGCGCAAAAAGAAGCGCAAAAAGACGGAGGGAAAATATGAAGATCGGCGAGAGGCTCGAAACCATCCTGAGGGCGGCGGTGGAAAACCGCGAGGCCGCAGGGATCAGCGTGCTGGTGCGCAAAAACGGGCATGACGCGGCGTACGCCGCTTATGGCTATGCGGATATCGAAGGCGGAAAAGGTGTGGAAAGGGACACCATTTTCCGTCTCTACAGCCAGAGCAAGCCCATCACCGCTGCGGCTGTGATGCTCCTGTGCGAGCGGGGGATCATTGATCTGATGGACCCGGCGGAAAAATTCCTGCCTGGATTCCATGATCAGAAGGTATGCCGGGACGGCCGCCTGGTTCCTGCCGAACGGCCGGTCAATATCCGCGACCTATTGGGCATGACGGCAGGACTCTGCTATCCCGACGTGGATATCGCCGGACAGTATGCCGCCCGAGTGTTCGATGAAAACCAAAGAATGATGGATGCCGGGGAAGCGGGCTGGGATACCGTCGAATTCTGCGATCGCCTGGGACGTCAGCCCCTGGCGTTTCAGCCGGGCGCCCATTTCCGTTATTCCACCTGTGCGGACGTGCTGGGGGCTGTCGTAGAGGTGGCTTCCGGCAGGAAATTTTCCGCTTTCCTTCAGGAGGAGCTCTTTGAGCCCCTGGGAATGAAGGATACGGCCTTCTGGGTGCCGGAGGAAAAGCGCACCCGCTTCGCACGCTGTTATGTCCGCGGCGCGGGGAGCCTTACCGAGTGGACGGGCCGCAACCTGTGCTGCGGGGACTATTCACGGCAGCCCGCTTTTGAAAGCGGCGGCGCGGGTCTGGTCAGCACCTTGGACGACTATGCCCGCTTCGCCGATATGCTCCTGGGCGAAGGCGAGACCGGAGGAAAACGCGTCCTGAGCCCGGAATCGGTGCGTTTCCTGACCTCTCCCCAGCTGATGCCCGCGCCTCAGGGGGATATGTGGGACAGCCTTTGGGGCTGCGGATACGGAAAGCTGATGAGGGTCATGCTGGACCCGGGTCAGTACGCGGGATTTGCGAGAAAGGGTGAATACGGCTGGGACGGCTGGCTGGGCAGTTATTTTGCCAATTTCCCCGAGGAGAAGATGACTTTCCTGATGATGGAAAACACCACGGATACCGGTACGGCTGCCGTGACGCGCAAACTGCGCAACGCCGTCCTGGCGGCGGAGAGCATGGGGGAGATCTGATGGACGGAAACGGCCTGGGAAAGTTTTCACTGATCGTGACAGATCTGGACGGCTGCCTTCTGGATTCCCGGGGGAAGATGCCCGGTGACTTTATGCGCGTCGTCGAGGCCTGTGAAAAAACGGGAATCGTCCTGTGCGCCTGCAGCGGGCGGGCCGTGGAGGGTGTCGTCACGCCTTTGGGGGAAGCCGCGCCCCACATGGCCCTGATCACAGACAACGGCGCCCGGATATGGATTGGCGGGGAGCTGCGTTTTGTCCGCACCATCCCAAGGGACCTTTGGATGCAGGTGGTCATGGAGGGCCGCAGGCACCCGGGCCTGGTGGTCATCCTGACCACGCGCTGGGGAGCGTTCACCGACGCCGCTATGCCCCACGATGCGGAGACGGACCGGGAACTGGTGAAGTTCTATCCGTCGTGGAAGATCCTGGACGCGGCGTCCTTCGAGGGCGAAGTGATCAAGGTTTCCCTGATGTATATGGATGACATCGAAAAAAACATCCTGCCTTATTTTATGCCTCTTGAGGACAAAGGACTGGATGTCAAATGCACCGCCTATACCTGGATGGACATTGGGCAGAAGGGGATCAGCAAGGGGACCGGCATTGCGGATATGCAGCACCTGCTGGGCGTCGGGAAGAAGGAGACAGCCGTCTTTGGGGACTACCTGAACGACATACCGATGGCGGCCATGGCCAGGTGCTCTTTCGCCCCGGCCAATTCCCACCCGGAAGTAAAAAAAGTCTTCACTCACCTGATCGCCGACCACGACACCTGGAGCGTCAGCCGCGCCATCCTGGCTCTGGCCGAGGGAAGAATGCCGGAAGCGGCGTCAGCCGCGGCTTTCAGGCAGCCAAGGCGGCCCCCGGACGGATTCCGCGGCGATCCGGACAGGATCCGCGATGGGGAAGAGGATGAAGAAGGACCGGAACGTACCTATCGGGACGGTGGATCCGTCAACGAATGCTGGCCCAGGGGAGAATGGTAGAAGGTATAGGCATATCGCAAAAACAGAGCCGTTTCGGGCTCTGTTTTTGTGATGTACCGGGTACCGCACGGCTTTGATGGGTGAGGAACGATTTGGGCGGATCCCATCGGTCGCGGCGGACCCAAAATACTCCGTCAGCTTCAGCGGGAAGGCAACGGCATGGCCGGACTAAGAAGCTTAGAACGGGAGCATGAGTATTTTTTTCTGAGATAAATAACCATATGCCGATAGAGATGGGCGGCCGCTTCCATCCGGCCCTGTCGGCACAGGTCCCTGGCGGGAATCATATAATCATTCAAAAGTTTCATGGCGACAGATCTATGCTTCGGATCCCGGCTTATTGCCGAAGCGATGACCGGACCAAGAACGCAGTACGAGGTCAGCCATTCCATATGAAAAGGCGCAACATAGGCATCCTTTACGGCGTCAAAGGCATCATACCATTCCGTGGGAGAGATATCCAGTATTTCACAGACCTTGGTGACAATGGTCCTTCCGTTGTATACGAATCCGCGGCAGCCGTATATATTCTGGTTTGCCGCTTCATACCGCCTGGAAATGGGACACCAGCGCCGTTTAAAACGGTCGACATCCCCGGATGCCGCCCAAATTGCACATTCACTGCAATAATAAGCCAAATAAATTCATCCCTTTCCAAACCCCGGTCATCGGAATGACGATCCTTCACCCGTGCGAAAGCAGGAGGATCGTGCCGCCGGCGGCTTTTCCTGCTTACCGCTTTATTATATTGCCGGACAGGCTTCATCTGTAGTTTGTTTTTTCAACGCTTTACAGAGGGGTAGCGGATGCAAGAGCTTTGCAAAGATCCGTACGGCGCGGGTTGTAAGAAATACCGGCATCAGGTATAATATGGTTTGGAGAAACAGCATACAGGGGGGCTGAAGACATGGAAGGACACGAGCAGCCGCAGATCTCCGAACTGGATTTCACTGAAAGGGCAAGGGATTTTTTTTACAATGCGGTGGATGACCCGTATTTTCGGGGCCAGGATGTCCAGATCATTTACGATACGCTGTGCAGCGGCCTGCATTTGATCTCCTTTGGGGAATATCTTCGCAGATACATATACGAAAAAGCCGGAATGACGGAATCCTTTCAGGATGTTCCTGTAAACCGTTACCAGGAGATCATCCAACTGGAGTTTGCAGACAGGCATTGTCCGTGCTCCTTTACGCCCGGAACTGCCCGCCTGAAAAACCTGTCAAAAAACTGGCTGACACAGCAGACCGTCAATCGCAGCGTTGTCCTGATCCTCGGCTTTGGCCTGGGAATGAGCGTGGAAGATGTGAACACCTTCCTGACCAAGGCCTGCCAGGAGTACAAACTGGATCCCAAAGACCCCAGGGAAGTCCTGTGCTGGTATTGTTACCGGAACGGCCTGAATTTCTATCAATATGAAGCGCTGATGGAAAAATACCGTGAGAATGCGCCGGGTGCCGTAACGGACGATCAGAACAGCACCGTGATGCTGCGGAGCCGCATGAACGATATTCGTAATGAGGCGGAACTGATGGAATACCTCCGCAGCCTGCGGACAAGGGACGGACAGTCCCGGAAGAGCGTTTCCGCCAACGAGGCGCTGCGGTCGATCTATAAAAAAGCGCAGCGCGAGGTGGCAGGGATATTTAACTGCATCGAGGAGGACAAGGCCGCCCACCGGGTGGAATGGATGCGGGAAAAACTGGAACGCAATGACAGGCTGTATGATTATGAAAAGAACGGGCTGCTGAAAAAGGAAGCGGAGCACCGTATCTATCAGCCGGAGGAGATCACGCCGGCGGATCTGGAGAGCGTAATCCTTTCCGCCGTTCCCAAAGGAAAAACGGGGAACCTTCTTCCCATGAAAGTCTCCAGCCTGAACGGTCAATTCCAGGGCAGGCGCCTGAGCCGGCAGCGCCTGACTGATCTGCTGGACGGTACGGCCGCCATTACACGGTACGATCTGATCACTCTGTTCTTTTTTGTTTTTTCTCAGCATCTGGATGATTTTCCCGGTATCCGGCACAGGTATGCTGCGTTTATCAGTGAGATGAACCGCATCCTTGACCGCTGCAGCATGGATCCTTTGTATATCGCCAACCCGTATGAATGCTTTATCCTGATGTGCATGCTCTCTGACGACCCTTTGGGAACGTATGCGGACGTGTGGGAAATGTCTTTTCAGGAAGCCGGGAGCGACTGAGGCGGACGTTTGGGAACCGCTTGACCGGATATGGCCCGGCCAGGGAGATCCCGCAAGGATCGGCGAAGGCTCTGTGAGCGTTGTTTATGAAGCGCTGAGCGGCTTAAAAGGTATAGGCCGTCGCATACCGCGGTATAGGACGGCCCTGTATTTTACATGGGATCTCTATTCAGCATGGTTTTTTTTCGGTGTTCTCCGTTTCTGAGGCAACGCCATTCAAAACGATCGCGGGCGTATCGGCAGGATACGCCCGCGAAAACTATTTGGCGCCGGTCGGCTTATTCAAAGTTAAGCGGAGCGGTCCGCCATATTGCCGGCCGGTCTCTCAGATCATGGATACAGGGAAGGCGTGCTGACGAACATTGCCTCGGAAATGCACACGTCGTTCGGGAAACGTTCCCCCGTGTAAATCGACAGGATCCTCAGGCGGACGCCGGTGACGTTCCGGTGCTGGCCGAGGGTGAGGACATGCTGGGTCTTTGAATCTCCGAGGGTGAAGGAGATCTCGTCGGTATAATACGAGGTGCCCGAATAACGAAAGGAAACGGCGATGCCCCGGACGCGGCTGTTGCGGTAGTACTGGTCATACCCGGCGGTGATCTTCCAGAAGCCGTTCTTCAGCCAGAGCTCGTCGATATTCACCGCGGAAGAGAAGGTGAAATAGCAGCAGCACTGCCCCAGGGGGGAACGGGTGGTAGAGAACTGCCAGGCGGTGGGATCAAGACCGTCGATCATTTTTTCCGGGAGATAGGCGTAGGGATCCGTGGAGCTTGTGATATAGGAATCCGCGCTGGCAGAAGAGACGACTGCCTGCCGTTTGTCAGAACGTCCGGGTATGGAGCGGTAGCCCGCGGAGGTATCCGAGCCCCAGCTGCCGGAAAGACTGCTGGTCGGCGTCCATGCGCGGCGGCGGGGATTGGAGACGCGGCTGTCATAGAATTCCACCTGGGCGTAGCCGTTTTCGATGTCATATATCGTCACGCTGGCACCAGAGGGGATATCGTATTTGGCCGCGGCGTAATTGGTGCCCGGGCCCCAGTAGGCCGTGGCGGAATAACGCATGGTGGCACTGCCCATCGGGTATTCGTCCGGGACGATGCTGATATTCACGTTAACACGCTTGAGGCCGGTATAAGCCCGGTAGTTTTTTCCGCCGGTCGAGAATTCCACCTGGACCCACCAGATATCGTTCTGATCGTCCCAGGAACGGGAAAGGACCCGGACGGAGGTAGAGGAATAATTGCCGATGAAGAAGGTGCCGGGTTCGTCATACCAGGTCCCCGGTCCGGTGCGGGTGGCCAGGCGCATGAGAAGCCTGGCGTTTGTTCCGTAACCCGCGGCAAAAGCCGGGACGGCTGACGAGAGCATGACGAGGACCGCGGCCAATGCGGCCAGCGCCCTGCAGAACAAGTTTCTGTGTGTCATCGGAAAGCCCCCTTTTTGTGTATGGTATTGCAGCCGGAACGTTTTGTTGCCAAATTCTTTGTTTGGATATATTTTATCATTTTTATACCTTATATGTCAAACGGGGAGGACCGGGCAGACAAAGAACGCAAAAAAGAAACGCTGGAAGAGACGCAGGAAGAGACGCAAAAAAACGCCCTCCCGGACGGGAGGGCGCGCGCGTTATTTGATGAGAAAGACTTTGGATCAGGCCTTCTTCGCTTTGATGGCGGCCTGAGCGGCGCTCAGGCGGGCGATCGGGACGCGGAAGGGAGAGCAGGACACGTAATCCAGACCGATGGCATCGCAGAATTCGATGGAGGACGGATCGCCGCCATGTTCGCCGCAGATGCCGCAGTGCAGGGAGGGACGGGTCTTGCGGCCCAGGGTGACGGCCATATCCATCAGCTTGCCGACGCCCACGGTATCCAGCCTGGCAAAGGGATCGGATTCGTAGATCTTGTTGTCGTAATAGCTCTTGAGGAACTTGCCGGCGTCGTCGCGGCTGAAGCCGAAGGTCATCTGGGTGTGGTCGTTGGTGCCGATGCAGAAGAACTCGGCTTCCTTGGCGATCTCGTCCGCGGTCTGGGCGGCGC
>JAFWWK010000014.1 GCA_017523615.1 Clostridia bacterium
GGACCCGGTCGAAGCCTGCGCCGGTCGCCCCGTCGGACTCGCATGGTTTTCTCCGGACTGCAAACATTTCAGCAAAGCCAAGGGCGGGAAGCCGGTGAGCAATAAGATCCGTGGGCTTGCATGGGTGGCGGTGAAATGGGCAAAGAAGGTGCGGCCCAGGGTGATCATGCTGGAGAACGTGGAAGAGTTTATGGACTGGGGACGGCTGACGAAGGACGATAAGCCGGACCCGGAGCACAAAGGCGAAACGTTCAGGCGGTTCGTGCTGCAGCTGAAGCACCTGGGGTATCAGGTGGACTGGAGGATCCTGAGGGCGTGTGATTACGGAGCGCCGACCACGAGGAAAAGGTTCTTCATGGTGGCGCGGTGCGACGGAAGGCCCATCGTATGGCCGGAGGAAACGCACGGGGACCCGAACAGCCTGGAGGTGAAAGCGGGGATCAAAAAACCGTGGGTGCCGGTGGCCGAGTGCATCGACTGGAGCCTCCCCTGCCCCAGCATTTTCGCGACGAGCCAGGAGATCTACAGGGAATACGGCGTGAGGGCCGTCAGGCCGCTGGCGGAGAAGACGATGGAGCGGATCGCCGCGGGGATCAGGAAATTCCGGGACAGGCCGTTCCTGATACAGTATCACTCCTCCCCCGAATTCCGGGGCCAGGGCGTGGACGAGCCGCTGATGACGGTGGACGCGAGTAACCGATACGGGCTGTGCATGGCGTTCCTGACGGCGTATTTCGGGAACGGGTATGAAAGCCCTGTGAATGAGCCGATGCCCACGCAGACCGGAAAAGACCGCTTCGGGCTGGTGACGGTCTACGGGGACGATTACAGGATCACGGACGTGGGCCTGAGGATGCTGACGCCGAGGGAGCTGTTCAACGCCCAGGGATTCCCGGCGGATTACATCATCGACCGAGACGCGGATGGAAACGAGTATCCGCGGGGCGAACAGGTGAAGCGGTGCGGGAACGCGGTGTGCCCGCCGATCCCGACGGCGCTGGTGAGAGCGAATCTGCCGGAGCTGTGCGGGGAGAGGGCCGCGGGGTAAAAGGGAGGTACGGAAATGACGGTCGATCAGGCCAAAAGGGAAGCCGACCTGGACAGGAAGATCATCAAAATGATGCAGGCCCAGCTGGACAAGGAGCTGAAGGCGGCGGACGCCGAAATGTCGAGGGCTGCCAAACGGCACGAGGACGCGCTGAAGGATTACGGAAGCGAAGCCGATATCCTGGACGCGTACGGATACGGATTCATCACGGAAAAGCAATATGACAGGCTGATAGCCGCGTGGAGGAACACCCACGAGGCAAAGGCTGACAGGCGGGTCTTTATCACCTACCTGAAGCGGGAAATAGAATTCACGCAAACGACCCTGAGGGGAAATGGAAAAGGTCATCCGGGAAGGTAAAGACGCATGAACAGAAATTATCCGATCATCCTCGGCGGCGGGGATCTGAGAAAAGGCCTGATGGCGATGCGCGGGGAAGGCATGGGTGGATTTGACCTGTACATCGTCTGGCTGAAAAGGGAGTTCCCGCACGGAGCGCGGTTTGAGGTTGATGACATCGAGAGCGTTCAGCAGGTGATCCACTTCGCAGACCGGGAGACGCTGGAGATAACAGTCCGGATGCTGACGGACGTGCTGAAGGACTGGAAAGAAAGGATGTAACGATGAAAATCACGATTGAGATCGACGACCGGGAGATTACCGAAGCGGTTAAAGCTACCGTTATTCGGAACGCCGTCCAGTCTGTTGAAGAGAAATTATTCAAAGACGACTATGGCAATTACGACAGGCGAATGTATCGTGATGCAATCAAAGAAGCCGTCAGGGAAACAGTGAAGAAAAACGCCGGGGATATCGTCGACCGCGGCACGGCCTATGCCGGAGAATACATCGGCAAAAAGGGGCTGAAGAAGATGATCGACGATGGCACTATCTGAAAAAGAAAGGCCGTGGGTCGACACGGCAGTGCGGCGGGTTTCTTGAGGATCCGTGGGGCATACATCGGTGCAGCTCTGTGCAAAATAGTTGGACGCGGTGCACGGGCAATTGGACAGCCGCACAGGGAGCGGAACGGGGAGGCGGAGGCCTCCGGAGTCGATAAAGGGCCCGGACTGCCGGGGCCGAACCGTTCCCTCCCGGAAAGGGGGGCAGCGCCCCCAGTCGGCCCGCAGAACATAGATCGGAGGACGGCATGGCAAAGAAAAAACTGAGGATGTCCGAGCGGGTGAAGCTGCCGGACAAGTACAAACACGACGGCTCGTGGTGGAAAGGGGACGTGCCGGAGAGGATCAGGATACAGCAGCGCTCCGGGCGCGAGAACCGGCAGAAAATGCTGGAGGAGCTGCAGCGGCCCCCGGAGCCGGGCATGGGGTTGGACGGCTATCCCCTTCAGAAGAGTTAGGAGTTGAGATGGAGACTGAGTGGATGACGGCGGGGCAGTATTTCCGGGCGCAGGGCGGAAATTTCCCGATGGAGTCCTTCAAGCGGGTCGTCCGGATGATGAAGATCCCGCCGGAGCCGGGATCGAGGCCCTACAGGTATCGGCGGGAGGATCTGGACCGGGCGTTTGAGTATCTGAAGGCCCGCAGCCTGATCATGAAGGCGCTGAGGTGAAAAATGAAATGCGGACGATGCGGAAAAGCATTCACGGTGACCTACGCCGGCTGGGGATACCGGTACGGCGGGAAGTATGCCTGCAGCTACAGCTGCATGCGGGCGATGGAAAGGGGGGGGTTCAGTGTGAACCCGGAAGAACGCGTAAAGGTGGATGAACTGGACGGGCAGGGCCTGGGCAAGGATGAGATCGTGGAACAGACGGGCCTCAGCCGCGCGCAGGTAGGCGCGTACCTGGGCAGGAAGCACAGGAAGGAAATATCGGGGGACGCGCGGGAAGCAGTCAGGGAGACTGGAAAAGCCGTGGAAATGGCCGCGGAAAAGTTGCAGGACGACGGGCTGAAGCGCGATGTGATCCGGATCCTGGGCGACGTGCTGGAGCTTTTGAAGAAACTGACGTGAGCAAGGGGCTGGGCGGTACTCCCCGGGAGGCGGTGGTTTCAGGCAGGCGTCATCTTCAGCGGCTGTCTCCCCCTCGGCTACGCTGCGGGCCACGGTACGCAGAACCGCAAATGGCCCGCTGCCGCCCAAGCCCAATTTCGGAGTCAGGAGTAACCTGATGGGAGGTAATTGATGATCATATGGGAGGTATGAAGAATGAGATGCTGCGGGAGGCGGCCAGGAAAAAGGCTGAGGCGCTGAGGTGGAAAAAACCGCTGGTCAACGAGCTGAACCTGGAGGAAATGCAGTACAACCTTGGAGAAATGCTGGAGGCCTGCGGCAACGTGCGGTGGTACCTGGGCAAGGAAGCGGACGAGCTGGAGGATCTTCTCGGGGAGGACGACGCCGGGGAATTCATCGGGAGTTTCGCGGCGCTGTCGGTGGACATCGAGCGGATCCAGGAGCAGTTCGGGGACATCTGGGTGCCGGAGTATTTCGATGATTTCATGGCTGCCGTGCATCCCGACGGCGAGACCATGAGCGGCTACGACACTTTCGAAGAGGACTATTTCCGGCTGGACTCCTGGCAGGTGGAACGCGCCTGCAGGGAGGCGAAGGAGCGGATCCAGCGGAAGACGAAGAGCGAGATCATCGACGCGGCGCATGTGGTGATCGGGATCATATGCCAGTACATGGCCGTGAAATACCGCTTCGACAGCCTGAGCGCCGTGTTCGACGTGCTGACGGAGCGGAGCGAAAAGGAGCTGCGGGCCGTGAAGGAGATCGAAGAGGCCTACGCGGCCGCCGAGGCGGTCAAGTTCTACGACTGGAACGAGAAGACGCGGAGGTTCGACAGCCTGCTGTCGGAGCTGCCGGACAGGTACTGGGTCGAGTGAGAGGAGGTACGACCGATGGAAGCGATGACCGAATACGCATACCTGAAATCCAAGGGGCTGGTGCCGGAATGGTTCAGTGGGCTGAAGACACTGCCGGCGGAGGAGGTAAAGAAGCTGCCGGTGGGATCGGCGGTTATGATCGTCGGCGCGGACCGGCGCGGCACGAAAAGTGTGCTGGACTGCCACGTCGCCCAGAGCGGGAAAGTGAAGGTGCTGGCATACCGGGACGAATGGGGCATCCGGGTGACGAAGAAGATCACGGAAATACCCCACAAGGCCTACGCGGTAAAGGGGTGATCCTGTGCGGCTGAAAGACTGTCGGTGCGGATCCCACGACATCGCGCGGGTGAGGATACTGCGTCCGGGATGGGACATCCTGCCCTCCAGGTGGTGGTGTGAATGCTGGGTGTGCGGGCGGCGCGGGCCCACCCGGTGGACGCGGATCCGAGCGGAGAAAGCCTGGAACGAAAGCGCGGGAGACGATCTTTCGCGTTAAGTGTCTCCCCCACAGGGATCAAACGAAGGAGGTAAAAAAGTGAACCATTTTGACATTTTTTCGGAACGGCTGGCCTACGCGCTGGAAAAGCGCGAGGTGGGAGTCGAGGAATTAAGCAAACGGACCGGGATAGGGAAAAAGACGCTCTACGGTTACCTGATCGGGGACCGGCTGCCCAGGTACGAAAGCCTGATCTCCATCGCGAGGACGCTGCATATCAGCCTGGACTGGCTCTGCGGGATGCGTGTGAAGGAGGCGAGCTGATGGCCGACCGCGATAAAGTGATCTCCGCCCTGGGGCACTGCTCCACGGTGCAGACGTGCAAAAAGTGCCCCATGGCCGACGAGTGCAGGGGCTACCACAATGCCGCGATGGCGGAGGCGATCCGACTGCTGAAGCAGGACGCCGCGAGGGATGTGATGCTGATCCCCTGCGCCGAGTGCAGGCACTGGGACCCGGAAAGCGGCCTGTCCGCCCGGAAGTGCATGAAGCGTGGGATCCTCACGACCCAGCGCGACTTCTGCAGCCGCGCGGAAAGGCGGGTAAGCGATGCCTGACAGGGAGAAAGTAATAAAGGGGTTGGAGTGTTGTTCAAAAATGGCGGGCGAAGCTTGCAATGAATGCCCGTATGCAAATGATTGCG
This sequence comes from Clostridia bacterium, assembly GCA_017523615.1. Taxonomy (GTDB): domain Bacteria; phylum Bacillota; class Clostridia; order Christensenellales; family Aristaeellaceae; genus RUG756. The sequence continues at coordinate 5,037 of JAFWWK010000014.1, forward strand.
AGGATGGGAAAGGACTGTTTGCTGGTGCGGCTCATCTTACGGCTGATGCGCTGGAACTGCTAAAGGAGCAGGAACCGCGAGTGATGACCTTTGACGAGCTGTTGGCCTTGCCGCACGGAATTGAAACAGATGTCCCGGTGGTGATGGAAACGAAAACGCCCGTTGGCAAATGGGACGGCGGGTCAATGTGCCAATGGAAACCCGCAGGATTTGTGCAGGAAATGGTACAGGATCATAGATGGTACAACCGTGAGCACTACGGGGAATATTGGCGGGTTTGGAACGTAAGGCCCACGGTGGCACAAAGGAAGGCGGTGAAGTGGGATGCCTGACAGGGAAAAGGTAATCAGGGGTCTTGAGTGCCACGTTTCTGGTAAGTGTGAAGCAGGTAGTGATTCAAAATATATTTGTCCCTATTGGGAAGATAATAATTGCTCAAAATCCGTTATGAATGATGCGCTGTGGCTGCTGAAAGCGCAGGAACCGCGAGTGCTTACTTGGGAAGAGGTACAAAATGATTGCCCAGATTATGTATATCTTGAATGGCACGGATACTGTATTTGTTGTATAAAAGATGAAGGTGAATCTGATAAATCAGTTGGGTATTTTGTGTATGGGATTGAGGGTGATTATTTTCAGTTTCTTTGGTATACATATGGTGTTATATGGCGTTGTTGGACTGCGATGCCTACGGACGAACAGCGGGAGGCGGTGAAGTGGGATGGCTGATCGTGATGCGTTTCGCGTCATGTGCAATATGTGGGGAGTAGATACCGCCGTGGAAAAAGCAAAGGAATTTGGCATTCATGTATCGCAGGGAGAAATTGACACTCAACGTCAGAAGGATAAAAAAGCATTAGATGCATTAAAAAATTTGCTCAAGGACGAAAACAAAAAACGATAAGGAGAAGAAGTATGAAATATAACATTAAGGTCGGGGAAAAATATCTTGTTGGCGAAAATATGCACGAAACATTAAAAGGAACTATAACAGGTGACACGACAGCTGTATATAGCAGATTTGTAGGTGAAATGAGCGCATATGATTTCTGCGAAACAGTAGACGAGGCGAGTTGCTTTGATCGTGTAACGGCGTGTGATTATATTCGCGGAATTATGGAACGTCAAAATTACGGTTTTTATCTTGGTGATATTAAAGTGTTTGATGCTGACCATGAAGAAACTATCGTGCATTGCAAACATGAGGAAAACGCAAAGGTTATTGCGAAAATACTTGAACTGGATGAACAAGGCACTTTTCTGGTAGAAGAAGAAATCTGGGGCAAAGATGCTGTATGCGAAGATAATGTGTGAAGGCGGTGAAGTGGGATGCCTGACAGGGAGAAAGTGATAAAGGGGCTGGAGTGCTGTATTACTTTCGGACAGGATTCGTGCAAAAAATGTTATCAGGAAAGGCCGGGGGTTTGGGATTGCTTGCATACAAGGTTTGATGCGGGACGCGCTGGAACTGCTGAAGGGGCCGGAACCGCGTGTGCTGACGCTGGAAGAAGTGCATGAAATGGCTTGGGATTATTGCTATCTCGAAGAAGAAGTAATCAAAGATAAAGTATTGCAAATATATTCCGGCAAGTATCGAATCAAGTGTATAACATGGCCAAGCATAGCCAGTTGTGTTCTAACGTTTGGCGATAATGCCTATGGTAAGCGCTGGCGCTGCTGGACTTCCCGGCCCACGGACGAACAGAGGAAGGCGGTGAAATGGGATGGCTAAATTGAGCCGATGGAAAGAGGTGCGCGGAGATTTTCTCACTCCCGGCGGAACGCCTTATTTTGAGTGCAGTCTTTGCGGCGGAACCGGGCATCTGCACGGCGTGGAGTATTCGAAGCGTAAGATGATTTGCGACAACTGCGGAGCGATCAACATTTATCCGTGGGAAAAGGCGTACGAGGAAGGGTCCTCGTTGTGGGTGGAGGAGCTGCCAGAGGAAACGAAGGGAGCCGATGAATAACCGCGTTTTCAGGATCACGCGCAAGGACCGCACAGCCGACCGTCAGCGCAGGCGCAACAATCGACCAACTATGTGAAAAGTACGGATTGACGCCGAAGGGCGTCGAGCATGCGCTTGAAGCGTACCAGACTATCATATGCGAGATCACTTACGGGATGCTGAGCAAGCTGACTTATGACGCGAGTTACGTCATCAGCTGCGCGCAGGACCGCTGGTGTGAGGGATGCGAGCTGAAGGAAGGACAGTGAGATATGGTGATGGACCTTAACAACACGATCAAGACGTTTGAGTGCTGCATACAAAAGCCGCCGGACTGCGCCAACTGCCCGAAAAAGGGGCCGGGGTTTGCGTGCAAGCAGGACGTGATCGAAAATGTGCTGTATTGGCTGAAAACACAGGTGCCCGCGGTGCCGGGAATCGTGGACGACGTGGTCGTCAGGATACCGACGAAAATAGAAAAGCATTGAATAACACGCACTATTGCTTTCATCTGTTTACAAGGGTGTTTCCGACGGATGATGTTATCGCTGCGGCAATGGCATCATTCAACAGCGAAGAGTATTACAAACGTTCCGAAACCGACGAAAGCGTCCAGCGCCCGGTGTTCATATGGGATTACTGGATAGTGGGCGGGAGATATGGCGCACAAAATATGACATCTACATCGAGTGCTCCAAATACGACGCGACATGCCACAGGATCATGATCACGGGGCCGGACGAGGAGACGGCGGCTAAGAGGTGGAACAGGAGGGATGATAAGGCGTGAGCTATGATATCAGGTTCGGGGTGAAGGTGGCCGGAGCTGAGGACGTGTATGCTGTGATCGGCGAGCCGGAATACAACAGCCCCACCTACAACAACGCGGACATTTTTGTGAAGTCCATGGACTGGGATTACGAACAGGGCAAATGGTACCCAATGACGGACGTGCTACCGAAAATCGAGCGCGGGATCCACGAGCTGACCTTCAATTCAGAGGCATACATAAGCCTTGAGCCAGACAACGGCTGGGGCGGGGTCACGAGCGCCCGGCGGGCGCTGAAGTCCATTATTGACTGGTTCAGCGATGATTGGAGCAGTGGATGGAAAGGCGGCTGGAACGCGGATATACCGATCGAGTGCATTTATATGAGCTGGTGACGTGGATCGGGGCAAAGGGAACCTCATCCGGCCGCGTTCGCGGCCACCTTCCCCACCGCGGGGAAGGCTTACGGGGTCTCCCCTGCCAATTGAATTGAAAGGGACGCTTATTTCAGGAAAACGGGCTTTCCTGAAATAAGGGAGAACGGAGGTAACCGATGGACAAAAGCAGCCACAGATATTTCCTGATGTGCCACCACAGAAACGCGGCATACAGCCTGATCGACAGGGAGAGGTCCGGCGGAACATGGGATATGCCGCACGTATCATACGCGGACTGCGTGGAATCCGCCGAAACCCTTCCGGCGCTGGTCGGGAAGCTGTGGGCATCGGGCGACGACAGTGTCTACGTTACGCTGGACTGGGTAAACAGCAAGGGACAGACAAAGCACAACAAGTATCCGCATTATTACAATGATATCCATGTATTGATTGGATATGTCGAGGAAGTGTGCGATATTGGGCCTGACGATGTGAACCATTACGAAAAAGAAAAATGGCGGGTTGGATTCCCTTCGGATATGTGGGTCAGGACGGACGACTGGACGCTGAAAAGGGTATTCGGGTTTGATTTTCTGATGCGGGCCGCGGTGGATGCATACATAGAGGAAAATGGCCTCAAGTACGACGACGGCGCGGAAGAGCCCTGGAAGCGCAGGGAGGACAGCGGAAATGTATGAAGAGCATCCGTGCAATATCTGCGGATTTCGGGACAAGTGCCACGATATGGAATGCCCGCTGGACCAAATATACAACAAAATAAACTACTGCCAGCAGTACGATTGCTTCCTGAATTATGAGGGTTCATGCAAAATAAGCATATACGATGACTGCGGGTCACGGAAGACCGCCGACGGTGAAACGCCCGGGGACGACGAAGAAGATCCCGATTGATCGATGAACGCGGGTCTCCCCCGCCCCATACGCCCGCGGGGAGCCCGCAGGTCCCGCGCCAACAGCGGCGGCGCAAAAATATGAGGAGAGGTAATACAATGAATTACGACCGCAAGATCATCATCAGCACGGGCAATTCCCGGCGCGAAACGAGCTGGAAGCGGCAGACGCTCACGGTGTCCGAACTGTACGAGCGGCTGCGGGTGCCCAACCGGGGCGTGGAGACGCTGGACCAGTACATGCGCATGCCCAAGGCCCAGCAGGACGATCTGAAGGACGTGGGCGGATTCGTGGCCGGGTCGCTGAACGGCGGCCGCCGCAAGGCC
>JAFWWK010000129.1 GCA_017523615.1 Clostridia bacterium
CCCAATAAGAAAGAGAATCGACCGGGCCTGGTCGATCCTCTTGCTTATTACCTGAGTAATACTTGAAACCATGTTGCGATGTAGCGCCGTATACCCGACCGGTACGTACGGTGCAACGGGAGGGGCGAGGGCTAACGCCCTACCTCTACCCTATTGATGATTCTAATTATAAACTTGACGGCCGGCCATACCGACTGGAAGAAATACCGGCAATTCAGATGCGCTTGATCTTCTGCCCCTGGGGTGTGTCTTCGACGGACCAGCCAAGCGCTTTCATTTCATCGCGCAGCCGATCGCTCTCGGCCCAGTTCTTATCCTTGCGCGCCTGCTGGCGGGCGTCGGAAAGAGCCTTGATCTCCTCCGGGACGGCTTCCGCGTAGGGACGGATTACAAGACCCAGAACAGAGCACAGCCGTTCCATGGCGGAGAGCATACCGGAGACGGCCGCCTTCGCGCTGTCAGCGTTCAGGGAGGTATTGGCTGTCCGGACGATATCGAAGATCGCGCCGATGGCATCGGCACTGTTCAGATCGTCGTCCATGGCAGCGTCGAATTTCTGCTCCGCGGCCGCGGCAGCGTCCAGAAGCGCCTTTTCGTCCTCCGTCATGTCCTTTTCGGCGGCATGGGAAACGAGGAAGGCCATGTTGTCCCTGGCGGTGTAAAGCCGCTGCAGGGAAGCGTGGGCCTGAGCCATCATATCCCTGGAGAAATTCACGGGGGAGCGGTAATGTGCCGAAAGCATGAACATGCGGATATCCTCGGCTTCATACTCCTTCAGGATATCCCTGACCGTGAAGAAGTTCCCTTTGGATTTGCTCATCTTCTCATTGTCGATATTGATGAAGCCGTTGTGCATCCAGTAACGGGCAAAGGTCTTTCCGGTGCAGCATTCGCTCTGCGCGACCTCGTTTTCGTGATGAGGAAAGAGCAGGTCTTTTCCGCCGGCGTGGATATCAAAAGTATCGCCAAGATATTTGCGGCTCATGGCGCTGCACTCGATATGCCAGCCGGGACGTCCCTCCCCCCAGGGGGATCTCCAGGAGGGTTCTCCAGGCTTTGCGGCTTTCCACAGCGCAAAGTCCGCCGGGTTGCGCTTGATGTCCTCGTTGACGTCCACTCTCGCTCCGGCTTCCAGGTCCTCCAGGTTCTGGCCCGAGAGCTTCCCATACCCGGGATCCTTGGAAACGTCGAAATACACATCCCCGTTCACTTCATAGGCGAAACCCTTTTCCTGCAGCTGCCTGACCATTTTGATGATCTCACCGATATGCTCGGTGGCCCTGGGATGGATGGTGGCCGGATGGATCCCAAGGGCGGAAGCGTCTTTTTTGTATTCCTCGATGAACCGGTCGCCCAGCTCCTTGACGGAGATGCCCTCCTCGTTGGCACGGCGGATCATCTTGTCGTCGATGTCGGTGAAATTCTGTACGAAGGTCACCTTATAGCCCCGGAATTCCAGGTAACGTCGGAGTACGTCAAAAACGATAAAGGGGCGGGCGTTGCCGATGTGGATGTAGTTGTACACGGTTGGACCGCAAACATACATGCGGATCTTTCCCTCTTCCAGGGGGATGAGTTCTTCCTTCCTGCGGCTTTGAGAATTGTATATCTGCATATGAGACCTCCAATATAATAATATCGAAAAAGTATCAGGATCCTTTCTTGTCCTTTTCCAGCTTGTCCACGCGTTCCCTGAGGGTGGACAGGCTTTCCAGCATCGGGTCGGGAAGATCGGTCTGGTTCAGGTCGACTTCCGGCGCGGGCATCATACGCTTGACCACCCGTCCCGGATTGCCGACCACCGTACAGTTGTCGGGCACATTTTTCAGGACAATGGAGCCTGCGCCGATCTTTACGTGATCCCCGATCACGATGGGGCCGAGGACCTTCGCACCGGCGCCAACTGTGATGTAGCTGCCCAGGGTGGGGTGCCGCTTTCCCGTGTCCTTGCCGGTGCCGCCCAGGGTGACACCCTGGTACAGCGTGACCTCGTCGCCGATGATCGCCGTTTCGCCGATGACCACGCCGAAGCCGTGATCGATGAACAGGCCGTTGCCGATCACCGCGCCGGGATGGATGTCGATCCCGGTTTTGCGCTGGGTTCGGGCAGAGATCAGCCTGGCGTAAAGGAAATGCCCGTGTTCATAAGCCCTGTGAGCCCTGCGATGTCGGCGGATGGCCTTATAGCCGGGGTAGCAGAGCATGACCTCAAGAATGCTTTTGACCGCGGGATCGCGGCTCATGACAGCCTGGATATCGCTTCTCCACTGTTCGAACATTTCATACTCCGAAAAAAACGCCGTCCCATAAAGAGACGGCGAAAATAGCTTTGCCGCGATCCACTCTTATGATCGCAGGCCTTAACGCGGCCCCACGGCGCCGGATACACTGTTCCCCAGCGCGGCTCCCGGGCGCACTGCCTCCCTGTACCGCGCCGCTTCCAGCCGATGGCGGCCGCTCTCTTTGGGTACCTGTGGGGGGGAGGATTCTTTCCCGTTCCCTGCCTAAGCTATTATATGCGTTCAGGAGGTAATTGTCAATGAACCGGACATCAAATATCCTCGTCGTCCTTGTCGTCCATGCCGGGAAGGAGAGGACCGTCTTCACGGGGGCTGTCCAGGGCATCGGCATCCTGCTCAGAATAATCCGATTCGTGTTCCAGTTCCATGGTCCCGCCGTATTCCATGCTGTCCGGGGGCAGCCGGACATCATCCTCGTATTCTTCTAACTCCTCCCTGTCCCGGCGGTCGATCTTTTCGATGTCGTCGTCGTCAAGAAGGGGACTGAGATCCTCGGGCATTGCCTGAGCCAGGATCCGCGCTTCCTGGACGTTCAAAAGAGGTTCCTCGCGGCGAACACGGCGGTAAGCGCCGCTTTTTTTCATTTCCCAAGCCTTGACATTGTCCCTCCATTCGTCCCGCAGGGTAGCGATGACGCGTGCCTTGATGTCCGCGTCTTCGATGGGGAACATCAGTTCCACCCGCTTGTCAAGGTTCCGGGGCATCATGTCCGCCGAGGACAGGAATACCTTCGGATCCCCGGACTGGTGGAAGATATAGATGCGCGCGTGCTCAAGGAAGCGGCCTACGATGGAGCGTACGCGGATATTTTCGTGGGATCCGGGCTTGATGCAGCAAATTCCCCTGACCAGCAGGTTTACCTGCACGCCTTCGTCCGCAGCCTTATAAATAAGGCGGATGATCTTTGGGTCGCACAGGCTGTTCATCTTGGCCCAAATGGAGGCTTCGCGACCCTCCCGGGCATTGCGGATCTCCTCACGTATAAGACGGGACATGGACCGGCGAAGCTCATACGGCGCACAGATCAGCTTTTCCATATCGGCCAGGCCGCCATAGCCGGTGACCATGTTGAAAAACGCACCGGCATCCCTGCCGATGATGTCGTCACAGGTGAAAAGCCCCAGGTCGGTATAGAGCTTTGCCGTGGAATCGTTGTAATTACCGGTGCCCAGATGGACATAGCTCCTCAGACCGTTTTCCTCCCGACGGACGACCAGTGTGATCTTGGAATGGGTCTTCAGTTTCGGCACGCCATAATACACATGGCAGCCGGCTTTTTCAAGCTCGAGGCACCAGTTGATGTTGTTTTCCTCGTCAAAGCGCGCTCGGACCTCGATCAGAACGGTGACCTGCTTGCCGTTCCTGGCGGCACGGGCCAGGGCTGCAACGATGGGGCTTTTGCCGCTGACACGGTACAGCGTCTGTTTGATGGCCATCACATTCGGGTCGTCAGCAGCGTCACACACAAAGCGGATCACTGGGGCAAAGGAATCATACGGATGGTGCAGAAGGAAGTCGCCTCCCCGGATGGCCCGGAAAATATCCTCTTTTTCGGAAAGGCGTTCGTCCACATACGGCGTGAAGGGCGGGAACCGCAGGTCGTCGTATTCCGGATAGGATGAGATCTCCTTCATGAAAAAGGTAAGGTCCAGGGGACCAGGAATGAACATGGTCGCCTTGTCCGTCAGGCACAGGTATTTGCGCAGCCTGATCATCAGGCGGGCATCGGCCCCTTTCGGGATCTCCAGGCGCACGACCTTGCCCCATTTGCGGCGTTTGAGGTTTTTGCGCATCTCAGCGATCAGCATGTTCGCGTTGGAATCATTATAAAGGAAATCGGCGTTGCGTGTCAGTCGGAAAGGCACCCATGCCACCGGCTTGATCCCGCCGAAAAGTTTGTGCAGGTTCATGGCGATGACATCTTCAAGCAGGATGCCGCGGGTGCGGCCGATGCCCGTGGGCAGCAGAACCACCCGTTTCAGCCCGGAAGGGACGGTGACAAGGGCAAAGCGCAGGCTGCCGCCCCGCGCCTGGGGGGGCAGGAGCAGGGCGATATGGATCTTTTTTGCCGAAAGAAGAGGGAAGGGGCGCTGGGCGTTGACGGCCCAGGGAGACAGAAGGGGCTGGACCTCCCTGTCGAAATAGGAATCGACCCAGCGGATCTGTTCCTTATCCAGCATGTTCGGATGCAGGATATGGATGCCCTCCCTTGCAAGAAGAGGAAGATATTTCTGCTGCAGAATATTGTACTGCTTTTCAACCTGGCGCGTGGCTTCCTTGCGGACCGCGGCAAGCTGCTGAGCGCAGGTCATTCCCGAAGGGTCGATCCTCCCGCTTCCCTCCTCCAGGCTGCGGCAAAGCGAGCCGACCCGTACCATGAAAAACTCATCCAGATTGCTGGAAACAATGGACAAAAACTTACCCCTTTCAAGAAGAGGATTGTCTTCGTTGACAGCTTCCGCGAGGACGCGGTAATTGAAATCCAGCCAGCTCAGTTCTCTGTTAATAATGGGCTTAGAGGACACGGCAGAGCACATTCCTTCCTTTTACAGCTTTCAAGAGTTTCCGAACAGCAGATCTTTATATTTGGCGGTTCCTTAAATGATAGTACATCAATTTGAAAAAAAGTCAACGGAAAAGAGATAAAGCGGAGAAATTCGCTGAAGTTTTCAGTCTGTCAGTTTCCTGGTCAGGGTCAGCACGGAGATCGCAGGCTGATTGAACAGCCTGAACAAGTTCATGGGGACGGGATATACGGCGGATGTCCCCAGGCCGGAGGTGATGTACTGCGATATTCCAAGGACGTTCTGGAGTCCCTTCAATCCGTTGTCTGAAGGGAAGAAACCGGATGTCTTCACCGTGAAGCTGTCCGGCACCCAGATCGCCCCGCCGCCCGGCAGCCGCCATCCCCCCGCGTTCTGATGGCCCGCGATGATCAGGGAAACTCCGCTGATGTAGACGGATTGCCCGTGGGCATAGGAGTCATGAAGCTCTCGTATGCTGGTTTCGGACATCGGGGCGTGGGTCACCGCGATATGGATATCCGTGGGCGTCATCTGACGCTGGGCTTCACGGATCCTCTCGTAACGACCCAGCTGATACTCTGTGGCGCTGATCCATGCCTCGTTCTGTTCGGACCATGGTTCCTGGAGCAGTTCGTTCAGGCGCTTTTGAGCCGTAGCTTCGCTGCTTTCGATATCCATGGAATAGATGCTTTCCGGGCAGAACCAAATCGTAGCGTCCCCTACAGTCACGGCCACGGGCACGTCAAGGAAGATCGCCCCAGCATTGATAAGGTCGGTGACATAGGGGGCACGGGCGTCCTTGTCGGCATGGGGCTCGGAACGCAGCGGATTGGGATCCTCGTCACCCGGAATGAAAAGGACGGTCGTTTCCGGATCCAGACGTCCCATCAGGCGGATCAGAGCCCTGGGTGAACCCGTATCATCGCATATATCTCCCACCACACAAACAACATTGCATTTCCGCGTTACCACAGCGTCATACAGGTATTCCTGGTTGGGCCCGAAAAACTGGCCGTCCAGGTCACTGATCACGCATATCCTGAAATTTTCCAGCTTCGAGGGCAGTGTGTTGATGGTGATCCGCGCAGTATCAACGGCTACGTGGGAATTGAGGAGCATATTATATATGAACAATCCTGTAAAGACCAACAAAATGACAAGAAGGACGACATACGGCGCGACCCGCCGTTTCCTGGGCATGGCGAACAGCGGATCCGAGTGCTTTTGATTACGCATGGGAGGACCTCTCTGACGTTTGGTTATCCGATCCCGGACAGGCGAAACGGCTCTTTGGCCGGCGCATTGCAAATTATACCGGAATTATTAACAGTTCGCAATAAATCTGTAAATAAATCAAAACATTTTTCTTTGACAGGATATAAACAGGAAAACGGGGGGCATCTATCGAAATTTTTATAACAGGAATACAGATGGAGGTATTGCGGGGCGTGGCCAAGATAAGATCGTCTTTTGTTTGCTCTTCTTGCGGGTATGAAAACCCGAGGTGGATGGGGAAATGCCCGGAATGCGGGGCATGGAACACCATGCAGGAGACCAGAGCCGAACCTCAGGAAGCGGCAAAGCCCATGAAGCGCAGGGCCGGGATCGGTGATAATGCCCTTCCGATGAAGGAGATCAGCACGGACAGCCACATTTACCAGACCACGGGGATCGGCGAACTGGACCGGGTCCTTGGGGGCGGTATCGTCGAAGGCGCGCTGATCCTGGTGGGCGGGGAACCCGGCATAGGCAAATCCACCCTTCTCCTGCAGATGAGCGCTTCCCTTTCCCGCATGGGGAAGAAGGTGCTGTATATCAGCGGCGAGGAATCCCTCAGGCAGATCAAGCTCCGCGCCCGGAGGCTCGGCGATGACGAGACCGACATCCTTCTTTTAAGCGAGAACGCCATGGACAATGTCCGCGAAAAGCTGGAGACTCTCAAGCCGGATTACTGCGTCGTGGATTCGGTGCAGACCATGTACCTGCCGGAAATGTCATCGGCTCCCGGCTCGGTCAGCCAGGTCAGGGAAAGCGCCGCAATATTGATGCGTTATGCCAAGGAATCGGGCTGCGGAGTGATCCTGGTGGGGCACGTCACCAAAGAAGGCGCCCTGGCGGGACCGCGCGTCCTTGAACATATGGTGGATGCCGTATTGTATTTCGAAGGGGACAAAACCCACGAGTATCGGCTGCTTCGAGCCGCAAAAAACCGCTTTGGGTCCGTCAACGAACTGGGCGTTTTCGAAATGGCCTCCGACGGGATGCGGGAGGTGAAAAACGCCTCCGAAAGCCTTTTGTCCTCGCGGGCCAGGGGAGCGAGCGGTTCCTGTGTGGTGTGCGCGATGGAGGGGACGCGCCCTGTGCTGGTGGACATCCAGGCCCTCGCTGCCAGGTCCTATTACCAGGTGCCCCGCAGGACGGTCAACGGTATGGACAATTCCAGGGTCATCCTGCTGCTTGCGGTCATGGAAAAAAGGGCCGGCATGAGGCTTTACGACAAGGATGTCTACATCAACGTGGCGGGTGGCCTGGATCTGACGGAACCGGCGGCGGACCTGGCGGTGTGCTGCGCCGTGGCCTCCAGCATGTGCGACCGTCCCCTGCCGCCTGACGTGTGCGTCGTAGGTGAGGTGGGCCTGGCGGGGGAGATCAGGGCGGTCCCGCGGCTTGAAAGAAGGGCGCAGGAGTGCGCGAGGCTGGGCTTCACCCGCATTATCTGCCCGAGGGATTCGGCCGTCAGGCTCAAAGCGGTCCCGGGGGTGGAGATCAGGGGAGTGGACACCATCGCCCAGGCTTTCGCCGTCCTGGATGTGTTCCCTTCAAGGCAGGGATAATGTTATTTACAAAAGCAATGGGATGTTTATAGTTTATTAAAAAGGATTTATGCTTTCCGAAACAATATTGGCACGTTATTTTCACAAACATTTGCTAAGATAACTAAAGTAAAAGAGGACCGACGGGTCCGTTTCCTGAGGAAGGAGTGACTTGTAAGTGAAGAAGATATTCAGCATGATGCTCATTCTGGCAATGATGGTGAGCATTTGCGGGGCCGCCTTGGCAGCATACACATTGGGAGACCGTACGCTAAGCAAAGGCATGTCCGGGCAGGATGTTCTGGAGGCCCAGCAGAGACTTCAGTTCTATTCATATTATACCGGGACCGTTGACGGCAATTACGGCAACGTGACCTATAAGGCGGTCCGTAGTTTCCAGGAACGCAACGGACTGCCGGTGACCGGCATCATCGATCCCACCACGGCGGCGGTCCTGCTGAGCGACACAGCGGTGCACGCTCTGGTCCCCACTGCGACCACTTATGTGCTCGCATACGGCGCTACCGGTGAAGCCGTCAAGGAGCTGCAGCGCAAACTGAGGGAAACCTATTATTATTCCGGCACCATTTCCGGCAATTTCGACACCTCGGTCCTGACAGCCGTCAAAGCTTTCCAGGCTTCCGCAGGTTTGACCGTGGACGGCAAAGCCGGGGAAAAGACCAAAACCGCCCTGTACAACCGGACAGCCGCCATCTTCAACGGCGGCATCCCGGTGCGCCAGCTGTCCAGCGGTTCCCGCGGATATGACGTCTATGTGCTGCAGCAGCGGCTCCTCGACCTCAACTATCTGACCATTGTTCCCACCGGGTTCATGGCCGAGGCCACCGTCAGCGCCTTGAGATTCTTCCAGCTGGATAACGCGCTGACCGTCAATGGCGTTCTGGATACCAATACCCGCCGCGCCCTGTGGCCCAGCACCACACAGCAGGCCCTGGAACAGGCTCAGGAGGCTACCGGCACCGTGGACGATCCCTACACCGAACCCACCCTGCGCTTTGGCAGCCATGGCACCCACGTAGTCAGCGCCCAGATGTACCTGAAGGCCGGCGGTTACCTGCTTGGCTCTGCGGACGGCATCTTCGGCAATGCCACCCTGAACGCGGTCAAGCGCCTGCAGGGCGATTATGCCCTGAATAAGGACGGCGTCATCGGGCCCGCGACCTGGGCAATCCTGAAACTGTTCAACATTGCCAACTTGGAACCCACCGTGGTCGACGTGACCGAGGAAGCCGCGACCGTGACTACCACCAAGCTCCAGCGCGGTTCCAGGGGCAGCCTGGTCACCAAGCTGCAGCAGGCGCTGATCCAGCTGGGTTACCTCCCCGTGGGCGAAGATGACGGCGTTTTCGGCCTGAAGACCTATAACGCGGTACGGAACTTCCAGAGCGCCTACGGCCTGGCGGTCGACGGTATCGCCGGTACCCGGACCATGGTCAAACTGAACGAAGCCCTGGGCATCCAGTTCATCCCCTGAGGCCAAGGCAATGACCGAAAGCCTCCCGCACTGCTCTGCGGGAGGCTTTTGAATGGAATCGATGTAAGGAAGTGGTCTTCTGCAAATCTATTTTATCGGGGAAACCCTTGAGATTGGATCCAGGAAAGATCTTGGAAAGATAAACAAACCATATGCCGCGCTGCTGACCAAAGGCGAATGGGAAAAAAACCGCAGTGCTTTTGAACTTGGCATTGACGACGAGACCGAGATGGACGACTTGAGCGCCACCAAAGCTGTCGTAAATTATGATTCTCTGATCGGCAGTTTCTGCATTCCTTCAAGAAACGACATCTGCGGCGAACCCATGCGGTTTGCCTTTGCTCTGGACGAAAAAGGCGTTGTTTTCATCGATGACAGCGGTATGGCAGGCAATATCGTCCGCGCCGTTGCACAGAGCAAAAAATGGCGGGATCCTTCTCTTGAGCGCTTCCTATATGATTTTATCGAGGAGATCGTTTTGAAGGACGCACAGGTGCTGGAGAAATACGACGCACGCCTGAACGACCTGGAAGACGATATCCTTTCCGGGAACATGGAGGACCCTGCGGCTGAGATCAACGGCATCAAAAATGAATTGCGTGATCTGAAGACGCATTACGATCAGTTGATCGATATGTGCCAGGAATTGGAGGAAAACGAGAACGGTTTCTTTGCGGAGGAGAACATCCGGTACTTTCATCTGCTGAAGGAAAGACTCGAAAGGTTCCGGGACAGGGTGAACAGCCTGAGGGAATATTCCACCCAGATCCGCGACCTGTACCAGTCCAGGGTGGATATTCGGCAGAACAACATCATGACGCACCTGACGATCGTCACGTCCATCTTTATGCCGCTCAGCCTCATTGCTGGCTGGTACGGGATGAACTTTGTGAACATGCCGGAACTGTATACATCCTGGGGTTATGCGGGTGTGATCCTTCTGTCTGCTTTGATCGTGATTTTGTCCGTCTGGTATATCAGACGCAAAAAATGGATGTGATCAAAACCCTGGACATATTTCAGGCCGAAAGGCATTCTTCCGGCAAACAGAAATGATTCCTGTACAATAAACGGACGGCTTCCCGGACAGTTCGCGGGAAGCCGCCTGTTTATGCATATTTGGGAAAACTGGTCATTCGTCCTGTTTGTTGGGGCCCAGGCCTTCTTTGGGGATGTCCTGCTCCAGCGGTCTGATGTCTCCGTCCGGTTTGAAGTCAGTTTTGCATTCAAGGCCCGGATCGACAACGGGGCCAATGTCAGGAGCCTTATCTTCAACGCAGGGGCTGTCTGCACATTCTTTATCGACAGTTTCGATAAGCCTTGCAATAAAACCCTGGACCTCCAAAAGCTGTTCCTTGTTGAGGCGGAGCAAGGCGCGTTTTGCGTCGTCGACGGCCTGCCTGAATTCGACGTTGTTTGCGACTGTGTCGCGCAGCTGTTCCGCCGTTTCGTTTACGGTGCTGCGGGCCTGATCAAACAGGGGCTCGCCTTTTTCGACCATTTTGCTTACCGCTTCCCGGGTTATGTTCAATCCTTCAGAAACGGCGTCGATCCCGGCCTTGATCAGTTTTTCAATGCGCTTTTCCATATCATCCATAATGCTTTTGCTCCTTTCATCTGGGTCTTCTTTTCCTGTTGATCATATTATGCACGATAATGCGCCGTTTGTCACGATTTTTCTTGAGATCATTTGCATTCCGTGGATCGGCGCTACATTTCCCCGTCATTCCCAGCTTCGTCATGGTCGGACAGGCCCGCTATAGGCAAGGAGAGCATTTCATCGTTCTTCGCATCCAGGGTCTCGGCGTCTCTGAGCCTTTGCTGTATCCCCCTTGAATGCTTCGAAGCCATTTCAAGACTTTCTCCGGCGGAGCGGATACGCTTCCTGGCGCTGTCGAGCAGTTCAGAAAATCGGCTGAATTCGTTCCTCACAGCGTTGAGCAGCTGCCATACCTCCATGGACCTCTTTTCGATGGCCACGCTCCTGAAGCCGATCTGCAGGCTGGTGATCAGCGCCGAAAGAGTGGACGGGCCGGAGATGACGATCCGGTATTTATCCTGCAGCTCGTCAAACAGGGTGCTGTCCTTCAGGGCTTCGGCATACAGGCCTTCCAACGGGAGAAACATGACCGCGAAATCCGTGGTATAAGGGGGCTTGATATATTTGGACGAGATGCGTTTGGCCTCGACCCGCAGGGCGTTTTTGAGGGCGTTTGCACATTCCGCGCATTCCTCGGGCGTTCCGTTTTCAAGCGCATCGGCCAGTCTTCGATAATCCTCCAGAGGAAATTTGGCATCGATGGGAAGCAGCACGGCCCTCTCGTCGCTGCCGGGAAGCCGGATGGCGTATTCCACCCGCAGGTCGCTTCCGGGCACCACGGCGCAATTGGTCTCGTATTGGGCAGGGG
Source organism: Clostridia bacterium (assembly GCA_017523615.1). Lineage (GTDB taxonomy): Bacteria > Bacillota > Clostridia > Christensenellales > Aristaeellaceae > RUG756. Next base: position 11,542 of record JAFWWK010000129.1, read on the forward strand.
AAAGCATCTCGGACAGGATACTTCCCAATTGCACCTCGCCCCAGACGCCGCGGGTCCGCACGTTGGTCAGCACCTTTTTAAGGTCGCCCACCCCTCCTGCCAGGGTGCGCATCTCGCCCAGGCCTTTATAGACCTCTTCCAACCGCTGGTTGACAAGGGAAAAGCTTTCGCCCAGCCGCCTATCGAGGGTGGCATGGAGTTTTTCGTCCACGGTTTTGCGCATTTCCTCCAGCTTACGGCTGTTTTCCTCCTGGAGCCTTGTTACGGAGGCAAAAAGAGTTTCCCTCATTTCGTTCAGACGTTTCTCGTTCTGCGAAAGCTTGTCGTCCAGCGTGGAAACGATATGGGTAAGGCGGCGGTCCTGCCCCAGGGTCAGGGAATCCATGCGTGAGGACAATTCGTCCATACGGGATGAAAGAAGGGCTACCTGCCCCTGAAGGGATTCCACGATCCGGACAACGTCGCTTTCAGAGCGGGCAAAAAAATCGTCCCTTGATATCAGAGTACAGCTCTTTTCCCAGATGGCGCGGTTCTCTTCACTCAGGCGGTGATAACAGTCCTTCAGTTCACGCTCCAGATCCGATAATTCCTTTTTGTTTCGTTCGGCTTCCCGGGCGGACTGCCTGAACACCGCAAATAACAGTACAGAGATCAGCAATACGGCCATCGCCGAAAAGAACAGCACGATATTAGTATCCATAGCGGACCCCTCTTGATCATTTGCAACTGCGCGTCTCAGAACATAAAACTACGGCCGACTTTGCGGCCGGCCGTTGATCTGTTACATTTCCCTTCGTCCCTCCAGGGCTTTGCTCAGCGTTACCTCATCCGCGTATTCCAGATCGCTGCCCACCGGAACACCGTGGGCGATCCTGGTGACCCTTACACCCATGGGTTTAATGAGCCGGGCAAGATAAGAAGCTGTCGCTTCGCCCTCAATATCGGGATTGGTAGCGATGATGACTTCCTTTATCCCGGGGTCGCTGAGCCGGCCGATCAGCTCCTTGATGCGCAGATCGTCCGGACCGATCCCGTTGAGGGGGGACAGCGTTCCGCCAAGCACATGGTAACGCCCCTTGAAATCGCGCATTCGCTCGATGGCGGCGGCGTCCCTGGCCTCCCTGACCACGCAGATCTGGCCGTTATCGCGGCTTTCGTCGGCGCAGATGGGGCACAGATCGTCCTCAGTGTAGTTGAAGCACACAGGACACTGCCTGATGGACTTGCGCCCGTTCCAAAGCGCTGAAGCCAGGGAATGCACCTGCTCCTCCGGCATGGATGCGATATGGTACGCCAGCCTCTGGGCGCTTTTTTGACCGATGCCCGGCAGCCGGGAAAGCTCTGCGGCTATCTTCTGAATCGGATCGGCACTCATATCTTACAATAGGCCGCCCATTCCGCCGGGCGCCAGGCGGTTCATTGTTTCCTCACGGTTCTTTTCGCCGGTCCTCAGCGCTTCGTTGACCGCGGCCATGACCAGGTCCTGGAGCATTTCCACGTCGTCGGGATCGACCGCTTCGGGCTTGATGGTGAGGGAAACGACCTCCCTCTTCCCGTTGACCTTGCAGGTCACCATGCCGCCGCCCGAGGCGGCTTCATATTCCTTTGCGTCCAGTTCTTCCTGGGCTTTGGTCAATTGCTCCTGCATCTTCTGCGCCTGCCGCATCAATTGCTGCATGTTTCCGCCCCCGAAGTTGGGGAACTGATTGCGTGCCATAAAACATACCTCCGGACCCGCTTTCCGCGGTTGATTTTCAATAGACAGGGCTATTATAACATAGCCGGGACCGGGATGCAAACGATAGCGCAGATTTTGCGGCGCGGCCGGCGCGGGAGAGAAAAGATCATAACAATTTCAAGGATAATAAAGAACAGGTTTTATCTTGAATTAAAGGCATGCCTGCGGTAATATTAACAGGGATTTTGATTTCAACAAATAACGTTTTCATAAGACAGATCTCTGAGATACGCGATCCTTCAAAAGGGCAAGACAAATTCGAAAAAGCACATAAAATATATCTAATGGAGGACGGTTATCCATGGAAAATGCTTTTGTCAAGGAGCTTGGCCGGCGGATCGAAAAGGAGACTTCTTCCGTGATCGTCGGATGTGGGCCGACTATCCGGCTCGTCCTGGCGACGCTTTTTGCCGGGGGACATGTGCTGATGGAGGATGTGCCGGGAACGGGCAAGACACTGCTGTGCAGGACGATCGCCGCATGCATCGACGTGTCCTTTGCCCGCATCCAGTTTACCCCGGACCTTCTGCCCTCCGATATCACCGGCATGTCAGTCTACAGGCAGGACACAGGGGATTTCAGGTTCCTTCCGGGACCGGTGTTTACAGGGTTCCTGCTTGCCGACGAGATCAACCGCGCTGTACCCAGGACCCAGAGCGCCCTGCTTGAATGCATGGAGGAACGACAGGTCACGGAAGGCGGGGTATCCCGCCCGCTGCCAAGCCCCTTCATGGTGCTTGCTACCCAGAACCCGGTGGAAAACAGGGGCACCTTTCCCTTGCCCGAAGCCCAATTGGACCGGTTTATGGTCAGACTGAAGATGGGATATCCGGATCACGACGGTTCCATGACGCTTCTCGGGCGGTTTCTGAATGGCGAGACACAGCGCAAGGTGTCCCCGGTCTCGGATGGCGGGGAGGTTCTGCGGGCCGTGCGGGAGGCATCCGGGTGCCGGATATCCGAGGTGTGCGCGGATTACATTGTCCGCATTGTCGAGGAAACGAGAAACAGCGAAAGGGTGGAACTGGGAGCTTCCGGCAGGGGGATGCTGGCTCTCGCGTCCGTTGCCCGGGCTTACGCTTCTTTGGACGGCAGGAATTACGTGATCCCGGACGATATCAAATACCTGGCCCCGTATGTCCTCTCCCACCGGCTGATCATGCGAAGCGGAGAGGACCCAGACACCTTTGTGCGGGAAATCCTGGGACGGATCTGGGCGCCGACAGAGAACGACCGGTGAGGACATGATATGAACCTGTGGGTAGTGGTTTTGGCAGTCGGGGCCGTGCTGGTGCTCCAGCACCTTCTGGTGCGACTGTTCGCCTTCCGGGGACTGGAGTATACGCGTACCATCTCACGGAATACGGTTTACGCGGGGGAAAGAATATCTCTGACAGAGGTCATACGCAACGACAGGCCTCTTTTCATTCCCTGGATGCTGGTGGAATCCAGGGTGTCGAGCTACGCGGTATTTGGAAAGCGGGAGGACCTGGAGGTGTCCGGGGAACGGTATCACCGATCTTTTTTTACGCTGATGCCTTATAAACAGGTCACCCGTATCCATCAGGTGACCATGAAAAGGCGGGGAGAATATGCTCTGGGACACCTCCGCCTCACCTGCGGTGATCTGGTCGGCCTGGGCAGCGCCGCCAAAGAAATGGACCAGGATGTTTTTGTCCGGGTTTTTCCCGCCAGGCTGAAGCTGCCGATCCCGTATCTGCCGTTGACCGGCGTCCAGGGAGAGATCACGGATTTGCGGTCGCTGATGAAGGATCCCTGCTTTTTTTCAGGTGTCAGGGAATATCGTTCCGGTGACAGCATACGTGATATCCATTGGCCTGCTACCGGCAAAACGGGAACGCTCCAGGTAAAGGTCCGCGACCCCGTGGGATCGGTCAATCTGATGGTCGTTTTCAATTCGCAGCTGCGGCCGGACCAGTGGGGGACCTTGACGGATGCGGAGCAGGGAAAGGTGGAATACGGCATTTCCCTTGCGGCTGAGATCATCACCTGGGTGCTGGACCAAGGCGCCAGCGCCGGTTTTTGCTGCGATATGACACTGGGAAGCGACGGAGATGAGCCGATGATCCTTCCGGATGCCCGGAGAGAACAGAAAGAAAAGATCCTTGTGTGCATGAGCCGCCTGGCATACAGGCGCAAAAAAAGGTTTGTGACCTACCTGAACGATTTGCTTTCATACCGGGACATGGATATCCTGATCGTATCAGCCTATGAGGATGGCGAATTGATAGAAAAGATGAGAGAGCTGAGATGCTTGCACAGAAGCGTATCCCTGTGCCAAATACAAGGTGGGGGCTTATAAAAATGCTTTATGATGCTTTCGGTGCCGGCAATAACAAGACGATCTGTTTGACAGAGAGGATATACAGTGGAAGGAAGAATGAACGATAGAACAGAAAACGAAGCCCTAAAAGAAGGAAAAAGAAAGCCGTCAGACCTTTGGTTAAAGGCAGTCAGCCTGTGGGCCGCGGCCCTGGCGGCGATGCCGCTGTTTGCCTGCGGCGCGCGGCTTGCGCCCGTTTCAAGTCCTCTTCGCTGGTTGACGATCCCTTGCCTCTCCTTTTTCATGAGTGCCGCTGCCCTGATCGTACCGGCGAGAAAAGCGCGGCAGGCCGCCGTCTGCGCGGTTATGAGCGCCGCGGTGCTTTCCTTCTTTATTATTGGCAGAGGTATGCCAGGGTTCGTTGCTGCTTTAGCCTGTGCGGTGCTGTGCTTCGTATGCCTTTCGCGACGTTCCTCACCCCCGGGGAGGGAATGGGGGTACGTTTTCTGGGTGGCGGGGCTCATCTTCCAGCTGATCCTGTGCTCCATGTTCTCACATGGAGGCTTCTTTGATCATCCGGACTACCCGCGTACCGCGTCTGTTTGCGTCGTTGGGACCTGCGTTTTTTTCCTGCTTTTCCTGCTTTTCCTGAACCGAATGACCCTGATCGGAGCAAGCCACGCGGATATTACCGCCCGGAAAGTTCCCTTTGTCATCCGCTTCAGGAACACAGGCGCGGTGATCTTCCTGTTTGTGCTGGCCATGACCGCGGGCTTTTCAGAAAAGATCAAAAACGCTGTTTCTGCGGCCTGGAATGGGGTATTGTTCGTCGTCGGTTCGATCGTCCGTTTTTTTATGTCCCTGTTTTCCTACACGCCTATTGAAGAAGGCGCCGGAGGGGGAGAGGGAGGAGGAGACATGTTGTTTCCTGCGGATACAGCCGAGCCGTCCCTTTTCGCCGTGATTTTTGAGAAAGTCTTTATGGTCCTTGCGTCCCTTCTGGCGTTATTCCTTCTGATCCTGGCACTGAGAGTTCTTTGGAAGGCCCTGATCGATCTTGCCGGACAGATCCGTATTAAGATCTCAGGAATGATGGACCGTGCTTCAGAGGACTATACGGAGACGGTGGATGATACCCGCAGTGGAAAACAGGACGAGGCCGTCCGTCGGAGGAGATTCGGCACGCAAAAGGAAGCGCGTCCTCGAAACGGGACCGACCTGGTTCGGTATCTGTACAGGAGGTTTCTCAAAAAGCATCCTGAGCGGCAGGGGCTGACCTGCAGGGAAGCTTTGAATGACAGCCCGGAGAGGGATAGTTTTGCCGAACTTTACGAAAGGGCCCGCTATGGCGGGCAGACGGTCGATTTGAGGGATTCGGAAGCCCTTGAACGCAGGCTGAGAAAGAAAGTGTAAAGAATCTGTAACAAATCTGTCATGAAATCTTGACAAATTCGCAAAAATATCCTATACATATTGATAACGGCCGATCAAACCGTACTGACTGTGACGGATAAGCCGTCCGCGGCATCCTTAAGATGCGGAAAGAGTGTGTGGGATATGCGTAAGAATGAAAACAGGGCTTTTATGAATAAAGCGTTTCTCATGATGAAAAAGATCATTTGCCTGGCTGTTATGCTGGCGCTGATCCTGAACATTCCGGCGACGGCTGAGACCATCCCGGTGGACAACATGCTTCAGCCCGGGGACAGCGGTCCTGCAGTGGAAGAACTCCAGATCCGTTTAAAAGCACTGAATTATTTTTCCGGCAAGGTGAACGGTGAATACAATACACTGACCCGGACGGCGGTCATGGAAGTTCAGACTGCCTACGGCCTTGAACCCAACGGCATTGCCGACGAGGAGACCTTGGACATCATTTTCGGTGATTGCTACAGGCCCCTTTCCTACAACGACCAAGGATCCGATGTCAGGCGGCTTCAGGAGCGTTTGGCCGAACTGGGATATTATACCGGCAACATTTCCGACCGGTATCTGGACAAGACAAGGGCAGCTGTATCCCAGGTACAGGCAGACTTCGGTCTGGAAGTGACAGGTGCAGCAGATGTATGGACGCTGCAGCTTATCTTTTCCGACATCTCAAAACCGACCCCGACCCCGATCCCGGCGTTCGCGATGCCCGAGACCCAGCCCTACAAAAAGAAGCTTTCTTACGGTTCGACCGGCACGGATGTGCAGATGGTACAGCAAAGGCTGATGGACCTTGGCTACTTTACTTTCCATAAAACGACCACGGGGTATTATAAGCAGACCCAGCAGGCGGTCAAGGATTTCCAGGCGAAAAACGGGCTGATGGTCACCGGCGAGGTAGATGAAAAAACCTGGAACGCCCTGTTCAATGACGATTCCGTGGTGGCGGCCGACGGAGTTCCCAAACCGGAAGCTACGCCTGAGCCCATCGCTTTCAAACTGGAGGTGGACGTCAACAACCAGGTCGTAAAGGTATGGCGATGGACGTCAGAAACGGGGGATTACACCACCCTCTACAAAAGTTTCCTGTGCTCCTCAGGAACCAAATCGAACCCTTCCACCCCGGGAACCTATGTGCTCTCGGGGCGTAAAGCACGTTGGTGTTATTTTAACAAATGGGGTGGAAGCAAAGCTCAGTACTGGACAAAGATCGACGAGGAGATCGCCTTTCATTCCGTGATCTATTCCGAATACGACGAGATGACCCTGAGGACCTCCAGCCTGAACAACCTGGGGACACGCCAGTCCCACGGGTGCATCCGGCTGACCGTCGCCGACGCAAAATGGATCTATGACAATTGCGGCGAAGGGACTGTGGTGGTCATCAGGGAAGACTGTCCGGATGATCCGGAACTGGTGGCTGCCATCAAACCCGGGAAACTCGATAAAAGTGTGATGCTGCCCCAAACGACGCCAGCCCCGACATTTACACCCGATTACGATCCCTATTCCCCTCCCACTACGGAATTCCGGTCCTTGTCCACCGGAAAAACAGGCCTGGACGTCTGGTGGCTCCAGATGAAACTGAAGGAACTGGGATATTATACAGGAACGGTCACGGGCACATATCTTGCCGGAACGAAAGCCGCAGTTAAGGCATATCAGCGCTCCTTGGGCCTTTCATCGGACGGAGTGGCCTCCGTCGCGCTGCAGAACCAGATCTATCAGCAGGCAGCGGCGTCAAAACCGAAGCCGACTCCCACCCTCACTCCTTCGCCGACACCGATCCTTACTTTGACCCCGACCCCTTCACCCACTCCCATCCCCACGGTGACGCCGGCCCCATAAACAGTGATACAGGCATTACGACTCAGGGCGTTTTCCCCTTTTTTCCGACGGATGGGAACGCCCTTTCAGAAATCAGAGGCGGCTATGATCAGACGATTAAGAAAAATGGATCCATATCCCCTGTTCCTCTGCCTTATGATGACGGGGATGTGGCTGGTCCTGGATATGATCACTGGCAAAAGCTTTTTGGGGCCCAGCCCGTATAATTCCTATACGCTGCAGGCGCTCAGCTGGCTGCACGGGCATACCTGGGTAGAAAACAATGAGATCCTGGAACTTGCTATCTATGAAGGACGCTATTATGTGTCCTTCCCGCCCCTTCCCTCCGTCATTCTTCTGCCGTTTGCCGCCGTCTTTGGCATGAAAACACCCGATAACCTTTTGATCAAGGTATATGCCTGTACGGCTGTCGTCTTTTTATACCGGGCTTTGAAGAACGTTTCCTTCCGACGGGCGGATGCCGCCCTTTGGTCCTTCCTGGCAGTCTTTTCTTCCAGCCTCCTGCCGTTGACCCTGGAGGGGGCTGTGTGGTATCAGGCACAGGCTCTGGCCTTGATGCTGGCAACCGGAGCTGTATACCTGATGACCGTAGACCGGATGACCTGGGCATTGCTCCTGTATGCTCTGAGCGTTGCCGCAAGGCCTTTTGACGCGGTACTTTTCATCCCACTGATTACCGTATGGATCTATATAAACGCAAAAGGGGGCATGACACTGCGTGAAATGGCAGCCAAACTTGTTCCCGGATTTGCTTTGGGTCTCACGGTCGCCCTTGCTATCGGTTTATATAATTATTTGAGATTCCATGATCCCCTGGAGTTTGGGCATAACTATCTGCCGGAGTTCTCATTCCAGGGCGGAGTTCAGTTTTCACTGTCGCACATCGGAAATAACGCAAAAACATTCATTTGGGGACTTCCGTTTGATCTCATCGACGGCACATTTATTTTGAAAAAATTCGGTTTTTCCTTTCTGATCGCATGCCCTGTGCTGACGCTGATGATCATTTCTTTTGCCGTGGACCTGTTCAGGAAACGGATGGATGTGCTTCGCCTGGTCACATTGTGCACTTTCCTTGTCCATTTTTTCCTGCTGCTCCTGCATCGCACCTTCGGAGGTTATCAATTCGGCGCGAGATACTGCGCGGATCTGCTGCCATACGCATTCCTATACCGGCTTTTACAAAAGGAAAAGGCAAAAACGCCGGTGTGGGAATGGATCTTCCTGGGCCTTGGTTTTGCGTTCAGCGTGTACGGCAGTATCGTAATGCACCTGTGATTGATCAATCTCCTGAAACTTTTACCTGTTTCACCGACGACTGAGATCATGAGAGGCTGACTTTTTTACGTCAGAGCCTCTCCCGGATTGGAAAGTAAAATGTTGACCGCCTCAATTATAATTCTTGGTTCGTTTCTGGTATGGCTGTATATGATCGCACCCGGCAGAAGAAGAATGCCCATGGAACACTTTGGAGGAGACTATGCCCACCGGGGCCTGTGGAACAGCAGCATACCGGAGAACAGTCTCCCGGCTTTTCGCCGCGCACGCGAATATGGCTTCGGTGTGGAAATGGATGTCCACCTTACATCGGACGGGGAGACGGTGGTGATCCATGACGATGATCTTAAACGGATGTGCGGCACTGACAAAAAGGTGCGTGACTGCACCCTCCGGGAACTTAGGAATTTTACTCTTCTTGACTCCGGGGAGGGCATCCCCACGTTGGTGGAATTCCTTGATACGGTCGGGGAGGATATGCCACTGATCGTCGAGATAAAGCACGATCCGAGAAGGGACGAGATCTGCAGCAAAACCATTTCTCAGCTTCGGGGAAGGAAAGGACCCTTCTGCGTGGAAAGTTTTGATCCGCTGATCGTCAGGTGGTTTAGAAAAAACGAAAAAAAAGTGTTCAGAGGACAGCTTGCCTACGGACTGAACGTCCGCGGCAGATATCCGCTGAACATAAAAAACGTGATCTTGTCTTCCCTGGCCGTCAACGTCCTGGGGAGGCCCGATTTTGTAGCCTTCGATCATCAATGCGAAAAATCTTTGCCGTTCCGAATGATGAATGCCCTATACCATCCCGTTCTGGCCGCGTGGACTGTGAGAGAGAAGAAGGCCATGGCACCCGAAAAATGGGATATGCGCATATTCGAAGGCTTTATTCCCGGCTCCTTATCAGGAAACGAACAGGGTCACAAGGCATGAACCCGCCAAAAGGACCACAAGGACAATGCAGACAACGCGGATCCAGAATTTTTTGTCGCGTGCGATGGATTTTCTGCTCATGGTAATCTCCTTATAATCAGAAAACTTATTCGGTAAACAAACTTCTCGTTGCTCCCGGCGGTATTCACGCACGAAGGCATTCGTCGATGGCGCGAGACAACTGATCGGGGCAGGAGGTGCCGTTGCGGCACTGGATACCTCTCAGGAGGTCGCGGACTTCCTCAGCCTTCCGACCGATGACCATTTTGCTAAGCCCCTGGGTGTTGCCGCGGCATCCGCCGTTGATCCTGCAATCGGAAATGATACCGTCGCGGATCTCCAGGTCGATGGATTCTGAACAGGTCCCAAAATTGCGGTAATGATACACTTTTTCATTCCTTTCCGACCGCGGGCATGTCCGACTGGAGGACAGCGTAAACGGCCACGTCTGAATATTTGCCTTTGTTGCGTATTCTTTGCCTCATGATGCCTTCAAAACGCATGCCCGCCTTCTGCATGACTCTGCCGGAAGCGGGATTGTCCACTTCATGCTGACATTCGACACGATTGAGGTTCAGCGCAATGAAGGAGTGCCTGATCACGGCTTGAAGCGCTTCAGTCATCAATCCCCGGTTCCATTGGTCGCGTGAGAGGCTGTAACCGATCTCACAGGAGCGGAATTCCGAATTGATCCACATATACCCGATCGTACCGATCATCCGGCCGGTCTCATTCAGGATGATGGCGTAGGAACCGGGAAAGCCCCTGCGATACTGCATGATCCCTGCCCGCAGGAATCTTCGTGAATCAGTGATGGAACGGTGCGCGTTCCAAAGCACGTGCCTGGATACCTCCGGGTCCTTCGCATAGGCGAATAGATCCTGCGCGTCGGACATTTTCAGCGGGCGAAGCGTAAGCCGGTCCGTTCGAAGTATTTCAGGGCGGCCGGGGCAGAAAAGCATGGACAGATCAAACATGGAGAAAACCGCCCTCCGAATAAGCAGATCCCGAGGAAAAACCAGCGGGATGACATAATGAGCGGAAAAACAGTTTTCCGTGACTGCAACAAAACAGCCTTGGGCTACGTTGAATCATCGGAGAATGACTCTCCTATACCCAAAGCGCCTTCATCAAAAGGCACTTCCTTGACATGATACACCAAATAATATACAATCGCAATATATTGTAGAAAAAACTTTGTCTCAAGGAGGCAATGTCTGTGAAAGGTAAAAAAAGCAGGGGCCTGAAAATTAAAATGACGGGGTGCTTTGTTTTTTGCGCTGTTTGTTCGCTTCTTATTCTGTTTTCAATCGCGGCAGCGGCTGAGGACCTGTCCATTTCTTTGTCATGGACGGATACAAATGGCTTTGTCGTCAGCAGTGTTGCCCGTCGTCTTGATTTTGATCAAGATGCATGGTGGGTATCTGTGGACGCGGATGCCCTCGACCGGCTGACGCTGCACATTTCAAACCCGGCCGTTCCGTCCATGCGGTTTTCCCCCGCCGATGGGTCGCTGCTCGAAGGAGTGACCGACGCCGGTATGGAAATGACTGGCGCCCCGTGGATCGATATCGAATCCGTGGACGAATATGCCGGAAGCATCCGCCTGAGGCTGTATGTCTCTACGATGACGGATACTCCGCAGGATGTACAAAGCGTGGCTTCGTCCGTGTTTGTCAATGTTTATTACCGGGACGAAACCACTTACATGGAGATCATGGAAGGAAAGCAGATCGAGTGCCCCGTGGGCAGCTCGGTCACGATAACCGCTGTTGATATCCCGGGATGCGACCTGATAAGCAGCGCTCAAGTCACGGTGTATGCCGACATCAGCGGTACGACCGTCCCGTCGGAAGTGACGTTTATATATCGGAGAAACGCGCAGGCTCCCAGCCAGACAGTGCGCGTCGAGATCAAATACCTCGACGAGTCCGACGGGCAGCGCCTGAGAGACGACGGCTATGTCGAATGTCGTTACAACGATATCACGACTGTCCCTGCGGAGGATATCCCCGGCTATTCACCCCTGAACGCAAGCATCGATGTCATTACGGATCCGAACGGCCAGACCAGTCCTTCTCAGGTGGTGTTTTATTACCGCTCGGAAGCGGGGCCGACAGTGACCGTCCATTATATCGACACATCCGGTAACCCCATCCGACCCGATACCTATGTCGAATGTGAGATCGACTCGGAAAAAGTGATCCGGGCGATCCAGATCAACGGATATACACCTGAGGGACCTGATACGGCTTCCGTCATCGTCGATAATAAAGGTATGGCGGACAGGTACGACGTAACGTTCGTATACCACAGGATCGAGCCGATCGAAGTGACCGTGCGCTATCTGAGGAACGTTACGGGCCAGGAGATCGCTTCTCCGGATACGATCTTATGTCCCCTGGGTGAAACCAAGGAGATCAGCGCTCGGGAGATTTCCGGATATGTCCTTCGGGGAGATGCGCTGCAGCTGGTGACCGTTGGCCCCAACGGGGAGATCAATGCAAAGGAAGTGGTGTTTTATTACGATCCCGTTGAAGCCCCCATCGTTACAGTAAGCTACCTGTTCGAAGACGGGGGACACGCTGCTGCTGATGATGAGATCCCATGCGCCTTTGGATCATCCATCACGATCCCCGCCCGGAACTTCCCCGGATACACCGTGATCGGCGATCCGGTGCAGACTGTGACCGCGGACGAAAACGGGAACGTTCTGCCCGATCACATCCAGTTTGTTTACAGGATTTCCGCCGAGCCTTCTATCATCGTCAGGTATATCGAGAGCACCAACGGGACTGAGATCCGAACACCGGAGACGCTGGTATGCGCCATCAACGCCAGCACCCCTGTGCAGGCACCGGCCATCAGCGGTTACGCGGTATCGGGGCAGGCAGTAAAATATGTGTATGTGGACGCCCAGGGCAAGGCGGACACTGACGAGATCGTTTTTATCTATGACCCGGACACCGTTCCCCAGGTGATCTGGGTACGGATCGTTTATCGTGATTTTGACGGGAACGAACTTTATTCATCCACCGAGCCCTGCGATACGGGCAGCACCCTGGTCGTTACAGCTGATCCTTCAAAAGTTTCAGGGGAATATGAACTATCGGACAGCCTTCAGAAGACGGTCACTGCCACATCCCAGGAAAATGTTGAGCTGACCTTCTGGTTCAGAAGAAAAGCTGTGAACCGCATCACCATTCCCGTCTTCTACAAAGATAGCAACGGAAATGATGTTGCGTCGGCCGGGATAGCGGAATTAGAAGAAGGAAATAATGCCGTGCATGCTCAGCCCATGGACCTGAAGCCCTATTATGTTCTGCAGGGTGAACCGGTGCAGTATGTTGTCATGGATGAGAACGGCCAGTTGAACCGGAGCGAAGTGATATTTTATTACTACCTGACCATTACGCCCACTCCGGCCGCTACACCGACAGGCATTCCCTTTAACATTACACAGGATGTTTTCTACGCGCACGCGAGCAAGGACGGCATTTACCTCCGGTCCTCTCCCAGCACTGTCAGCATGGACAATGTGATCAGGAGTGTAAACAAAGCAGAGGTTATTTATGTTATTGGCAGCCTGAACAACGAACTGGGTGAAAAATGGTATCAGGTGGATATCGACGGCGTGGGCGGCTTCATCTATTCCAATGTGATCCGGGCCATGGACCAGCAGGAGATCAACGAATACTTTCACTTTACGCCAACTCCGGTACCGACGGCGATCCCGGACGGTGCACCGATCGAACGCTGGGGGCGTGTGAACAACGTACGGGTCGCCTTCCGAAAGACCAGCAGCAAAAAGGGAACGGAGATAAAACGCCTTGACAAAAATACAATGGTTTGGGTATACAAAAGCGTTACGGTCGATGGCGTACAGTGGTATTACATCCGTTCTTCCGGGACTGACGGCTATATTATGAAAGAATTTGTGACCCTGACCGAAGAACGGGAGAATGCGGAATACCAGCTTTCGCTTAAAACGCCGATGTCCACCAGGACCCCGGACCCCACCAGGATGGCGACGACCGAGGTCACTATGACCCCGATCCCCACGCCCACACAGGTGGTCTATATCACCCCGGAACCGACTCCGGCGCCGACTGACGAACCATATTATGGCTATGCGGTCACAAAGGAGCTGTCGTACATTTACGCTGTCCCCAACGATGATGAGCCCTATGTGGTCAGCGAGCTGACCCCCTATACTGTTGTCCTTATCGAAGAAAACTATGGGGAATGGGTAAAGGTCAGCCTGCCGGAAAACTATGGGATCAATAATACGGGTTATATGCGGGACAGTGACCTTGAACACATCAGCAATGAAATGGCGTCGCTGTACCTTGATCCCACGCAGACCCTTGGAACGCCGACCCCCATTCCCACCCAGGTGCCACCGCAGAGATTCGGTTTTGCGCGCACCGTAGGGGACAATATCCCAATGAGGGCATATCCCGACACCAATGCCCAGATCTATCTTATTCTGTCACAGGGCGCCGTGGTGTCGGTGAACGGGCAGGAATTTGCGAACGGACAGGTTTGGGACCAGGTCAATCAGGGGACCCTGTGGGGCTACATCCGGGACGACCAGCTGCAGATGCTGACGGACAGCGAGGTCGTGATCTATCTTGAAACCCTCAGGACGCCCACGCCCATTCCCGAAGAAGCGCCGACCTCCGTCCCTCAGAGTGGAAACAACCTGACAAGCTATGGCTATGTGAAATCCGACAAAGTCAACCTGCGAAGCGCTCCTTCCAGGTCGGGAAATCAGATCCGCATGCTGGACAAATATGCTTTTGCTATTATCTACAGGACAGAGGTGAACGAGGCCGGGGAAACCTGGTATTATATCTCCCAGTCCGGGACAGAGGGCTATATAAGCGGGGATCATTTCCATGTTATGTCCGTGGATGATCTGGCAGAGTTTCTTACAAGCGAAAACTATCTCAACGCGGCCAACAATACGGCGCCGATCTCGGACGTATCTGTGGGTAATATCCAGGCGTTGGAGGATTATAACCAGAATGTCTGGCAAAATCCGGCTGTTTCGGTTTCCTATGAGCCTTTTGCTCCCGCCTTAAGGACGCCCGCCGCAACAAAAACGGCTTCTGTAACGCCAACGCCGGCACCGCGCTCCACTTATGGCAGCGGAGGCATCGTTGGAACGCCGTCGACAACGTTTGGTACAACTGAATCGCCGGCCGTCACTGAAAAAAAAGAATCCGGTGCATCAGCCCTCGGGTTTGCTTTGGCTGCAGCTTCCCTGGGACTGCTGGGCGGCGGGATATATATCTATCATATCCACCGCAAAAACGAGCGCAGGCGCAGGGCAGTCAGAGAACAGCAGGCTCGTCAGGCCGCACGAATGGCCTCCCGGCCCAGAACGACACGCGCGCCGGGCTATCAGGCTGCCGAAAGGGATAACACGCGCCGTGTTGATGCAGCGCCGTTTATGCCGCCTTCCGGGTCACCTGCGACAAGCTTCAGAAACAGCGAGGCTTCCGGCGAGACCGGTGTATATCGCAGAAAGGATGATCCTTCTGCGACGCCTTCCTTTGATATGCAGGGAACAAGGGCTTATCCTGCCCCGAAGGATACGCGGACCTCAGCTGACGAAAACGACTCGTGGCGGAAAAAAACCATCGCTTCTACCGCGTCCTTCGCTTCGCGAAACGATACATCCGATGGAAGCGCCTGGCCGGAAATCCTGCAGCAATTCGATGAAAAAAACGATTTCGATAAAGATGCCGGATCGGGCGTGAACCAGGAAGCCGTTCTAACGCCCGCAAGGCGCCGCAGGAGTGACCGGCACAGGGATCATGCCAATTCAGAAAGGTATGACGATTCACAGCAGTCATGACCATATTTCTCGGAGGATATATGAAAAGGAAAAAAACATCGGTATTCGTGTCTGTCGTTCTTGCCATGTTCCTTCTGGTTATGATCCCTGCTTGTGCGGAGGACGCTCAGCCGGATCCCGATGAGGCATTCGGCACTGAGGAAACCCTCATTCCGGAAGGCCATTCCATAATCGAACCGAACGGGAAAAGCCCTGACTATGTGGAACTGCTTCTTGAGGTCGCGAGAAAGGAACTAGGGTATACTGAGGACCGGTATAAGAATACCAAATATGGAGAATGGGCAGGCGATCCGGACGCTGAATGGTGCGCTGAATTCCTTTGCTGGTGTGTGGACAAAGTGGATAAGGATTTTCAGACAAAGCTTTTAAAAAATGTATACCCGCTTTATTCAAGCTCCAATACCGGCAGGGACTGGTTTATCAGCAACGGTAGATATATCGCACGCACCGGAAATGTCCCGGGATGGGGGAGCCAATGGTTCATCGGAGACAACGAGCAGATGAAAAAAAACAGCTATATCCCCCAGCCGGGGGATTGGATGTTCTTTTCGGTCAGTTCGACCGGAGATACGTCCCATGTGGCCATGGTTGAATTTTGTACACGCGGTCCGGATGGAAAGGTATATGTTCATGTGATCGAGGGCAATAATCCCGAAGCAGTGGCCAGAAATATGTATCCCATCGATAACTGGGCGATCCAAGGCTACGGAACTTTGACAGACCTGGCAGGCATTACCATGCGGCGGGGCTGTGAAGGTGTAAAGGTGAAGGAACTGCAGCAAAAACTGATCCTGATCGGTTTTCTTGCAAAAGGCTATGATACCGGGGTTTTCGGATCTCTGACGGTAAAGGCGTTGACGGAGTTTCAGAAGATCAACGGGGTCAATCCCACCGGTGTTGCCACCCAGACGACCCAGATGACCCTGGACAGACGTGTCAAAGAATATTATGACGCTCATCCGGACCAGTGGGGCGTTGAAGACTGAATTTCAGGTCCTATCGCTGTGATCGTCTATTTTTCACGAGGATGCCTTTGCCGCAAAAAAATTGACCGGAGGAAAAAGGCTATTTTCATTTTTTCTCAAATTTTTTTCAAATTTCCTGTTGACATTCCTCCTGATTCGCGGTAATATAACTGAGTGCTCTTTGTGAGTGTTTGTGAACATCCTCTTAAGAGCGCGGGGATCTTGAAAACGATACAGGATCAGACATCCGGAGAGATCCGGATGAAGAACGACAGTCAATTCGAACGAGTCAGAGACTACTGAATAGCGGAGAGGCTCGGAGGAGTTAAAGCGGAAAGAAATCCGCAGGATCTAACACAAGAGTTTGATCCTGGCTC
>JAFWWK010000130.1 GCA_017523615.1 Clostridia bacterium
CGATTTGTACACAATAAAAACACCCCTCGCCCCCTTTCCGTGGCTATAATGGGAGTCAGCGGCCCTGACCGATGTGAAATGGAGGACGAACGATGAAACTGAACGCACATATCGCTTCCCTGCCCGCCGGATACCTTTTTGCCGAGATCGGCAAGCGCGTCAAAGCCTACCAGACCGCGCACCCGGACGCGGACCTGATCCGACTGGGGATCGGGGACGTCACCCGGCCTATCGCGCCGTCCGTCGCCCGTGTCTTTGCCGACACGGCGCTGAAGATGGGCACCCCGGAAGGATTTCACGGGTACGCGCCTGATTACGGCTACAATTTCCTGATAGACGCCATCATCCGGGCGGACTACGCCCCCCGCGGCGTCAGCCTGAAACCTGAGGAAGTCTTTATCAGCGACGGCGCCAAGCCTGACGTAGGCAACCTGCAGGAGCTTTTCGGCGCAGACGCCCGCATCGCCGTGACCGACCCGGTGTACCCGGTCTATGTGGATTCCAACGCCATGGCCGGACGCCTCGGATCCTTTGACGGCGGGCGGTGGAGCGGTCTCTGCTACCTGCCCTGCACCGCCGAAAACGGCTTTATCCCCCCGCTTCCCCCGGAGCATGTGGACGTCATCTACCTGTGCTATCCCAACAACCCCACCGGCACGGTACTTACCAAGGACCAGCTGAAGGTGTTTGTCGACTGGGCCCTGAAAGAGGACGCGCTGATCGTATATGACGCGGCGTACAAGGCGTTCATCACCGAAAAGGATATCCCGCAGAGCATCTACGAGGTCCCCGGCGCCGAAAAATGCTGCATCGAATGCTGCAGCTTTTCCAAGACCGCCGGCTTTACCGGCGTCCGCTGCGGCTATATGATCATCCCGACGTCCGTGACCGGCACCGTCGGGAACGAGCGCGTATCCCTGAACCGGCTCTGGCAGCGCCGGATGAGCACCAAGTCCAACGGCGTCAGTTATCCCGTTCAGTGCGCAGCCGCCCAGGTTTTTGCGCCGGACGGGCACCGCGAGGTGATGGAGAGCATCTCCTATTACCTGAACAACGCTTCCGTGATCCGCACCGGGCTTGAAAAAGCCGGCTGCCGGTGCTTCGGCGGGGTCAATAGCCCCTATGTATGGATGCAGACCCCGGATGGGATGAAGAGCTGGGACTTTTTCGACCTTCTTCTGGACAAGGCGCATGTCGTCGGGACTCCCGGCGAGGGCTTCGGGCCAAGCGGCGAAGGCTATTTCCGCCTGACCGCCTTCAATACGCTGGAAAAGACAAAAGAAGCCGTAGAGCGTGTCACAGGCGTCCTCTGATCCGCGCCCGAAGGTCCGCCCCGGTCTGCCGTCACCCCTTGTGCCCTGTTTTTACTTTACTACCGACATTCGCACATCATGAGAGATCCAAACAAAAATCGGCTCTCTTTTTAGGAGGATTACCATGGTCAATGCCATTGTAGGCGCCAACTGGGGCGACGAAGGCAAGGGAAAGATCACCGATATGCTCGCCCAGGAGAGCGACATCGTCATCCGCTTCCAGGGCGGCGCCAACGCGGGCCATACCATCATCAACGAGTACGGCAAGTTCGCCCTGCATCTCCTGCCCAGCGGCGTGTTCAATCCCCACGTCGCCAACCTCATCGGTCCGGGCGTCGCCCTGGACATCGAGGAAATGCTTTCCGAACTGGCTACGCTCCGCGTCAGGGGCGTTCCCGAGCCCACCATCCTTATCAGCGACCGCGCCCAGGTGATGATGAGCTATCATGTGCTGTTTGACTGCCTGGAGGAAAAGCGCCTGGGCAAAAACAGCTTCGGCTCCACCAAATCCGGCATTGCCCCCTTCTACGGTGACAAGTATATGAAAATCGGCCTGCAGGTAAACCAGCTGTACGACCGGGAGGTGCTCACGGAACGCTTAAAGCGGGCCGCGGTCATCAAGGACGCCATGCTTGAAAACCTGTACGGCGAAAAGCCCCTGGACGTGGAAGCCCTGGTGGACAAATACTACGATCTGGCCCAAAAGATCCGGCCGATGGTGTGCGACACCACCCAGTACCTGCACCGCGCCCTGAAGGAAAACAAAAAGATCCTGCTGGAAGGCCAGCTGGGCACGCTGAGGGATCCCGACCACGGCATCTTCCCCTTCACCACGTCCTCTTCTCCCCTGGCCGGCTACGGCACGGTAGGCGCGGGGCTGCCCCCCACCGCCTTTGAAAAGATCATCGCCGTCACCAAGGCCTATTCCTCCTGTGTGGGCGCCGGTCCTTTCGTCACCGAGCTTGAGGGGGATGAAGCCGAGGAGCTGCGCAGGCGCGGCGGGGACAGCGGCGAATACGGTGCCAAAACCGGACGGCCCCGCAGGGTCGGCTGGTTCGACTGCGTCGCCACCCGCTACGGCTGCCTGGTCCAGGGCGCGACCGAATGCGTGATGACCAACCTGGACGTGCTTGGCTACCTTGACGAGATCAGGATCTGCACCGGCTACGAGGTCGACGGGCAGGTGCTCACCGATTTTCCCGTCACCCGGCTGGTGGAAAAGGCGAAGCCTGTCTATACCTCGCTGCCCGGATGGAAATGCGACGTCCGCCGCATCACTTCCTATGCGGACCTGCCGGAAAACTGCCGCGCGTACATCGAGACGATCGAAAAAGAGATCGAATGTCCCATCCGCATGATCTCCAACGGACCGCGGCGCGAGGAGATCATCATGCGGTGATCTCGGGGCATCTCTTATCTCTGGAGGATCTGATGCGCAAATCCTTATTCTTGTGTCTTTTGACCTGTGTTTTGTTTTCAGCCCTGTCCATGGCGTCGGCCGAAGTGACCGTCATCATGGACACACCTTCCGTTTCCCTCGGGGAAACGGTCCTTTTTCACATTGAAGGCGCGGACAGCGAGGTGCGCTACGACGTGTACCGGAGCGGGGAGCTCCTGTTCCGCACCGGCTTTGTCACCGCCGCCTCCGGGGCGTACATTCCCACCGCCGCCGGCAATTATTTCCTGAGGGTTACCGACCGGAGCAGCGGGAAGAGCGCCCAAAGTGATTTTACGGTCACGGGCGATCTGAAGGTAACGCTGCGTGCGGCTAACAAGGCTCTTCCCCTGGGTGAAGCGGCGGAATACGCCGCTTCCGCCGAGGGCGGAAGTCCCCCATTCACCTACACCTTCTCCGTACGCTCCGGCGGAGAACGGATCTACGGCCGGAGCGGCGGCGATTCCGCCTTCTCGTATACCACCTCCGCGGTGGGCGCCTTCACCGTGACCTGCACCGTCACGGATTCCCAGAACGCCTCCGCCTCGGCCTCCGCCGAGCTCCTTGTGGAGGACGGCCCGGGCATCAGCGCGGAAAGCGGCGATTCCGGTCCCTTCCGCCTCTGGGGCGGCGTCCGGCGCTATACCGTCCATTCCCCGGGGATCTGGACCGCCGAAACCGATGCGGATTTCCTGGAACTGTCCACCAATTGCGGCGGGGATGGGACCGAATTGTTCGTCACTGTCCTGCCCGGCCGCGAACCCCGGCGCGGTGCGATCACCCTGCGCTCCGGCAGTTCAAAATGCATTATCGGCGTCACCAGGCTGTCCGATGACGGCATCGAGCAGGAGGTCAGCCTGAACGCTTCCGTCAGTGACGTTTGCCTGGATGGAGAAGGCATGGCTGTCTGGACCGGCGCCCACGGTGTAAAGGAAATTGCCGTTTCATCTGACAGCGATTGGGTCGCCGTCCCCTCGGACGAATGGATCCGCACCGAATACACCGAAAACGGGCTGAAGGTTTCCGTGGACGAATGTGCCGAGCCTGCCAGGGCGGGGTATGTCCGCGTCGAGAACGACCTGGGCGCCGCCGCCTACCTGAGCGTCTGCCAGAGCGCGGACAGCGCCGCGCCTGACGTGACCGCGGTCACCCTGTCCGACACCATGGGCATCAGCTATGAGGACAGCATCACCGCCTTCGTACAAGTGGACGGCGAGGCGGACCTGATCACCGTATACCGGATCTCCGGAAGCGAGCCCGTAGCCTCTTCCGACGTCTCCGGACGCCGGAGCGACGGCACCTGGGCCGTCACCTTTCCCCTGGAAGGCAGCGGCGAGGAAAGCTACCTCTTCGCGGCTTCCCGCGAAGGCCTCTCCGGCCGAATGATGATCGCACGGGTCAGCGCCTTTGGCGAGCAAGCCTCCTTCAACGATCTTTTTGCCGACGCCGAAACAGACGGAGATGTTTGCACCGTCACTGTCCAGATGACCTCCAGCGTCGCTTCTGTGCTGATGCTGGACGAAAACGGCCGCGAGATGGGCATGATCAGCGCTGAAGACGCGGACATCGACCGATATATCGACGAGAACAACCGGGGACGGTTTTCCCAGTGGACTTTCACCGTGCCTTCGGACCGGGTGCCCGCCGCCCTCAGGATCGGCACACAGATCCTGGAGGTGGTAACTCGCAGCAGGGAGTACCCCAACCTGGTCTTTAGCCAGTTTGACGGCACCTGGGACCGGGTCAAATACCGCCACAGCAATCTGCAGGATTCCGGCTGCGCCATCTTTACCCTGGCCAGCGCCCTGAGGAAACTGGGGTTCGTCTCCGACGACGCTTCGCCTGCCGCCCTCGCTGACAAGTATTCCTTCTGCCTGGTAGACGGCGGCACACTGAATTCCACCCTGGTGGGCAACGCGGCCAGGGATTTCGGTTTCCGCACCAGGTACGATCTGTACAATGACAGGGAATCGGTGGAGTCCCTGTTCGCGAAAGGCGCGATCTTCTCCTTCAGCATCGTCAAGGGGCACATTGCCCTGGCCGATGGGATCAGCGAGGACGGATCCATGATCCATATCGTGGACAGCGCCATGTCCGCCACCTTCTCCCGCCTTAACAACGCCAAAGCGTATATCCGCTTATCGAACGGCTCATTCGCCGCCGTATCCGATCCTTCCCAGGTCCCCGGAGCCATGTATTACATCGAGACCGAGTCCTGGTCCGGCGGCGAGTACTGGCTGGAGAGCTCGTATGTGCTCCGCCGGGGCGTCCGCCTGCTTATGAACAAGGAATAAAATACAGATCACTACGAAGTGTGAGGCCCCCGGGAACACCCGGGGGCCTCGTCTATAAGCTCCGCGCTGAAAAGGCGTCCTTACGCCATACCGTCGCGGCACCGAGGTGAGCAGCCGATATCCTCCCCAAGGCACCATCGCATACATTTTCTGATCATATCCCGATAGGCGGGGATGTCGAATATTTCGCCGGTATGTCCCGGGCAGAGGTACGCCACCCTGCCCTTTCCGTACGTCCTTCGCCACCCCGCGGGATACGTTTCCCCTCCCTGATCATAGGTGAGTATCATCTCCCCGGGATCTTTCAGGGCAAACCTGTAGGGTTCCTCCTTCACCGTAAAGGGCCGGCAGTCCTGAAGAAGCCCGCCGGGCGTGAAGGTGATCTCTTCCTGGGCCGGGTGGTTCAGGAATCGGCCGCCGATCATTTCTTCGATCAAGGGATCGGACTGGACACAGATCCCGTTGTGCAAAAGCAGCAGTCCGCCGCCCTCCGCAACGAAACGTGTCAGGCCCGCCGCCCATTCCGCCCGGGGCTTTTCCTTCCATTCGTCCAGGTACGAAAGCACTCCCGCCCAGCCCCGAGGGTCCGACAGTGCGCCGGGATCGTCTCCGCATTCCAGATCGCAGACATCCCGCAGGATGTCCATAAAGCGCGCCTCCGCATTTTCGAAGGGATGATACGGGGCGTTCACCCTGGTCCCCAGGGCCAGTACGCGTCCTGCCATTACCATGCCATCTCCTTTCCGTCCAGGTCGATAAACAGGGGATGCTCATCCGCCGCTTTAAGATCCGGTGAAAACAGCGTGCGCAGGATCCTCTCCGCCGCTTCCGCGGGCGTAAAACGGGCCGTTTCATCCAGATGCCCCCTCATATAGGTCGCCATATGCCCCGGATGCATCTGGATCACCCGCCCGCCGAAGGCCCTGAGGGCGTTGTGGGCGATGGCACCTTGCATGTTGTTTGCAGCTTTGCTCATACAGTACCCCCACCAGCTATGCCTCCAGCAGGTGCCGATACTCCCGGCCTCGGAGGAAACGTTCAGCACCACCGGCGCCTCAGAACGCTTCAGAAGCGGCGTCAGAGCGTTTGTGACCCGCAGGGTCCCCAGGGCGTTGACGTTGAACACCCGCAGGATCTCCTGCGTGTCGATATCCTCCCCCAGGGTCTTTTCCATGTCCCCGAGGATCCCGGCATTGTTGACCAGCAGGTCCAGCCTGGGGATCAGACGGGATACCTCAGCCGCCGCCGCGCGGACGCTGTCATCCCGGGAAATGTCCATCCGCAGCTTGATGCGTCTTCCATCACGTTCCGCTGCTTCTTCCTCCGCTTCCAGGGCGCACCTGACGACACGCCAGCCGAGGTTTTCCAGCCCGTCTGCCAGGGCCGGACCCAGCCCGTGGTCGCAGCCCGTCACAAGGGCTGTTTTTGTCTCTGCCATTTTCATCCCTCCCGGCCCCGCGGCCGCCTGATCCTATTGAATGTTCGCCGTCCCCCTTGACCTGGATTATAGCATTGTTTTTTCCTTCCCACAACATGCGTTTTCTCCGGGTGTGTTCGATCTGCTTAAAGGGATCACAAAAAAATAAAAAACAGCCGTGTCAAAAACATCGTTCTCCCGGCGCGCGGGTGTTGGTGAAACAGGGAAAACCTGCTATAATGGACGGGTATCTTCCTGATGCGAATGCCGTCGGCGGCAGGCGGGACTGTTTATGTCATCCGGCGCCGGCGGACACAGGAGCGACCCATTCCGGAGGAAACCATGAAGCAGGAGCTCAGACTTGCCTGGCGCTTTGTCCGCGGGCATCTTTTCCAATATATCGCAGGCATTGTTTCCCTGACCGTTGTTGACGCCGTCAACACCCGCATCCCCAGGCTGACAGGCCAGGTAACGGACAGCCTTGTCGCGAGTACGGCCGACACAGCCATGGCCCTGCGCGTCGCCCTCACCGTCCTCCTGTTCGGCGCGCTCATTGCCCTGGGACGCTTTGGGTGGCGCTACTTCCTGTTCGGCGCGTCGCGCTCCATCGAAAAGGAGATGCGCAACGAACTGTTTGCCCATCTGGAGATCCTCAGCACACGCTATTACAATACCCACAAGACCGGCGACCTGATGGCCCATTTTACCAACGACCTCCAAAGCGTCCGACAGCTTCTGGGAATGACCGTCATCACCACCTTCGACGCCTCCGTCATGCTGGCCCTGGTCCTGTATTCCATGCTGCGGTATGTCAGCGTGCGGCTGACGCTGATCGCGGTGCTGCCGATGATCCTGATCATTTTCGGCGATATTTTCTTCGGCAAGGCGATGCACCGCCGGTTCCTTTTAAAGCAGGAGGCTTTCGGCGAACTGACGGACCAGGCCCGGGAGGCGGTCTCTGGCATCCGGGTCATCAAAGCATTCGTCCAGGAAAAAAAGGAGCTCGCGGCCTTCGCCCGGACCAATATGAACAATATGGAAAAAAACATGGGCGTGGTGCGGCTGGTGGCCCTGGTCTTTCCCCTGCTGCAATTGGTCATCGGCATCTCGATCCTCCTGACTTTGCTGTACGGCGGTTACCTTACCATCCTCGGCGAGATCACCACGGGCCAGTTTATCGCTTTCAACAGCTATATCACCATGATCGTGTGGCCGATGATCGCCGTCGGGGAATGCATCTCCTCCTTTTCCCAGGGCATGGCCGGGCTTAAGCGGATCCAGTCCATCCTAAACGAAAAACCCGAGATCACGGACGGCCCGGAGTGCGACGCGGGCATCGTCGCCCTGCGCGGAGAGGTCGATCTGAACGGCCTCACCTTCGCCTATCCCGAAGGCAGCGGGGAGGCGGTCCTCAGGGACATCAGCGTCCATGTGGACAATGGCGCCACACTTGCGATCATCGGACGGACCGGCTGCGGCAAAAGCACCGTGTTCAGCCTGCTGGAAAGGCTGTACGATACAGATCGTGCGGACATGGTATGCCTGGACGGGCACCCGGCGAGAAACGTGCCGCTGAAGGTGCTGCACCGGGACATCGCCTGCGTTCCCCAGGATTCCTTCCTGTTTTCGGACACCGTGGAAAACAACATTGCTTTCGGCATTGACGGCGCGGACCGGAAAGCCGTCGAAGCCGCCGCAAAAGCAGCCTGCATCCACGACAGCATCATGGAATTCCCCGAAAACTATTCGACCCGGGTCGGCGAGCGCGGTGTCACCGTTTCCGGCGGACAGAAGTAGCGCATCGCCATCGCCCGCGCGCTTCTCAGGGACGCGCCGATCCTTTTGTTGGACGACTGCCTTTCGGCTGTGGACACCGACACCGAAAAACAGATCCTTGAAAACCTTCGGCAGCTGAGAAAAGGGCGGACCACCCTGATCATCGCCCACCGCCTTTCATCGGTCCAGGGGGCGGACCGCATCCTGGTGCTGGACGAAGGCCGCGCCGCGGAATACGGCACCCATGCGGAGCTGATGGCGCTGGGCGGCCTCTACCGATCCCTGTGGGATAAACAGCAGCTTGAAAAGCAGCTTCGCGAGGAAGGAGATGACGGCAATGCCTGAAAAAAAGCTTTCATCCCCCCTGCCCAAAGAAGACGGGACGCAGGACGTGCAGTTTTCCGGCTCCGCAATAAAGCGGCTGTTCAGCATGATGCTGCCCCACAAAAAAGTTCTTCTCCTGTGCGCACTGCTGCTTATGGTCATCACCGTGTTGGACCTGTATCGGCCCATCCTGATCGGCGACGCCATCGACCGTTTCATCACAGGTCCCTACGGACCCGGCGAGGAGGCGGAGGCGCGTTTCCTTGGCGTGGTTCGGGCCGGGGCGATCTATATCGTGATCCTTGTCGCCCTGTTCTTCTTCACCCGATGGCAGCGCCTGATGCTGCAGAAAACCGGGCAGCAGATCATCTACGACCTACGCAACCGGCTGTTTGAACACATGGAGGGCCTGGACCTGAAGTATTTTGATGTGACTCCAGTCGGAAAGATCGTCACCAGGATCACCAACGACGCGGAATCCATCAACGAGGTCTATTCCAACATTCTCGCGGGCCTTCTCCTGAATACCGTCAAGGTCGCCGCCCTGGCGGTGATCATGCTCATCCTGAACGCGCGCATGGCCCTCTATTCCTTCCTGCTGGTCCCCCTGGCGGCGTTCTTGACCGTAATGTTCCGCAAACTGTCGAAAAAGGCCTTCCGGATCACCAAAACCCGTGTCACCGCCCTCAATACCTTCCTGTCCGAGCACCTTTCAGGCATGAAGCTGATCCGGATCTTCGGGCGGGAAAAGGCGAAATATGACGAATTCTGCGATAAAAGCGAAGACCTGTACCGCGCCAATTTCCGCGAGGTCCTGGTAGGCGCCCTCTTTCGTCCGGGCACATACCTGGTGTCCGCGGCCGCGCTGGCACTGATCCTTTATCTCGGCTCCGTCAGCGTGCTGGACGGCACGGTGTCCATAGGTACGATGTATATCTTCCTGCAGTACATCAATTCGCTCTTCGCCCCCATCCAGGAACTGGCGGAACAGTTTTCCACCCTGCAGAGCGCCGTGGCGTCGGCGGAAAAGATCTTTACCCTTCTTGATACCCCCGCCGCGGTGGTCGAGAAGCCGGACTGCGTATCCGTTCCCCGGCTGAAGGGGCGTATCGAATTCGATCACGTCTGGTTCGCCTACAACGGGGAAGATTACGTCCTGAAGGACGTGTCCTTCACCATTGAACCCGGACAGAAGGTTGCCTTCGTCGGTGCCACGGGCGCCGGCAAAAGCAGCATCCTGAACCTGATCGGACGGTATTACGATATTCAGAAGGGCAGCATCCGGATCGACGGGAACGACATCCGGGATCTGAAGCTCGGCGATCTGCGCGCGTCCATAGGGCAGGTGCAGCAGGACGTCTTCCTGTTCACCGGCGACATCTCCTCCAACATCCGCCTGCGCAGCGATGGGATATCCGACGAAGCGGTCCGGGACGCCGCGGAGCACGTCAACGCCGCCAGGTTCATCGAACGCCTTCCGAACGGCTATCATGAAAAGGTGTCCGAGGGCGGAGCCACCTTCTCCTCCGGGCAGAGACAGCTGATCTCCTTCGCACGGACCCTGGCCGCCGATCCCTCCATCCTGGTGCTTGACGAGGCCACGTCCAACATCGATACCGAGACCGAGATATGGATCCGGGAAGCCCTGGAGCGCCTAATGCGGGGGCGTACTACCATCATGGTTGCCCACCGCCTGTCCACCGTCCAGAACGCGGACCGCATCATCGTGATCCATCACGGGCGGATCCGCGAAAGCGGCACCCACCAGGAACTGCTTGAAAAGAACGGGATCTATAAAAAGCTGTACCTTCTGCAGGCGTCAGCGGAATAAGAACACCCAAAAAAGTCCGTGCGGAGCGGCGGGTGCGGTCCCTTCCGCCGCTGTACATATTATGCCGCATGGAAAGCAAAAACCGCCTTCCCCTTCCGGTGAAGGCGGCGCACGAAGAGACGAAACGGGGGACCTCAGCCGTCCTTCCTGTTCCTTATCATCTCTCAAATCGCATATGTTAAGGGCGCTGCTGTTTTGCTTTTGCAGCAGCGCCCTTTTATTGGCTTTTTCCGTCCCGCCCGTCAGGTCAGAGCCTGTTCGTTATACGCCCCGTCCACAAAGATCCGGGCGTTTTCGGCGTTCTCGGGAACGGTGTTTTCAAGGGTCATCTGTATGCCCGGCTTGACAAGGGCGGCGAAACGCAGGATAGCGGAAAAGTCCATTTCCCCGGTCCCTGCGGCGACGCTGTCCATTTTACCGTCTTCCCGGACGATATAATCCTTGATATGGATGATATCGATATCCTTCCCAAGGAGTTCGATCGCTTCGGCGATCACCTCGTCCCTGCGGCTGAGGTTGTCGGGATGCAGCAGATTGACGGGATCGAAAATGATCCGGAGATTTGGTGAAGCGACCGCGTCCAGTACGCGCCTGGCCCGCTTCGGTGTGGAAACGATGTGGGTGTACACCGGCTCGATGGCAAGGAGCGCGCCCAGTTTTTCGGCGGCCTTGACCACCGGCTCAACCCTGCGGATGAACATCTCCAGCGCTTCGTCAGTGTGGCTGTGCTCCGGGTCGTACCTGTAGGCGGTGTTGGGATTGCCGGTCTCTGTTCCCACCACGCCCGCGGAGATCTGCGGCGCCAGACGCAGGTGGGCGACATATTTTTCAAGGGTCCTGGCGTATTCGCTTTCGTCGGGAGTGCACAGGTTCAGGTAGCATCCGAGCACCGCGATGTCCAGTCCGTTCATGGACGAACGCACATGTGCCGCGAGGCCGGGAGTGAACACCATGGGGTCCATGAATCCGGAGCCCAGCACTTTGCTGAGCGCCAGATGCACACATTTAAAGCCCTGGGAGGCAGCGGAAGCTGCACGTTCCGACAGCGTACCCGGCCTGCTGTCATGAAGCCTCAGGCCGATGTTTGCCTTGATCATGGCCGTTCACCCTCAGGAGGGCTGCTTGCCGATGTAGGCAAGGATGCCGCCGTCCACGTACAGGATGTGGCCGTTGACGAAATTGGAGGCGTCGCTGGCCAGGAATACCGCGGGGCCCTGCAGGTCTTCGGGATTGCCCCAGCGGGCCGCGGGGGTCTTGGACACGATGAACTGGTCGAAGGGATGGCGGCTGCCGTCCGGCTGGCGCTCGCGCAGCGGAGCGGTCTGGGGGGTGGCGATATAGCCGGGGCCGATGCCGTTGCACTGGATGTTGGCCTCGCCGTATTCGGAGCAGATGTTCCTGGTCAGCATCTTCAGTCCGCCCTTGGCCGC
>JAFWWK010000131.1 GCA_017523615.1 Clostridia bacterium
CATTTTTTCCTTTCCGGACCGACCGAATATATTTGATGGGGGTAATACCATGCTGAAATCGCACCTGTTCATCGTCGGCATGGCAGGCGCAGGAAAATCCAGCCTCGGCCGGAAGCTGGCACAGAATATGAATATCCGTTTTGTCGACACGGACCAGCGCGTGTGTGAAATGCTGAGCCTGCCGTCGGTCAGCGCCATTTACGCAGCCCTGGGGGAAGACATTTTCCGCAACGCCGAAACAGGGGCCCTGATGGAACTGGCAGGGGAAGATCCCTGCGTCGTTTCCACGGGGGGCGGGATCTGCAACGACCCGATCAATGTGACGATCATGAAAAACCACGGCGTTATCATCCATGTCGACCGCCCGCTGGACCAGATCCTCTCGGACATCAAAACCGACCGCCGGCCCACGCTGTCCGGCGGCAGCCACGAGGACGTCATCGACGAGTACACCCGGCAGATCGGTTTTTACAAGGCCGCCGCAGATTACCGTCTGGACAATTCAAAGGGGTTTGCCGTCGGGCTGAAAAACCTGACGGACCTTGTGGATACCATCATGCGTGAAGGCGCCGAAGTCAAGGACTGAAGCGCTTCCGTTTGCCGCCGAAGGGCGGTTTTTCTTTTATTTCTTCTTATTTTACTATGCTCTGATTCAGGGCGTTTCGTTGACTTTTCCCGTCCGCAAGCGTAAAATAGACCCGATTCAAGGCTCCTTCTTCCGGGCTCCGCGCTTTTGATTTCGGCGCGTCCCTCACTGCCTGCAAAGGGGGATCCCATGTTTTTTGTATTCATCGGCCTTTTCCTGTGCTTCTGCGGGCGCGTCACATGGGAAACAGCCGCCGTCTCCGTCCTTGTTTCGGCGCTGCTGTTTCTTTTCTGCTGCCGCTTCCTGGGCTATTCTCCGAAGCGGGAAAAGCGGTTCCTGACGCTGCTTGCGCGCCTGGCGGCCTATTTTATCTATCTCGTGGGGGAGATCGTGACGGCCAATCTGCGCGTGATTCGGTTTATCTACAGTCAGAAATATGTCCCGGAGCCCTGCATCGTCACCTTCAGCACCGCGCTGCGCTCCCCCATCCTGCGGACCATCCTGGCCGACTCCATCACGCTCACGCCCGGCACCATCACCCTGAAGGAGGAGGACGGCACCCTGCGCGTCCACTGCCTTGACAAAAGCCTGTCCGAAGGCCTGAAAAACTCCGGTTTCGAAAAGCGTCTGCTGCGCCTGGAAAACCCGGAAAAGGAGGAAAACGAATGATTACGGAAGCGTACCGCATTCTGTATACCTCCGTCCTGGTCATCCTGGCGCTGCTGATCCTGTTTTGCCTCTACCGCGCGGTCAGGGGGCCGCGTACCGCGGACAGGATCGTTTCCGTCAATATGATATCGACCATGACCATCATCATGATCTCCGTGCTTTCGGTCATGCTGAAGGAGGGATATCTTATGGACGTGGCGCTTATTTACGCCATGATCTCCTTCCTGGCGGTGGTGGTCCTCACCCGGGTTTATATGGGGATCCGGGCGGAAAAGGAAAAAAAGGAGGAAGAGGAACACCGTGCCTGAAACGCTTCGTTTTCTTTTTACCGGCCTCCTGCTGGCCGCTTCCGTGTTCATCTGCTTCACCGAGGTCGTGGGAGTTGCCCGGCTAAAATACGCGCTCAACCGCATGCACGCCGCCGCCATGGGCGACACCCTGGGCCTGCTCTTTGCCTGCGCCGGCCTGGCTGTGAGCGCAGGCGAGGTGTTTTCCGTTATCAAGCTGGGGATCCTGGTCATTTTCATGTGGATGGCCTCGCCGGTATCCAGCCATCTGATCGCCCTGTCCGAGGCCACCGACAACCCGGACGTCCACAAAGAAGCGGAGGAAATAAAAAAGTGAACCTTTTTGCCTATCTGCTCCTGGGTTTCCTGATCATCTGCGCCGTATCGGTATCGGTGACGCGCAGCCTGCTCAGCGCCGTGATCATCCTGATGAGCTACAGCGTGGTCATGAGCGTTCTATGGATCCTGCTGGAAGCCCCGGACCTGGCGGTGACCGAGGCGGCGGTAGGCGCCGGCGTCACCGGCGTCCTGTTCTTCCTGACCCTCCGGCGCATCACCCTGATCGACCGCGAAAGCAAATCAAAGGAGGCCGGGGATGGGCAGGATAGCTGACAATTACGATTCCTCCTGGCAGAAAAAGTTCTCCGACTGGATGAAAAACGGCTGGGACGGCCTGGACGAGAACATGGCCCGGGAGGACGCATCTCCCCGGGAGGAGACCTTCGCGGAACAAACGGACCTGTTCACACTGAAGGTCCGGGAGGACCGGGAACGGCAGCGGGACGTGTATTCCCGCCTGCACCAGTGGTCCGTCACCACCGGCGCCCGCAGGATCCACGCGGTTTACGTGATCCTCTCCCTGTTCACCTGCGGGGCCATCATCTTTTTCCTGCTGCAGGCGGTGGGCGGCCTGCCCCTGTACGGCGCGGCCGATTCCCCCGTCAACAACGAGGTCTCCCGCCGCTACATCGAGCAGGGGATCGAGGAGACCGGCGCCGTCAATTTCGTTTCGGGCATGATCCTGGATTACCGCGCTTTCGACACCCTGGGCGAATCCACGGTGCTCTTCATCGCCGCCTGCACCGTCATGATCCTTTTAAGGACGGACATCGGCACGAACGGGCGCCCGGAAAAAGGCTCATGGATCGTTCCCCCGGACCAAAGCGACGGCAAGCCGGACCCCATCCTGAAGCACGCCGCCATGTTCCTGATCCCCGTTATCCTGCTTTTCGGCGTTTCCATGGTGCTGAACGGCCACCTGTCCCCCGGCGGCGGCTTTTCCGGCGGCGCCATCCTCGGAGCCGGCCTGATGCTGTTCCTGAACGCCTTCGGCCGGGACCGGGCCGTAAGGTTCATCAATTACCGCGTCTTTATCACCGTCATTTTCACCGCTCTGATCTTTTATGCAGGGGCCAAATCCTTCGTCTTTTATACCGGGGCCAACGGCATCCCATTCCGCGTCCCCCTTGGGACGCCCGGCGCCATCCTGTCAGCGGGACTCATCCTGCCTTTGGACATCTGCGTGGGCATGATCGTTTCCTGCACCATGTACGGTTTCTACAATCTGTTCCGCAAGGGAGGGTTCTGACATGGCTTCATTCTTCCGCGACCACCTGTATGAAGCCGCCGCGATGATCCTCTTCGCCGTCGGCCTCACCACCCTCCTCCTGCACCGCAACATGATCAAGAAGATCATCGGCATGAACATCATGGATACCTCGGTTTACCTCTTCCTGGCCTCCATGGGATACATCCGCGGCCGTTCCGCCCCGATCCTGGAAGGCGGAGCCGTTTCGGCCGAAAAATACGTCAACCCGATCCCCGCCGGACTGGTCCTGACGGGCATCGTCGTTTCCGTCAGCGTCACGGCGCTGCTGTTGGCCCTCACCGTCCGCCTGTACAAACGCTACCACACCCTGGACATCGACCAGATCGTTCTTCTGGCGCGGAAGGGGGACGGCTGATGGATCTTTTGCGCAACGTGCCCTTTGTGTGCGTTCTCCTGCCCCTGATCGCCGGAATCGCCTGCGCGGTGCTCCCCCGCCGGGGGGCAAAGCTCCTGTGCTTCCTGACGGTCCTCGTCCTGACCGCTGCCAACGCTTTTTCTTTTTTCCGCTTCTTCTCTGGGGCCGGACCCTTCACCTATCCCATGGGGCATTTCCCCGGACCCTGGGGCAACGAGCTGCGTTCGGGCCTGCTTGAAAGCACCCTGGCGCTGTGCCTGTGCCTCACCGCGTTCCTTTCCCTGTGGGCGGGCAGCGGCAAGGCCGGTGTCCATATTCCCCGGGGCAAGCAGGGACTGTACTATTCGGTCGTCTGCCTCGCCGCGGCATCGGTGAACGCCCTGATCTATACCAACGACATTTTCACCGGCTACGTCTTTATCGAGATCTCCACCATCGCAGCCGGGGCCCTGATCCTCTCCCGCCAGGACGGGCAATGCCTGTCCGGATGCGCCAGGTACCTGGTAATGAACCTGGTGGGCAGCGGACTTTGCCTGATGGGCATCGCCATGCTCTACGGCCAGACGGGCCACCTGAACATCGACAGCCTGCGCCTGTCGCTCCGCCCCCTCGCCCAGTCCCATCCCCTGCCCCTATCCCTCCGGACGGTCATCGTCCTCCTGACGGTGGGGCTCGGGATCAAAAGCGGCCTTTTTCCCTTTCATTCCTGGATCCCGGACGCTTATTCCTATTCCACCCCCGCGTCCGGCGCGCTTTTGTCCTCCTTTATTTCCAAGGGATACATTTTCCTGCTGGTCAAGATCGTCGTCCGGGTTTTCGGTCTGGACATGATCCGCTCGTCGGGGGTCTGCCCGGTGATCTTCTTTTTCGGCGCCGCCGGCATCATCATGGGCTCCGTTTCCGCCACGCGGCAGAGCGACATCCGCAGGATGGTGGCCTTCTCCTCGGTAGCCCAGATCGGCTACATCTATATGGGCATCGGGATGTGCACGCGGGAAAGC
>JAFWWK010000132.1 GCA_017523615.1 Clostridia bacterium
AATGGGCCCTGATCACCTACAGGTACGACAACGGCCACGGCAAGGGCGATTACGCCGCCTACGTGTCCACACGCTTCCTGGTCCGCAATGACCCCGGCAAGTTCCAGGGCTCCTCTTCCGCCAAGTCCGCCAACAGCGCCGCCCGCACCGAGAAGCAGGTCGCCTCGCCCTACACCATCGTTTCCCGTCCCGTCCGCACCGCCGGCGGCTGGGTGAACCTGCGCAGGACCCCCTCCACGGACGCGAAGGTCCTTGAAAAATGCTACGCCGGCAAGCAGCTGACCGTGCTGGCCGAACTGAACGGCTGGTTCAAGGTGCAGGACCCCGCCAACGGCGTCATCGGCTACATCAGCAGCAAGTTCGTTTCCAGGCTGTAACATCAAACATCCATGCCGCCCCTTCCGGAAAAACGTCCCGGAAGGGGCGGCGTTCGTTCCATCTTTCTGATACTCATCTGTTGCCATCATTGACTCTCATCATTTTCTCGTTTATACTATGGCTATCACAGAGAAAGGGTAAGCGTGCGCAAGATGATAATCAGATAACTTTTTCCGCCGCTGAAGATGAGCCCTGAAGAAGGGCGTGTTTTCTGTGCATGGAGAGGTTGTCTGAATATCTGTTTTTTGTTGTACCCTTACCGGGTATAACTTGCTTTTGTTTTGACGATCTCTCCCTGCCTTGCCAGGAGGGATTTTTTGAATACAAATCTGTATTTAGCCGCCGATCATATCTCTGTCTCATTCGGAGAGCGGAAACTCTTTGGCCTTGAAAGGTTACGTATATATGAAGGGGACCGAATTGGCCTTGTTGGATTGAATGGATCCGGTAAAACGACTCTGCTGCGGTTATTGAGCGGCAGCCTGCAGCCGGACGAAGGCAGTGTTAAGTGTTTTTGCGCTCCTTTCTTTTTTCGGCAATTTGCGTTCGCTGCGGAATGCAGCGCTTCCCCTGAAGCGCTCAGCCGGTTTGGCGTTGTATCACTGCAGGAGCAGCACATCGTAAGCGGCGGAGAGGCAGAGCGTTTACGCTTGGCGGAATTATTCAGCGTTGACCGGGTTTTCTTGCTATTGGATGAACCCACCAGCAGTCTGGACAGGGATGGGATCCGTTTATTGGATGAACGCCTCAGGAGCGTTCAGACCATTGTACTGGTAAGCCATGACCGAATGCTGCTGAATCATCAATGCAATCGTATCCTTGAAATTGAGCAGGGAGTTATCACGGAATATGACGGCAATTATGATGATTATGCGCTGCAGAAACAACGGGCCAAAGCCCGTGCCATAACAGAATATGAACAATACACAGAAGAGATCAACCGGCTGAAAAACGTTTATCAGAAGAAAAAAGAAAAAGCTCGACAGCTTTCACTTAAGCCGCATGGAATGAGCAGCAGCGAAGCAAAAGTACGTGAGTTTTCAGCGTCGCACCGCAGCCCGTCCAGCAAGTCTCAGATGCTGGAACGCAGCGCCCGCAATATACAACAGCGGATGGATCATATGGAAGTGAAAGAAAAACCGCGGGAACCTCCTGTTATTCGTCCGGATTTCCAATTGACCGATCCGCCGCGAAACAAGATCATTCTTCAGGCCGAACATCTGTCTTTTGCCTATCCGAACGGCAAGATCATTTTCGATGATGCCGCTTTCCAGTTGCCCCGCGGCAGCAGAACAGCGGTCCTTGGACCGAACGGCGCAGGAAAGACCACCCTTTTTCGCCTGATCCGGCAGGGAGATCTGATCCGGTCGGTACCTAAAGCCCGCCTTGGTTTTTTTCACCAGGATATGTCCGGTTTGAAAGAGAAGGAAACAGTTCTGGAAAGCGTAATGAGGGAAAGCGTACAAAAGGAAGGCGTGGCCCGCAGTATCCTTGCCCGGTTGTTATTCTCGGCACGGGATATCAGCAAACCGGTTTATGTCCTGTCCGGCGGCGAAAAGATCCGTTTATGTTTTGCCCGGCTGTTTTCCGGTGCGGCAAATGTAATAATCCTTGATGAACCGACAAATTTCTTGGATATTCCATCGGTGGAAGCTTTGGAAAACCTTTTCTCCGAATATGAGGGAACTATGCTTTTTGCCTCACACGACGAAGCCTTTGTCAACGCTGTAGCGACTGAACGTCTCGTTATCAGTAATCACAAAATAACACCTTTATAGGCCGTCCGGCATCCGGCCTTATAACACGCCCGCTGCTCCCAGGCAGAGTCCAAGGACGCCGCACAGTCCGATCACAAGGATCGGGTTCCATTTGCATTTCCTTAAAACGACAAACGCCGCAATGAAAAGGATCAGGGGAGCCCATCGGATGCCTGCAAACGCGATCCGGCCGCGTGACCCGAACACGATCTCTATCAGCATATTGACCCCGGCGGAGAAGATCAGCGCGACCACCGCGGGACGAAGGCTTGCCAAAGTGCTCCGCAGGAGGGGCATCTCCTTGTATTTCCGGTAAATATACGCAAGCAGGGAAACGATGATAAGCGACGGCGTGATGCACCCCAGGGTGGCGATGGCCGCGCCGGGGATTCCCGCGATCCGTAAACCGACAAAGGTCGCGCCGTTCACCGCGATGGGGCCGGGCGTCATTTCGGCGATGGCGGCAAGATCCATAAACTGTTCCGGCGTCAGCCAGCGGTGGATATCCACCGTCTGGTTCCGGATCAGCGGGATGGCGGCATACCCGCCCCCGACGGAAAACAGACCGATCTGGAGGAAGCTGATAAACAGCTGCAGGAGGATCATTTTCTTCTCCCCTCCTTCCGGTCCGCGAACGCCCGGAGGATACCGGCCGCCGCCGCGCACAGGATGATCCAGATCACATTGACCCCGAAAAAGAACGTGGCGACAAACGCCGCCGCCATGATGATCATATGGACCGCCTGCCGGGTCTTGATCACGTTTATCCCCAGGCTGACGGAAACGTCCAGGATCACGGCGGCCACGCCGCACTGCATGCCCTTAAGGGCCAGCGCCGCATAACGGTTCTCCGCGAACGCCTGATAAAAGAGAGAAATGACCGAAAGGATCGCCATCGGGGGAATGACCGTTCCCAATACCGCCGCGATCATGCCCGGAAAGCCCGCCACTTTCCATCCCACCTGGATGGCGGCGTTGACCGCGATGGCGCCGGGGCTCGACTGGGCCAGGGCCGTCATATCCAGCATTTCCCGTTCGTCGATCCATTTCAGTTCGTCCACGAATTTGCGCTTCATGAAGGTGACGATCACGAAGCCACCGCCAAAGGTAAAGGCGCTGATATAGAGCATACTGAAAAAGAGCCTGGCCAGCCGTCCTTTTTCAGCGCTGCCTTTGGACACAGCGGATCCCCTCCCGTCATTTTTCGTTCGCTGTCCTGCCGGAGCATGGATGTCTGCCTGCGCTTTACGCTTAAGGCGATCTGTTCAAGTGTTTCATGGTACTGTTCAAAAAAAGGGCGAAGGCTGACCGGCAGCCCCTTTATGTCCCGTCACGGGGCCGGGGACGGCAGGCGCATCACCTCCGGGCCGATCCTTATGAACAGCTTCATCATTTCGTTGGTCAGGCTCAGGTCGTTCGGCTGGGGAACGATATCCTCCCGCCGCACCCATTCAGCGTATTTCAGTTCCTGTTCGTCCGGGCGGACCAGCTGTTCCCCGTCCGCCTCACAGAAGAACCCCGCCAGGATGTCCTGGGCCATTCCCCAAGGCTGCGATTTGTAGTAGCGGATGTTTTTCACCTTAACGCCGGTCTCCTCCATCACCTCGCGCGCCACGGTCTCCTCCAGGGTCTCGCCGATCTCCGTAAAGCCTGCCACCAGCGCGTTGTGGGCAAAGCCCGTGCGGTAGCGGGTGATCAGCAGGCAGTCCCCTTTCACTACGCCGACGATGACCGCGGGATTGATCCGGGGATATACCACGCATCCGCAGCGCGCGCACACAAGCGAGCGTTCCGTTTTTCCCGGTTCGTTGGTCCCGCCGCACCTGCCGCAGAAGCGGTTATCGGCATACCATTTCCACAGGTGGTATGCGGTGAAAGCCGCGAACAGCTCCCTGCCCCGGCCCATGTCGCGCACTTCCCGCACAGTACGGAACGAGAACCCCTTCCGCACGCATCCCGTCCCCGGCGGGGCGAGGAAATAGCCGTCCCCGTCTACGGAGAACAAGTATACCGCGCCTTTGGTACCGACATCCCTTCCCATGGTGAAAAGGAGCCGTCCGTCCTCTTCGCCAGCGTACAGCCTGCCTTCGGAGTCAAAAACAAGGACACGATCCTCCATCCCGGGGAACCGGGGCGAATAGGTGTTGTCCAGCCTGGACGGCGCGATGTCCTGGATCATGAATACACTCCCTGTATTTTAACGGTTTCATCAGACCCGGCGCTGACGGGTCAGGAAGCGCGGACTGTACCGGTCCTATCGGTTTTCCGCTTCCCTCGGATCAAGTATAGCATGGACCGGATAGGATAACAAGATTATCGACATGCGCGCAGGGGTCCTGCGGCCCCGCAGCGGCTCTGTATGCAAAATGAGCTTTATAATGGATGACCATACGGTTTTTGAATATCAACGGTCATGCCCGCGTGCGCAGTCGACCGGTAGACGACCGTAAAAGCAGATTTACGGTTTTTTTATCTGTATGGTTATACTGGATCCGTAAAAAAGCGGGCGCTGATCCGGCCCGTGAACTGCCCGGAGCGCAGCGATCTCTATGATCCCGGGACACTCGACGCTCCGGTCGGGAAAAAGAAGGAGGAAAAGATCATGAAAAAAAATCTTTCCGCGGTATTGCTCAAATGCCTGGCCCTGGCAGCCACCCTGATCACGCTTGTCCTTACCCTTGCCGCCTGCGGACGCGGGGCCTCTGTGATCGGCACATGGTGTCTGGAATCGGTGGAAGGCACCGGCAGCGAAGGAGGATTTGTTTCCCCACTGACAGAGCTGCAGGAATGGGGCGGCAGCGCAGAATTGGTATTCAAAGAAGGCGGAGAGGGTAATCTAGCCGTCTCGCTTTGGGGTATGGAAAACGAGTCCCCGTTTGATTACAGCGTAAAGGGAGATATTCTGACGATTTCCGGTTCTCCTCTCCGGTTCTCAATAAACAACGATACCCTTTCGCTTATGGAGGACGGCATTATCGTGATCTGCACAAAGCGTTGAGGTCTCTCTGCGTGTTGTCCGATCCGGATCAAATTTCGAAGAGTCCCCGGCTCATTGCCGGGGCTTTTTGAAGTTTTACGATCTGTACGGTGGAAAAACAAGAGACTTTTTTCATCGGCAGATCATCCTCCGGTGCAATTGGGTCAACATGACGGATACATCCTGACATGGCCATTTTGCTTTACATCATAAATGTATATATGATATACTGCTGATTACAAACGGCAGGGAAAGCATCGTCCGCAATATGCAGAAAGAACAGGCACGCATCGAATCCGCACCGCCGGCTTTAGCCGATTGCCGATATACCGAGCCGTGCGCAAACGGTCGTGATCAATACTTTTTTGATAAGGACTGGAATGGCAAATGATAAACCTTCCTGACAGATGGTCGGACTGGAACGTTGTGGATATGATCGGGGAAGGAACTTTTGCGTCCGTTTATGAAGCCGAACGGAAAGATGATCCGACCATCCTCGCAGCCATCAAGGTGATCTCCATCCCGAATGACGAATCGGAGATCCAGGAACTGGCTTCCCAGGGTTTTGACCGTGAGCAGATCCGACAGTACTTTAACAAGACCGCAGCCGAATTCATCCGGGAAGTTAAGGTCATGGAATGCTTTAAGGGCACGCAGAATATCGTCAGTATCGAAGACTACATGGTCGAGCCCAAGGAGGGAGGCATCGGCAGTACGGTCTTTATTCGCATGGAGCTGCTGACCCCGCTGGATCGTTATATCAGCGACAAGACCCTGTCAAACGAAGACGCGGCGCGGATCGGTGCCGATGTGTGCAGCGCCTTGACCCTCTGCGCGAGCCGGGACCTGATCCACCGGGACATCAAACCGGAAAACATCTTCGTCAACGATAAAATAGGAGCGAACGTCTTCTATAAGCTTGGGGATTTCGGCATTGCCAGGACCCTGGAACACCGTACAGCAGGAATGAGTTCAAAAGGCACGCCGAACTATATCGCTCCGGAGGCGGCTCTGGGGAAGCCTTACGATGCAAGGGCGGATATCTATTCTCTGGGCCTGACCCTCTACCGCCTGCTAAACAACAACCGCCTGCCTTTTTTTCCACAGACGCAGCTGTATTCCCCGTCCGCCAAACGGGAAGCGCTCATGCGCCGCATGGCCGGGGAGAAGTTGGAATCGCCGGTGAACGCCTCCCCGGAAATGGCGGAGGTGATCCTGAAGGCCTGTGCCTATCAGCCGGAAGACAGGTATCAGAATGCGGAGGAAATGAAAAAGGCTCTGCTTGCGCTGTCAGAAAAAAAGCCGGAAACACCCCCGTCTTCCGATCTGCGTCCCGGACATGGAGACAACGAAATTCCCGATCCCAAATCAAATGGCGAAAAGAAAAACAACCTCCGAAATGTTTTGATCCTGTCGGCTGTTGTTCTGGCGCTGGGAGCGGTTTTCCTGTGGGTGGCCGGCCTTTTTCAGTGGAATATTCCTCCGATACCCACGGAACCGCCAATACCGACCGCAGCCGTGTCTGCATTTTCAACGCCCGTTCGCGCGTCGGCTCCCATCCCCGATCCCACTCCCGCAGCCATACCGGAAGAAGGTGTGGTCGCCTCAGGCACATGCGGAGACCATCTGAACTGGAAACTGGACGACCACGGTGTACTGACGATCGCCGGCACCGGGAAAATGGATGATTTTGAGCTTGCATCCGGAAAACTCAATTTCTGGCAGGAAGAAGAAAAAATATATCTGTTGCGGGACGATCAGGGACAAAATAATGCCCCCTGGGATCCTTATTGGGATGCGATAAAAAAAGTATGCATCGAAGAAGGCGTTGCCAGCGTCGGAAGCCATGCTTTTCTGTGCTGCACCGAATTAACGGAAGTCAGTTTCCCTGACAGTGTGTCGGACATCGGCTTTGCCGCGTTCGCAGGGTGCGGTAACCTGGCAGGCATCCGTCTGCCGGAAAGCCTTACCGTGATCGGCGAAAATGCTTTTCTCTGCTGCAGCAGCCTGACGGGTTTGGAGATCCCATCCGGTGTTTCCTTCATTGGAGACGGAGCCTTCGGTGAATGCTCCGGACTGACAAGCGTTACCCTGCCCAAAGGACTGCCCAGAATTGGCGCTTGTCTATTTTGGGACTGCACTTCCCTGACCGGTGTGGTAATTCCGGAAGGACCATCCAGCATTGAGCAGGGAGCTTTCGCATATTGCTCAGCGCTTGCGGAAGTGGTTATTCCACGCGGTATTACTTACATCGGACAATCAGCTTTTACACATACTTCCCTTCATGATGTGATTATTCCCGAGGGAGTTACCGACATAGGGGATCTTGCTTTTTTCGCAGCCAATGTGCGCAGCGTATCACTTCCCGCCAGTATCGTTAAAATCGGAAACGGCGCGTTTTTCATAACGAACCTGAAGGATGTGTATTACGGCGGCACGGAGGAGGAGTGGAATGCGATCTCCATTGATGCCTCAAATGAGAACGAAAAAGCGCTCAATTACGAAATTCGCCAGGCTAACGTTCATTATCAGCAAACGGTCATTGGCCTGGGAAGATGCGGCCGGCAGATCACCTGGACCCTCTACGGAGACGGTACGCTGACCTTCAGCGGCAGCGGCGATATGCAGTCCTTTATAGTTTTATACAACTGGCGCAGCTTTGGCTATGACGATGAAGGAAACTCGGCTAATACCGAAGAACTGCTTGAAAACACGATCCCTTGGTATCCTCATCGCGAATCCATTCAAAGAGTCGTGCTCGAACACGGTATAACGAGCATCGGAAACTACGCATTTTTCCGCTGCGGCAGCCTGCGGACGGTTGTCATCCCCGAAAGCGTGAAGAGCATCGGATCCAATGCTTTTGAATCCTGTACCGGACTGGCTGAGATCTCTATTCCCGACGGGGTATCCGCCATAGGATACGATGCCTTTCGTTCCTGTACCGGGCTGAAACGGGTCCTTATTCCGGATAGCGTAACCGACATCGGGGAAAGCGCTTTCGAATCCTGCTCCGGGCTGACGGAAATCACACTTCCGGGCAGTGTGACCTTGATCGGAGACAAAGCGTTTGCTTCCTGTACGGGATTGACGGAGTTTGTCATTCCCAGCGGGATAACGCAGATCAACAATGGCGTTTTTGATTCCTGCACGGGACTGAAAAAAATATCAATTCCAAACAGCGTCACATTTGTCGGAAACAGTGCTTTTTCGTCCTGCTCAGGGCTGGAAAGCGTTTCCCTCCCGGATAGCGTGGTCAGTATCGGGAAACACGCTTTCAGTAACTGTACCGGCCTTACGGATTTTTCAATTCCCAAAGGAGTAACTGCAATAGAAGATGATACCTTCCGGGGCTGCAGCAGCCTGACAGATATCATGATCCCAAACAAGGTGACGCTTATAGGCGAACATGCGTTTGCGTACTGTTCCGGCCTGAAACACGTCTCCATACCGAACAGC
Source organism: Clostridia bacterium (assembly GCA_017523615.1). Taxonomy (GTDB): domain Bacteria; phylum Bacillota; class Clostridia; order Christensenellales; family Aristaeellaceae; genus RUG756. The sequence goes on from JAFWWK010000132.1 coordinate 8,572, forward strand.
GTGACCAGTATCGGCGAGTCTGCTTTCTATTACTGCGATGCTCTGGCAGAACTGACCATCCCTGCCAGTGTCACCAGTATCGGGCAGTGGGCTTTCTTCTGTGCGCCCCTCACCAATGTAACGTACACCGGCACAAGGGAACAGTGGGATGCCATCGTCATCAACCTGCACAATGATGAATTGCTGTCCTCGGACCTTCATTTTCGGTAAAACCATTTTTACGGTCCAGCATGAATCGTCTGTATACTCCTCTCAGAACGACATCTGAAAGGAGATGCGACAATGAAACGCTCAATTACTTTTTTCACCATTCTGGTTCTTCTATTAGGCTGCGGAATGGGCAAGGCCGCCGGGTATCATAACGGGACCGGATACTATACCGGCACCGGGTTTTCCGGCAATGGTCATTATTCCGGCATGATGCCCTACGGCGCGTCCCTGAAAGCCGGCGATATTGTCACCTTCGGACGCTATGAACAAGACAACCGGGCCTCTGACGGGAAGGAGCCCGTCGAATGGCGGGTGCTGGAAACGGACGAACAAAATGGCCGCGTGCTGCTGGTCAGCCTCTATGGTCTGGATGCGCAGCCGTTTGATACGTCACGCAGCAGAATCGTAACCTGGGAAAGCTGTACGCTGCGCCGGTGGCTGAACGATGACTTTCTGAACAGCGCTTTTTCCGACGAGGAACAATGCGCAATCCTGACCAGTTATCATGGGGATGAGGACAGTTCATCCGCGGCGCAGTGGCTTTCCTCCCCGACCGGAGACCGGCGTGCGAAGGACAGGGTTTTCCTGCTGAGCTATCACGATGCGGACAGACTGTATTTCTATGAGACAAAGGAATACGGCCCCACCTGCGGATACCTGGCTTCCTCCGACAGAGAGCGTCGGTGCGGGATAACGGCGTATGCCGCCGCGCAGGGTGTTCTGACATCCAGTGAGCACGACGTGAACGGCAGGCCGACCGGACGGTGGTGGCTCCGCACCCCCAGGACACTGAACGGACGGACTTACAATATTTATCTGGTGCGTTCCGGCGGAGACATCGACATGGATGGCGCTTCGGCTTCGTATATGGCGGTCAGGCCGGCCATTTGGGTAAGCATGAGCGCCTTTCACTGATGATCCAAACGGCATTTACAAACATAATAACCTTATCCGTGGGAAGCCTCGGGTCCCGAGTCCCCCTTGAACGGACGGTTATATGCAGTGCGGCAGGAAAGGGCACGGTCCCGCATCATTTCCTGTATCGGAGGAAAATATGGACGATCTATTTGAACGCAGCGGAACTTTTACCCGGAACGCCTGGGAATGGATGTACGCGACCGTTGATCACAGGCAGTTCAGTGACCGGGACGCGGAACTGATCTATGAATCCCTTGAAAGGGATTTTCATCCCATACATTTCGGAAATTATCTGCAGCATTACATCTTCAAAAAAACCGGGATGGAGGGAGACTATACCGACATACCTCTCAAGGACTATCAGACAGTCATTCAGGACGCCTTCCGGGACAATGGGACGCCGGCTTCCTTTACATCAGCCACCACGAAACTAAGCGCGATGGCCAAGAACTGCCTGACCCAACAGAACGTGAAAAGGCAGGCAGTGCTGCTCCTTGGTTTCGGGCTGAAAATGAGCGCTGACGATGTGAATGAATTTCTCTACAAAGCTCTGCAGGAACCCTTGCTCAACGATCAAAACCCGTTTGAAGCCATCTGCAAATACTGCTATCAGCACGGGTTTGGCTATTACAAGTTCCAGCAGCTGTGGAAGAGCTACAAAGAAACGGAACCGGACCGGATGGATAAGAAGCCGCTCTGCGGCACGCGGCCGGCCGGCCTGGAGGGATCTTATGCAGCTGTTCAGGATGACGCTGAATTGCTATGCCGGCTTACGGGTCTGAAAAAAAGAAACGGAGCTGTATATGCCGATGTGCTGTACGATCGCTTCCGGACGCTCTATGACCAGGCACGGGATCTGATAGCAGCTCAGTCCAGCGTTACCGAAGGAGACGAGGCCCTTCTGAAAGCCCGGCGACTGCGGGGAGAGCTCAGCCATTCGGACCGGCTGTATGACTGCGAAAAGGAAGAACGCGTCCGCCGGATCCGGGAAACCAACATGATCCTGTCGCGGGAGGATATTCAAGAAAGCGATCTGGAACACATTCTCTGTTCCGCCATCCCTATGGATCTGAACGGCAACCTGATCTCCGCCAAACGCTCCGCCCTGCACGCCCTGTTTGAAGGCAAGCGCTTCAGCAGGCAGCGGATCAGCAATATCCTGCTTAGGAAAACGGAGCCTGAACGCTACGATCTGATCACGCTGGTTTTCTTGATCTTCTCTCTGCGGGTGGATGATGAGCCAAATGCCCAGAAGCGCTATATGCGGTTTATCGAATCGGCGAACCGTACCCTGTCGGACTGTTTCATGGGTCCCCTCTATGTGACCAATCCATATGAGTGCTTTGTGTTAATGTGCATGTTGTCCGTCTCTCCGCTGGAGACTTACAACGATGTGATCGAAAAAAGCTATCAAGCGTCGCGGGATGGCGGCGAAAGAATGATGCCGGAAAAATAATTCCGGTCACTTGCAAACATAAGCGCAGATTTTCAGGAGAAAGGGGCGCGCAGGCTCCAACGGACAAAGCAGTGTGCCGAGCGGCCGCAGTGGCAGAAGCCGGCCTCAGCTCTTTTTCACCAGTCGGAAGAATGACTCTACTTCGGTTTTATGTTTTCCACGGCAAATGACATGGTGGTTGTTGATCGGATCCGTCAGGAAATAGGAGAAATTATCCAGCCCCACCCTGATCTGCGTCCGACACAGCATATTGCTGAAGGGTGTTTCCAAAACCGTACCTTCCTGCACAAAATACCGGGACAGATCTCCCTCACATTTGAACAGAGTGCAATCCCCTTCCTCAAAAGAGCCTTGGACCGCGACGCCGATCCCTGATTCAAAGTGGGTGTTCAGGCAAAAGCTTTTCAGCATCGTGGTCGGTACTGTGCAATGGGCGAACGTGGCGCAGCCCGCATTTGTGTCAAATCGGCTGGGATTGCACATAAACAGCGGCTCTGCAGTTATGCTGCCAAGGATCGCCATAGACAATAGTGTCGGCATATCCCCTTCGCAGCCGCCATAAACTCCCATGCTGTTAAGAATGGACAGGCCCAGGCAGCCGGTCGTATGCACCGTATCCAGCAGATCAAAGCATCGGACAGACACGCCGCAAAGATCGTACCTGTCCACGATCCGCCTGAAAGCTCCGTAGACGTTCAGCGCTTTTTCAATTTCGCCCTGATCAAATGCCTGCTGTCTGAAAAGCGCCGTGTATGGATTTTCTTCGCAGCGCTCAAGTTTGATCTCCTCCAGCAATTCTTCCATCGGAACAGACACGAAACCCAGCCCCAACTTTTCCATCACTGTCTCCGGAGAGTAATCGCTGGCGATCAGCCAATCAGAGGGCTCCCCTATACAGCCCAGTTTCTTTCCGCGGAGCGCATTCAATGCCCGATGCGCGCTTCGAAGGTCGCGGATCTTGTGCGCCACCTGTTCGATATCCCCATGCAGGATCTCCCCGCTGCCGCCATGTTTTCTCAGGTAGCTCAATATTTCCATGGAAGCGGCCAGAGAATTCGATTCGCCGCTGGTGAGAATGTAACAATGCCGGGCTTTCAGCCGATCAAACACCTCCAGGAAATATCCTTCACTTCCGCCTGACGCCACATACAGCAGGGCAAATTCATCCCGGAAGTATTGCGCGAGATCCACCCTGCGCAATTCTTCGCCCAAGGAATCCTGCAATCCGCCGATATACTGCTGCATACGCTGTTCTGTCACCTGGGACAACGGGCTTCTTATCTGATAAAAATCGATCATTGTGGCTCTGCTCCTTCCATTCGGTCTGTTTTGATATTCCTGTTTATAAAACGCCGTATACAGGATCGGTATAAAAGCTCCCGCAAGGCTCATCACCCCGCGGGAGACTTTCCGTCCGCCTTTTTTGCCGTATTGACAAAATGCCTGCCCCTTGATACTCGTCTCAAATTGGTTTAGCCAATTTGAGATGCCGCGTGCTTCGCACATTCATGCCGCGCAAAGCGCGTCACTCCGTCTCATATGGTCTCAGGCGCGCCCTTGGCGCTATAAAAATGACATGTCATTTTTATCAGATCTGTATGAGATATATGCGCCAAATCGGTTCTCGGTATCACAGCATATCTGCAGTGTTTCCTTTAGATCGGGAGCAGGGAACCCAGAAAAAACAGGATACCGCAGATCACATTGGCCAGAAGAGAACAGACATCCTGTTCCTCCCGTGTAAGATCATCAAACGAAACCGGCGGCTCGTCGAGATAATCCACCATATCGCCAAAGGCGCGGAAAGGATCCTTTTTCGGTTTTTTAAGCGGTTTCATGCGGGGGATCCGCAGCCCGTCCAGCCGCAGGTACACCAGATAGGCGCACAGGCAAAACACCACGCCGACCACCGGGAACACGGTCGGCAGCGTCAGATGCGGCGTCCGCGGCTGCAGATAGTGTTTCCACAGAAGTACGATGAGCAGCACCAGGACGAACCGTGTAAATACCTTATAGATCAGCGGACGGATCATTTCCCGCTGAAAGTGTTCCCTGATGAAATGTTTCATGTCCGCCTCCGTGAACAGCAGTGCCCTGCCTTCCCGGGATCCTTTTCATTCGTCCGCGAATTACAGCCCAATCGCCTCTCGGTATCCGTCCAGTTCCTTTGCATTGCCATAGACAAAGTGATCCGGGATGATCTCGCACCACTCCGGCTTGTCCACGCTGTAATCGTGGCAGGACGGATCGTAGATCTTCAGTTTCTTTTTCTTCTCAATATACGGGTTGGGGTTCGGAACTGCGGAAAGAAGAGCCTGCGTGTAGGGATGCAGCGGATGGCGGAACAGCTCTTCACTCTCTGCCAGTTCTACGATGCGCCCCTTGTAGATCACGGCAATGCGGTCCGAGATGAAACGGACCACGCTCAAATCATGCGCAATGAACAGGTAGGTGAGTCCCCTTTCCTTCTTCAGTTCATTCAGCAGGTTGAGCACCTGTGCGCGTATGGATACGTCCAGCGCACTGATCGGTTCGTCCGCGACGATAAAGTCCGGCTGCATGATCAGGGCGCGCGCTATGCCGATCCTCTGCCTCTGGCCGCCAGAAAATTCATGCGGGAAACGGCTGGAAAATTCAGGCATCAGGCCGACTTCTTTGAGCGCATCCTGGACTTTATTCTCGCGGTCGGCATTATCCTTGTACATATGATGATTGATAATGCCTTCCGATACGATATAGTCGACCTTCGCACGTTCATTAAGGGAGGCCATGGGATCCTGGAAGATCATCTGGCAGCCGCGAATGACCGCAACGTCTTCCTGTTTGGATATCTTTCCGCTGATCTTTTTGCCATTGTAATAGATCTCGCCTTTGGTCGTCGGATTGATGCGGACAATGGCGCGGCCGATGGTCGTTTTGCCGGAGCCGGATTCACCCACCAGAGCAAAGGTCTCGCCCCTATAAATGGTAAAGTTGACATCATCCACAGCGACAAATTTCCTGCGGCCTGTGCCGAACGCCACCTGAAGGCCCTTGACTTCGATGAGCGGTTCGCGGTCCGGGTCCTGATGCGGATGATACAGTTTCTTATCGGAAGGCTTTCCGAAATCCGGGTCCTTCAGCTTCTGGATCGCATCCGGCTGGGGAATCTGGGGCGCGCGCGGATCCATCAGCCAGGTCTTGGCCTGGTGGGTCGTGCTGACATCATAGATCGGCGGTTCTTCCAGGAAATCAATGTTCAGAGCGTGCCGGTTGCGGGGAGCGAAGGAGTCTCCGATGATCTTGTTGAAAAGGTTGGGCGGCGTGCCGTCGATAGCCGGCAGCTTCTCGCCCTTCACACCCAGCTGGGGACGCGCGCTGAGCAGGGCCCATGTATAAGGATGATGAGGATCAAAGAAAATTTCATTGGCCAGACCTGTTTCAATGATCTGACCTGCGTACATGACCGCCACGCGGTCCGCCACATTGGCCACCACACCCAGGTCATGGGTGATATAGATGATCGTCATGTGGTTTTCACGCTGCAGTGTCTTG
>JAFWWK010000133.1 GCA_017523615.1 Clostridia bacterium
CGATGACGACGCACTGATGACTTGTTGACAGCTGAATAAACAGCGCAGGGGGCCGAAAGGCCCCCTGTCAAGTTGTCAGACTTTTTTTGAGGTGGAATATTCTGTTTCTTTTCAACTATACGGCATCATCGGGGACGAAAGCGGCCATGTGAAGCTGTTTGCCGTAAACGATTGATCCCCTGAGCTGAAAAAACAATGAATTTAGGATAATGGTTTACAAATCCTTCTTCTTGAAGATATAACGCCGGCTTGAGAAGGACGAAGTACAATGCAAAGCGGCGTTCCGCCGCTGTCCGCGGGAAGGAGAAACCAGGGAAACATGCAGAAAAGCGTTATCGACCTGAACGGTAAAACCATTCTTGTGACCGGATCTCCCGGGTTCATTGGATCATACCTTGTCATTCGCCTGCTTCGGGAGCTTTCCGGGGGGACGGTGGTCAGCCTTGACAACATGAACGACTATTATGACGTCAGCCTGAAGGAATGGCGGCTGAAGCAGGTGGAAAAGGCGGCGGCGGATTCGCCGGTAAAGCATGTGTTCGTCAAAGGCTCCATCGGGGACAGGGCCCTGGTCGACAGGCTGTTCGGCGAGTGGAAGTTCGACGTGGTGGTCAACCTGGCCGCCCAGGCCGGGGTGCGGTACTCCATCGACCACCCGGATGTGTATATCGAATCCAACATCATCGGATTCTACAACATCCTGGAGGCCTGCCGTCATTACCCGGTGGAGCACCTGGTATACGCAAGCTCCTCAAGTGTTTACGGCGGCAACAAAAAGGTACCCTTCTCCACGGACGACAAGGTGGACAATCCCGTTTCCCTGTACGCGGCTACCAAGAAGAGCAACGAGCTGCTGGCCCACGCCTATTCCAAGCTGTACAACATCCCCTCCACCGGCCTTCGTTTTTTCACCGTTTATGAGCCCGCCGGCAGACCGGATATGTTCTATTATTCCGCCACCCGGTCCCTGGCTGCGGGGAAGACCATCCGCATCTTCAATTACGGCGACATGAAGCGGGATTTTACCTATATCGACGACATCGTCGAAGGGATCCTGCGGGTGATGCGCGGGGCACCTGCGAAGGAAAACGGCCCGGACGGGCTGCCGGTGCCTCCCTATGCCGTGTACAATATCGGCGGCGGTCAACCGGAAAACCTGCTGGACTACATCAGCATCCTGCAGGAGGAGCTGGTTCGCGCAGGGGTGCTCCCGGCGGATTACGATTTTGAAGGCCACAGGGAGCTGACAGGCATGCAGCCCGGGGACGTACCCGTGACCTACGCGGATTCGGAAGCGCTGGAAAGGGATTACGGATTCACGCCGAAGATCGGTATCAGGGAAGGCTTGAGGGCCTTTTGCGAATGGTACAGGGAATATTACCGCGGATGATAAAGCGTTTCCGCCGCGAGGGGGAACGCATATAAAGGAAAAAAATGAAATGTGAAGAATTATACTTCCAGACTTATGGGAGAGCGCCGGGGGCGATGACCTTCTGCCCGTACCGCATCAGCCCGCTGGGCGCGCACATCGACCACCAGTACGGCAAGATCAACGGCATGGCCATCGATAAGGGGATCCATATCGTTTACAACCGCAAGGAAAACGGCGTGGTGGAACTGCAGAGCGTCAATTTTCCCAAGAGGGCGCAGTTCCATGTGAACGGCATCCCGGAGGAGAAAGTGGGGGACTGGGCGGACCATATACGCGGCGCGGCGAAGCAGCTGCAGGAAAAATACCCGCTGCGCTACGGTATTTCCGCCGTTATCGAGGGAACCCTTCCCATTGGCGGCCTGTCCTCCTCCGCTGCCGTGATCATCGCTTTCCTGTCCGCATTGGCCAATGTCAACGGCATCCGCCTGGAAGCATGGGACACCATCATGATGGCGAAGGCAGCGGAGAACAAATATGTGGGCGTCAACTGCGGAAAGCTGGACCAGAGCTGCGAGGTGCTGTGTAAAAAAGACAGGCTTTTGTACCTTGACTGCGCGGACGACAGCTTTGTCCTGATCCCGAAGCATCCCTTGATGAAGCCCTTCAGGATCGCCGTGTTTTTCAGCGGGTTGGAGCGCAGCCTGGCTACCTCCGCCTACAACCTTCGCCAGGACGAATGCAAGGCCGCGGCTTACAGTCTTTTGGCATATGCCGGCTTCCAATACGGCAAGTTTGCCGACACCAGGCTGAGGGATGTGCCCTTTCCGATTTACCAGGAGTACAGGGACCGGCTGCCGGAGGCTTTCCGGAAGCGGGCGGATCACTACTTCGGCGAATTCCGCCGTGCCGAGGAAGGCGCGGAAGCATGGAAAAACGGGGACCTGGACACCTATGGGCGCCTCGTGTTCGAAAGCGGGAAGAGCAGCGTCGAAAATTACGAATGCGGCTGTCCGGAGCTGATCACACTGTATAACATCATGACGGAAACTGACGGCATCTATGGCGGGCGCTTTTCCGGCGCCGGCTTCAAGGGCTGCTGCATGGCGCTTGTGGATCCGGATAAAGCTGAAGGGATACTCCGGACAGTGGAGGAAAAGTACCTCAAGGTCTATCCCGCGCTTCGGGGCAAATACCTTGGCGCGCTGTGCGATTCCGCGGACGGGGTGAAATTATGAAATGTGTTATTCTGGCCGCCGGATACGCCACGCGGTTGTACCCGCTGACGAAGGACTTCCCGAAGCCGCTTTTGAAGGTGGGGGAAAAAACCATTTTGGACTGGCTCGTGGACGACGTGGCCCCGCTGACGGACGAATTCGCGGTCATCAGCAACCATCGATTCATTTCTCATTTTGAAGCCTGGGCCGCGGGCAAGCCTCAAAGGATCACCCTGGTCGACGACGGCACCGAGAGCAACGAGACGCGCCTCGGCGCAGTCCGGGACATCCAATTAGCCGCCGAAAAACTGGCGATCGCGGATGACTGCCTTGTGATGGCGGGGGACAACGTGCTGGATTTTTCACTCTGCTCTTTTGTTCGTTTTGCACGGGAGAAGGGCACGTCCTGCGTGATGTGCCATGAGGAAAACGACCTTGCGAAACAGCGCAGGACCGCCATCATCACGACGGATGAAAACGGCCTGATCACATCCTATGAGGAGAAGCCGCGGTCTCCCAAGGGAAACCGCGCGGTGCCGCCCTTCTATTACTATCGGGCGGATGATATCCGGCGGATCCCGGAAGCCCTGGCCGCCGGCTGCGGCTATGACGCCCCCGGTTCCTTCGCGGCGTGGCTTTCCGGGCAGACGCCGATGCACGCCTTCGATATGCCTGGAAAACGGTATGACATCGGTGATATGAAGGGCTACCAGGCCGTACAGGAAAACTATACTGGGATCAGGAACTGATATCCGGGGTTTTGACCTGGACAGCGGTGGGATCCAACATTAGCCGTCTTCCGGGTATGGCCCCTTAGGCGGGAAAGGAGACAGTAAGAACATCGCAGTAGCGGGAACGGGATACGTCGGGCTGTCGCTGGCGGTCCTCCTGAGCCAGCACAACCATGTGACCGCCGTGGACATCGTTCCGGAAAAGGTGGAGAAGATCAATCGCTGGGAATCGCCGATCCAGGATGATTATATCGAAAAATTCCTGGAGGAGCACGAAGCCCGGGGGCTGGACCTGAACGCCACAACGGACGCGGCATCCGCCTATGCTGATGCGGATTTTGTGATCATCGCCGCCCCGACCAATTACGATCCACAGAAAAACTTCTTTGATACCAGCGCCGTGGAGAGCGTCATTGAACTGGTGCTGAGATCCTCCGCCACCGCGATGATGGTCATCAAATCCACCATCCCTGTGGACTGCACCCGCAGGGTGCGGGAAAAGTTCGGTACGGACCGCATCCTGTTCAGCCCTGAGTTCCTGAGGGAATCCAAAGCGCTGTACGATAACCTGTATCCAAGCCGGATCATCATAGGCTGTGATTCGGGAAGCAGGGAAAAGGCGGAAACCTTCGCCCGCCTGATTCAGGAGGGTGCGGAAAAGCCGGATGTGGACACCTTGTTCATGGACTTTACCGAGGCGGAGGCGGTCAAGCTTTTTGCCAATACCTATCTGGCACTCCGCGTTTCCTTCTTTAATGAGCTGGATACCTATGCGGAGGTTAAGGGTCTGAACACCCGGAAGTATGCCTGGATCCGAGGATCGGGACCCATTACAATAATCCATCTTTCGGATACGGCGGCTACTGCTTCCCGAAGGACACCAAGCAGCTGCTGGCCAATTATGCTGACGTTCCCGAAAACCTGATCCAGGCGATCGTGGAAAGCAACAGGACCCGCAAGGATTATATCGCGGACCGCGTGCTTGAGCGGGCGGGTTACTACACCGCCAACAGCATGTGGAACGCGGAGAAGGAGCGCCCCATCACGGTGGGCGTTTTCCGCCTGACGATGAAGGCGAACTCCGACAATTTCCGCCAGAGCAGCATCCAGGGCGTCATGAAGCGCATCAAGGCGAAAGGCGCGACAGTCATCATCTACGAGCCTTCACTGAACGATGGCACTACGTTCTTCGGATCGCTGGTGGTGAACGACGTGGAACGTTTCAAGAAAAGCTGCGACGCCATCATCGCAAACCGTTACGACAGCGTACTGGACGACGTGGAGGACAAAGTGTATACCAGGGATCTGTTCCGGAGGGACTGAAAAGCAGACACAACAACGGACAGGGCTGCCGCAATCTGCGGCAGCCCCGATTTATTACCGGTTCATTTGGGAGAGGAAGGATCATCCGGGCTTCCGCTTCCCGGCCGCGCTTCTCATAAAGAGCAGGAGGGCAGCGATCAGTGCCAGGGGAAATACGCTTCCGGTGAGCATGCCGATCTGCAGGCGGTCGCCCGCGTTCTGGGTAACTGCGCCCACCAGGCTGGGCCCGAAGGCGCCGCCCAGGTCGCCGGCCATGGCCAGCAGGGCGAAGAGCGCGGTTCCGCCCCGGGGCAGGCGGGGGGAGATGATGCTGATGGTGCCGGGCCACATGATGCCCACCGAAAAACCGCACAGGACGCAGCCGGCAAGGCCTACGGCGGGGTTTGCGGAAAGGGAGGCCAGCAGGTAGCAGGCAAGACACAGGAACCCTGAAAAGACCATGTATTTTGTCAGGTCCAGTTTTGCGCCGTATCTGCCGTAGATCACCCGGCTGATCCCCATGGTGACCGCAAACAGGCAGGGGCCGGCGAGGTCGCCTACGGCCTTGCTGAAGCCCAGGGCGGCCTCGGTGTAGGCGGAGGCCCACTGGGCCATGGAAAGCTCGCTCGCCCCTGCGCACACCATCAGGACCACTGCCAGGTAAAAAAGCGGCGTTCTGAAAAGCTCCCCGATGGACATCCCCTGGCCTTCCTCTGTCAGGTGTTCGATGGGGCAGGTGGCGAAGTTGAAGATGTTGCTCAGGGGGACCAGGGCCCAGACGCAGGCGAGGACCTTCCAGTTGGCGATGCCGAACACAGCGAAGAACAGGGAGGAAAGGAGGATCACGCCCACCGAGCCCCAGCAGTAAAAGGAATGAAGCAGGCTCATTACCGCGTCCTTGTTATCAAAAGGACAGGCCTCCACAATAGGGCTGGCCAGCACCTCGATCAGGCCGCTGCCCACGGCGTAGATGACGACGCAGATCATAATGCCCGTGAAGGGATCGGGGAGCAGATCCGGAAGCAGGGCCAGGCCCATGAGGCCCAGGCCGCAGGCGACCTCGGAGGCGACGACGCTTTTACGGTAACCGATACGATCCACGAAGCGGGCGCAGAACACGTCCACCAGCAGCTGCGTCAGGAAGAACGCTGCCGGGATCAGGGCGATCTGCCCCAGGGAGACGCCCAGATCCGTATGGAATTTCAGGAAAAGCAAAGGTGTGAAATTGGCGCAGATCGCCTGGGTGATGAACGCGAGGTAACAGGCGGTCAGGGTCCTTCGGTAATTTTTCTTGATCATTTCAATATAAAGGCGAGGCCGGAATAAACCGGCCTCTGAATCTGTCCGGGCGTCGTTGAAAAACAGAGAAACGTTCTTTCGGTCAGCCCATACGGGAGAGCACCTCGTCCATTTCCGGTACACTGGTGATGCCGCCGTGCTTCTGGGTGGAAAGGCTGGCGGCTGTGCAGGCAAAGCGAACGATGGATGTCATATCCTCCGCCGTAAGATCGGCGGGGGATTTTTTTATTTTCAGGAAGCGGCTCATGGCGCTGCCGCCGAATATGTCCCCGGCGCCGGTGGTATCCACCACCTTGATGCCGGAGGGACTGTTTACCGTGATCCGATTGGAGCGGTTCACAGCGTAGCAGCCCTTGGGACCGAGGGTCACATACGCCAGGGAAACGCCGTATTCCAAAAGCAGCTTTTCAGCACCTTCTTCAGGAGAGAGGCCCCACAGGAACGAGATCTCCTCGTCGCTGATCTTGACGATGTCCGCCTGGCGAAGGCTCCATTCGATGGCGGCCTTGGCTGCGTCCTCGGTCTTCCACAGGGGCTTCCTCAGGTTGGGATCCAGGCTGACCAGGATGCCCCGATCTTTTGCAAGCTTCACGGCCTTTTTGGTGGCGGAGGCGGCGGGTTCGTCCGTCAGGGAGAGGGTGCCGAAATGGAACACCCTGGCGCCGGAGATCAGATCGCCGTTCACCTCGTCAGGGGTGAGGCAGGTGTCCGCGCCGGGCTTGCGGGCAAAGGAAAAGTCCCGGTTGCCGCTTTCGTCCAGGGATACGAAAGCCAGGGTGGTGAACTGGCCGGGATCGACGACGACGCCGTCCGTCCCGATGCCCGCGCCTTGCAGGGTTTTGATCAGGAGCCTTCCGAACATGTCATCCCCGACCTTGCCGATCATGGCGGTGGAGCAGCCGTATTTGTTCAGGGCCGCTAGAAAATTGCCGGGGGCTCCGCCTGGATTGGCGGACAGAATGGGGTATCCGTTTTCATTGACGCTCTTTGGGGCGAAATCGATCAGCAGTTCGCCCAGGGCCACGACGTCGGTCATGATGATCACTCCTTACTATCTTTGGTCGTTCCGCCGCAGGCGTATTTCACCGGCAGGCAGATGAGGGAAGGAACGTTGGACATATGACGGGACAGGACCGTGCTGACGCAGGCCTCGGCGATCTCCGGCACCGGCTGTACGATGGTTGAAACGGCGTATTCCTGGTCGCCGAATATGCGGATGCCGTCAAAGCCGATCACCTGAACGTCCTCAGGCACGCGAAGGCCCATGCCGTGCAGCACATGGATGATCTGCCAGGCCAGGTAATCCGTGCCGATGAAAAGCCCGTCGAAGGTCAGAGAGCCGCCTAAAAAATGGGAACGAAGGAAATCCTCGAACCTGGAGAAGGGCTGGCCGTCATCCAGGCACATGATCTCAAAGGGAATGTCCATTTCCACGCAGGCGCTGACAAAGCCGTCCCGGCGCTTGCTGGGTTCGTTTGTCAGGGTGGAGGAATACCTCATAAAGGCCAGGCGTGTACATCCCATCTCCTTCAGTTTGTGGGCCGCCATCCATCCGCCCCCGAAATTGTCCGAGGCGATGCAGGGAACGGAAGTGGAAAAAAAGCGGTCGATGGTCACGAACGGGATGTCGGCGGGGATGACCAGGTCCGGCTTGTAGGTGAGGGCGATGATACCGTCCACCTGGTTCTGCCGCGCCATTTGGATAAATTCTGTCTCCCGGTCGGTGTCGTATTCCGTAAAGCACAGCATCATCCGGCAGTCCCGTTTTTCCAGCGCGATGTTGATATGGTGCACCAGCAGGGCAAAATACGGGTTTACGGTGTTGGGGATGATCAGCGCGACAATGTTGGTGCTGCCTGTGCGAAGCGTCCGTCCGCTGGAGTTGTATTCGTAGCCGAGGCGGCGGATGGCGGCCTCTACTTTTGATTTGTATTCTTCGCCCACGGCCTGGCCGTTGACGACCCGGGAGACCGTTCCCAGGGCGACGCCGGCTTCCCTTGCCACGTCGGCCATGGTCGGAGCTTTGCTGTCCCTGGGCAAGGGCACGCCTCCCTTCCAATATATTTCATGAAATAATATATCATTTTCATGATATAAGGTCAATATGCCGCGAATTATAGAAATGACGGTATTTTTGGCAAAAAAATGGCACAAATCATCAAAATCCATATTGACATAGCAGTCGTTGTGTGTTATTCTTTAGAAAAGTTCATGAAACGTATCATGAATTACCAAACAATATTCCATGAAGGAGGAATGCTTATGACCGCAAAAGCCGTCGCCTCCCCCAAAGTGCACCGCAAAAGCCTGGGCCGGCGTATGGCGGACAGCTGGCAGCTGTATGTCCTGCTTTTGATCCCGGTGGTCATCACCATCGTGTACAAGTACGGGCCCATGTACGGCATCCAGATCGCCTTTCGGAACTACAACCCGGGCTTGGGCATCACCGGCAGTCCCTGGGTGGGCTGGTAATGGTTCGAAAGGTTCTTCCGGGCCCCCACCTTCGACCGCATGCTGTGGAACACCGTCAAGCTGAGTCTCTACAGCCTGCTCTGGGGCTTCCCGGTGCCGATCCTTCTGAGCCTTGCGCTCAACCAG